>JAJRQZ010000097.1 GCA_024279935.1 Bacteroidota bacterium
AGAAATCAATTATAAACAAAGATAACACGCTAAACCTAAAAGAAATACAAATGAAAATAAATAGAAGACCAAGAAAAAACCTAGGGTTTGAGAAACCTTTCGAATTATTTTATAATTTTATAAATCATAAAGTTGCGTTTGTTAGTTGAATCTACCGATTTAAGGTTTTTAAAGGATATTTTAATCTTTTAATTTATATTCGTATCTTTATTGCCTGAATTTAAACCTTCTAGAAATGAGAAAGCAAATTTTTAATTTAAGTAATCTCTGTCTTGCTTTTTTCTTATTGTTCGACGCATACATCTTTGCGCAAGCTGATAAATATGGCACGGAAATAAAATACGACGATGGCAGCGCCGAGGAATACTCTGCATGGATAGAGGCCGGGGGAATAATGGCAGTTAAATTTACGGCTCCCGCTTATCCTTTCAGGCTAACCGGCGGTAGTCTTTATGTGGGTGACGGAAGTTTTCCCGAGGGCGGTTATTTTCTTGGAAAAGATATGGTCATCTGTGCTTTCGACAACGATGGCACTAACGGTATGCCCGGTGAAATACTCGACTCGGTGCGAATAACTGTCAACAACTACGAATGGGTGGTCTTCGACTCGATTTTCGATCTTGAGTTCTTCGATGACGATGTTTTTTATTTGGGAACGATGCAAGTAACAACGGCACCCGATTGCCCTCCCATGGGCATAGACACTGATTTTCCAACTGTTTATCGCTCCTATCTGCGACAAGCCGGCGGTAATTGGATGTTCTCCACATATCAGGATTTCATGATAAGGGCCAAAGTTGATAACGTATTGAATATCAACCAAAACAAACCCGGTATCTTTATAAGGCTATTCCCTAATCCGGCAAGCAGCTATCTCAACATTAAATCATCGGTAAAAGTTTCAGCAACAACAATTTTGGACTTAAAAGGAAATACCGTTTCTTCATTTGACAACATTAATTCCGATAACCGCAAAATAAATATCTCTAATCTTCCTAACGGAATTTATCTTGCCAAGATAACAGTTAGAAACACTACGATCACCAAAAAAATTATTGTAAAAAAATAAAAAGCCAACAAAGCACAGCGGTAAGCTGTTGAAGTATAGATATCGTTCTGCTATTACGCACGGTTGCGGGGCTACGATACCAATGCGGGTAAATCAGTCATACCGGCGTATTAAACAATTACATCCTCTCAGGCACCTCGATTCCCAACAAACTGAAAGCCGACTTGATGACATTAGCCGTGAAGGCTGAGACAGCCAGCCTCAGCGAGCGTTTTTCCTCATCCACCTCTTTGAGCATGGGCAGCTCATGATAAAACTGATTATATTCTTTTGCCAGATCGTAAGCAAAGTTGGCTATCAGGGCAGGGCTATAACTTTTGGCCGCAAGCTGAACAACGGATGGGAAATCGTAGATCAGCTTTATAATAGACTTTTCCTTAGACGCAAGCTTAGCAGATGAAAATTCCTGGTTATAATCAATTCCGGCCTTGTCGGCCTTTCGCAACACAGACTTTATCCTGGCATGTGTATATTGAATAAACGGCCCAGTGTTTCCTGAAAAGTCGATGGACTCCTCAGGGTTGAACATCATAGTTTTCTTAGGGTCCACCTTTAGGATAAAATACTTTAAGGCCCCCATGCTCAACATGGTATAAAGCTTATGGGATTCCTCATCCGTGAAGTCGTCGAACTTTGCCAATTCCTCGCTGGTTTTCCGGGCGGTATCATACATCTCGTCCATAAGGTCGTCGGCATCAACAACTGTTCCTTCCCTGGATTTCATCTTGCCGTGAGGTAGTTCGACCATCCCATAGCTCAAATGGAAAATATTGCCTGCCCAGCTCCTGCCAAGTTTATTAAGGATCTTTTTCAAAACATCGAAATGATAAATCTGCTCGTTTCCAACAACATATACTAGGCCTTCGGGATTAAAATCGTCAACGCGAAGTTGGGCAGTTCCAAGATCCTGGGTCATATAGACAGAAGTGCCATCAGAGCGGAGCAAGAGTTTCCGGTCCAGGCCTTCGTCGCTGAGGTCGCACCAAACGGAACTGTCTTCCTTCTTAAAAAGAACCCCCTTCTCAAGCCCTTCCTCAACGATATCCTTTCCGAGCAGGTATGTTTCCGATTCGTAATAAACCTTATCGAAATCTATTCCCATGCGCTTATAAGTAATATCAAAACCATCATAAACCCAGGCGTTCATCTTCTTCCAAAGCTCATGTACATCCTTGTCGCCCTTTTCCCATTTTTTCAGCATCTGTTTTGCTTCTAGCAATAAGGGCGCATTTTGGGCCGCCTCACCTTTGTCGATACCGTTTTCGATAAGTGCTGCTATTTCTTTTTTATACTCCACATCGAATTTAACATAGAAATCGCCCACCAATTTATCGCCTTTCTGCCCACTCGACCCGGGGGTTTTGTCATCGCCCCATTTCTGCCATGCCAGCATCGACTTGCAGATATGTATTCCCCTGTCGTTGACGAGATTGACTTTTTTTACGTTTTTCCCGGCAGCCTTATTAATCTCGGCAACCGACCATCCCAGCAGATTATTCCTAACATGGCCCAGGTGAAGGGGTTTGTTTGTGTTAGGCGATGAATATTCAATAACAAGCGGACTAGATATTTTGTTTTCTTGAAAGCCAAAAGCCTCTTCTCGTGAATTACGATTGAAGAAACTTATCCAGAAATCATTGGTAAGGCTTAAATTCAAGAACCCTTTTATTACGTTAAAAGCCTCAATTTCTTCGATGTTCTCAATAAAGTAATTGCCAATTTCATTAGCGGTTTGCTCAGGCTTCTTACGTGAAATTCCCAAAAGGGGAAAAACAACAATGGTATAATCGCCTTCAAATTCAATCCGAGTTTTTTGAATTTGTGCGAGCTTATCGTTTATATTACTGTTATACAGTAATTTAACGCAATTTTTAAGAGAATCCGCGATAATATCTTCAATCATCATGTATCATTTTTTTCGAGCCGCAAAATTAATATTATTGTTCAATATATCTACAAATTAAAATCCCGGGACATGAAGACCAACAATTGTCGAAAGGGGAAAAACAAAAAACCGACCCACCTCCTTTTAATGGTTCTAAATTAGCCTAAATAACGCATCGCAAGTAAAAGCACTCACTTAAAGTCTTAATTTTGAGGCAAAGTTTTATTTTTAATAGTTTTTTTTTAACATTAAATAATTATCAGATATGAAGAAAAACGTAATTATTATTGGAGCAGCCGGAAGGGACTTCCATAACTTCCATACTTATTATCGGGGAAATGAAGATTATAACGTATTAGCATTTACCGCTGCCCAGATTCCTGACATCGACGGCAGGAAATACCCTGCTGAACTCGCTGGCGACCTATATCCGGACGGGATTCCAATATATGCTGAAGCCGACCTTCCGAAACTAATAAAAGAACTTGATATCGACGATTGTGTTTTCTCATATAGCGACGTTCCTTACGAGCGGGTCATGGGAATTAGTGCCATCGTAAATGCCGCCGGCGCCAATTTTAACTTATTGGGTCCTGCCGACACTATGGTTAAAAGCACTAAGCCTTTAATCGCTGTGGGAGCGGTTAGGACAGGTTGCGGAAAAAGTCAGACTTCGCGCAAAGTTATCGAATATTTAATGGCTAAGGGATTAAAAGTAGTAGCTGTCCGCCATCCTATGCCTTATGGCAACTTAGTTGAGCAAGCCGTTCAACGTTTTGCCAGTGTTGCTGATCTGGCCAAGCACAAATGCACGGTTGAGGAAATGGAAGAATATGAACCTCACGTAGTTAGAGGCAACGTTATTTATGCCGGCGTTGATTATGAAGCAATTTTGCGTGCTGCCGAAAACGACCCTGATGGCTGCGATGTGGTTTTATGGGACGGCGGAAACAACGACTTCCCATTCTATAAGCCCGATTTGAACATGACCGTTGTTGACCCGCACCGCCCCGGCCATGAGTTGAAATACTATCCCGGCGAGGTAACCCTCCGATTGGCAGATGTGGCCATTATCAACAAGATGGATACTGCCGATAACGATGCAATACAGACAGTTCGCGAAAACATTGATAAAGTTGCACCAAACGCTATTGTTGTTGATGCAGCATCTCCGATAAAGGTTGACAATCCTGAAGTTATCAAAGGGAAAAGGGTATTGGTAATCGAAGACGGGCCAACGCTGACTCATGGTGAGATGAAACTTGGCGCAGGTACCGTTGCCGCAAAGAAATATGGTGCTGCCGAGCTTGTCGATCCTCGTCCTTTTGTTGTTGGAAAGCTTGCCGATACTTTTAAGATTTATCCGAATATCGGAATCTTGCTTCCTGCCATGGGATATAGCGAGCAGCAATTAAAAGACCTGGAAACAACCATCAACAATACTGATTGTGATGCGGTTGTGATCGGTACTCCCATCGACTTACAAAGAATACTAAAAATCAACAAGCCTTCTACAAGGGTGTATTACGATTTGCAGGAAATAGGCGAGCCTACCCTGGAAGGTATTTTAACTGATTTTGTCAACGAACAAGGCTTGGATAAATAATTGGGTTCAAACACAAATTTCAAAAGCCTTCCCAAGAACGGGAAGGCTTTTTTTAAATCATTATTTTATAATGAGCTTTTGCTTAAAAGCCTGCAAGCCATTATTTAAGTATGATCTTCACCAAGATTTTTTATAGAACAACTCACGGCACTAATTGCTCAAAACTAATAAAAAAAACGTAACTGACCAGCATCAAAGATTAAGCTTAAAGATAGCTGGGCTATGTTTCTTCTTTATAGTTCATTTTTAAACAAGCATTATGCGATGTTCCCCAAACCTGTCCGCGATTTAATTTTGGCATGCGGTGAAAGCATATAGTTGTACGAAGGCCAGATTGAATTTTGTGAGGACAAATATCGTTATTAAATCATAAACCAACTTATTGTTCAAACATTGTTAACAAAATATAGAAAGCCGTCATTAATATCCACAATCAAGATATATATTTGCATCCTAATATGAACCAACTAAGTTCTGTTAGGATGCTACTGCAAGATTTTTCCGGTCGCGAAACCGGATCAAACTATATATTTTTAATAATGACGGCTTTATTGGCCGTCTTTTTTTTGCCTATTTTTTTAAATCATCGATATGCCGAGATATAAAAAAGCAAGATTGATACTCGAGGACGGATACGAACTTGAAGGTTATTCTTTTGGAAGCGAGACTGCCGTCGCCGGCGAAATAGTTTTTAATACTGCAATGACAGGTTATCCGGAAAGTCTCACCGACCCCTCATATAAAGGACAGATTTTAGTCCTTACCTACCCTTCAATTGGAAATTACGGTGTTCCCGGCAATGAGTCTGAAAACGGCTTGCTTAAGAACTTCGAGTCTGACAATATACATGTCAACGCCCTGATAATCAGCGACTATTCGGAGAAACACAATCATTGGAACGCTTCCAAAAGCCTTGGCAGATGGCTTAAAGAGGAAAATGTACCTGCGCTTTTTGGTATTGATACGCGTATGCTCACAAAAATAATTCGGGAAAAGGGTAGCATGCTGGCAAAAATAGTTTTCGATCACGACATTAAGTTCGAGGATCCCAACCTGATAAATCTTGTAGATTTGGTTGCTGTAAAAGAGAAAGTGGTTTACGGAAACGGGAACAAGAAGGTCTTATTAATTGATTGCGGAGTTAAGAGTAATATTATCAGGTACTTGCTCCGATTTAACTGTACTGTTATAAGAGTTCCCTGGAACTACGATTATTCTAAAGAAGAATATGACGGGCTGTTTATATCAAACGGTCCCGGCAATCCTGAAATGTGCATAACAACTATTGAGAACCTCAAGCTTTCAATTGCGGAAGACAAGCCCATTTTCGGGATTTGCCTTGGCCATCAACTGCTCGCACTGGCATCCGGTGCAAAAACTTATAAATTAAAATTTGGCCACCGCAGCCATAATCAGCCTGTTTTGGAAAAAGGCACCAACAAAGCATGGCTCACTTCCCAAAATCACGGTTATGCAGTTGACGAAAAGAGTATTCAACCCGGATGGGAAGAATATTTTACAAATTTGAATGATGGCAGCAACGAAGGTTTAAAACACTCTGTAAAAGACATATTCAGCACTCAATTTCACCCGGAGGCCAGTAGCGGCCCAACTGATACGGCATTTTTGTTCGAGGAGTTTATTAGTATGATCGATGGGTGAGGGGAAAGGTTTATAGCTTGAAAGATTTAAGGGTTCAAAGTTGGTTCAAAGGTTTAAATATGAGTGGTTTAAGGGTGGATTGGAACAGTTTCAACAAAAAGTTTTTAGCAAAGTTCAATTTTATGAGCATATCACAACATATCCGATTGCGGCAAGCACTACTGCATCAACATTTATTCCCCTATCACATTTGCTCAGGCTATTTCCCGTCATCCCAAATCACAAATACAAAAAATCATGAATAAAAAAACAGAAAAAGTCCTCATACTTGGTTCCGGCGCTTTAAAGATAGGTGAAGCCGGCGAGTTTGATTACAGCGGCGCACAGGCACTCAAGGCCCTAAAGGAGGAAGGTGTTAAAACCATCCTGATAAATCCCAATATCGCGACAGTACAAACGTCGGAGAAACTTGCCGACGAGATTTACTTTCTGCCGGTAACACCATATTTCGCTGAGCGAATCATCGAAAAAGAGAAACCCGATGGTATATTGTTGGCGTTTGGAGGGCAAACGGCACTAAATTGCGGAGTTGAACTTTTTGAGAACGGCATACTTGAGAAACACAAAGTCAGGGTTTTGGGAACACCGGTGGCAGCCATAATGGAGACCGAGGACCGTGAGGCATTTACCAAGAAGTTATTGTCGATAGATGTTGATACCCCCAAATCATTTGCTGTTGAAAACATCGATGATGCACTGGGAGCAGCCGATAAAATAGGTTTCCCGATTATTATCAGGGCGGCATTTAGCCTTGGGGGACAAGGCAGCGGTTTTTGCAATGATGAAGACGAATTAAAATCACTGGCATCCAAGGCATTCTCATATTCAAAGCAAATCTTGGTTGAAGAATCATTAAAAGGGTGGAAAGAGGTTGAATATGAAGTTGTTAGAGATAAATACGACAATTGCATCACCGTTTGCAACATGGAAAACTTCGACCCACTGGGGATACATACAGGCGAGAGCATAGTAATTGCCCCGTCGCAAACCCTCACCAACAGCGAATATCATAAACTAAGGGCTTTAAGTATAAAAATAGTGAAATCCATAGGTATTGTCGGGGAGTGCAACGTACAATATGCCTTGGACCCGAACTCGGAAAATTACAGGGTGATAGAAGTAAATGCCCGCCTATCGCGCTCCAGCGCACTGGCGAGCAAGGCAACAGGATACCCTCTTGCATTTGTTGCAGCAAAACTGGGACTGGGCTATGGGCTACACCAACTGAAAAATTCGGTTACAAAAACCACAAGCGCGTTTTTCGAGCCTGCCCTGGACTATATGGTTTGTAAAATACCGCGCTGGGACTTGAAAAAATTCATCGGTGTTTCAAGCGAAATAGGTTCCAGCATGAAAAGCGTCGGCGAAATAATGGCCATTGGCAGAAGTTTCGAGGAAGTCATACAGAAAGGGCTTCGTATGATAGGTCTTGGAATGCACGGTTTTGTAGGCAATAAAGAATATGAAGTCGGGGATTTTGAGAACGAGCTTTCAAACCCCACGGACAAAAGGATGTTCGTAATTGCTGAAGCATTCAAAAATGGATGGACAGTTGAGCGAGTTTATGAGAAGACAAAAATCGACATCTGGTTTCTCGAAAAACTAATGAGCATCCATGATACATTTAAAGAATTGAATTCGCTCGGAAACATCTCTGAACTTGATGACGAATTGCTCTTAAAGGCAAAGAAAAAAGGTTTCTCAGATTTCCAGTTGGCTCGTATTTTCCATGGTAGCGATAGTTTCGGGCAAGATGACACAGAGATCCTGAAAATCAGAAACTTTCGCAAATCACGCAATATCAGACCATTTGTAAAACAAATCGACACGCTTGCCGCGGAACATCCGGCCATAACGAATTATTTGTATTTAACATATCACGGAAGCGAGCACGACCTGAATTATTCAGCAGACGTCAAGCCCGTTATTATTCTTGGTTCGGGCGCATACCGTATCGGTAGCAGCGTTGAGTTCGACTGGTCGGGGGTTAACGCATTGCAAACCGTTCGCGACAAAGGTTATCAGGGTGTCATGATAAATTATAATCCTGAAACTGTAAGCACTGACTATGATTTGAGCGACCGGCTGTATTTTGATGAGTTGACCTTAGAAAGAACACTCGACATCATTGAACTCGAAAATCCGCTGGGACTTATAGTTTCTACTGGGGGACAGATACCTAACAATCTGGCAATCAGGTATAACAGGCTTGGCATCAACATATTGGGAACACAGGCTTTCTATATCGACATGGCGGAGAACCGTCATAAATTTTCAGGCATGCTCGACAAAATTGGCGTTGACCAACCCGAATGGCAGGAACTCAGCAATATGAACGATGTTTTCAAGTTCACATCCCAAGTCGGTTTTCCTGTATTGATAAGACCTTCCTATGTCCTTTCAGGAGCTGCCATGAACGTAGTCTCCAACCGCAACGAGCTGGAACATTTCCTGAAACTTGCAACACAGGTTTCAAAACAATACCCGGTAGTAGTTTCCCGATTCCTGGAAAACGCCAAGGAAATTGAGATGGATGCCGTTGCCGACAAGGGCGAGATTATTGTTTACGCAATTTCGGAACATATCGAATTCGCCGGAGTACATTCAGGCGACGCGACAATAATGTTCCCACCTCAAAAAGTTTACGTCGAAACAATTAGAAGGATTAAAAAGATTAGCCGACGCATAGCTCAAGAACTTCACATCAGTGGTCCGTTCAACATACAGTTTCTTGCAAAGGACAACGACATAAAAGTTATTGAATGCAACCTGCGCGCATCGCGAAGCCTCCCCTTCGTAAGTAAAGTGCTTAAAACCAATTTCATAGATTATGCAACCAGGATTATGCTGGGCGAAAAAGTAGAAAAGCCCAATAAATCACTTTTCGATATAGACTATATCGGCGTCAAAGCCTCGCAATTTTCGTTCTCGCGCCTTAGCAAAGCCGACCCTGTCCTCGGTGTTGATATGGCTTCAACAGGAGAAGTGGGCTGCCTTGGCGATGATTATTACGAAGCCATTTTAAAGGCTATGCTGGCTGTTGGGTATCGAATTCCAAAAAAGGCGGTTCTTATCTCCTCGGGCGAAACACGCTCGAAGGTGGAACTACTCGAAAGTGCCAGGATTTTGCGGAAAATGGGGTTTAAGCTCTTTACAACGATCGGAACGCATAATTATTTCCAGGATAACGACATCGTTTCAACAGTTGTTTACTGGCCTGATATAAAACAGTCGCCAAATGCCTTCGACTTAATAAAAAACGCTGATGTCGATCTGGTGATAAATATCCCGAAAAACCTTGAATCGGCCGAATTGAACAACGATTACAGCATAAGGCGGGCCGCCGTCGATTTCAACGTTCCTCTGATA
The DNA here is from genome assembly GCA_024279935.1 of Bacteroidota bacterium. Taxonomy (GTDB): domain Bacteria; phylum Bacteroidota; class Bacteroidia; order Bacteroidales; family F082; genus BM524. The sequence continues at coordinate 9,592 of JAJRQZ010000097.1, forward strand.
ACAAACTCCCGCCTGGCAAGTGCATTTATCTATGCCATAAGCAAGTATAAGCCTGAGGATTTGAGTGTTAAGAGTTGGGGGGAGTATTAGATATGCATGCTACAACTGTAACTCGTCCTCGTCTGTGACGAGGATGCTAAAATGCTACAACTGTAACTCGTCCTCGTTTGAGCGCAGCGGTAAGGAGGATGCTAGAGTTGTTAAATCGGAACTTACTGAGCACTTTCTATATTTCATCGGGGACAGCTAAAA
>JAJRQZ010000098.1 GCA_024279935.1 Bacteroidota bacterium
ATTAACTCATTGGTTACCTATCCGTTTTGTCACAATTTTTGTTTGAAAAACACAAAATTTCCGCTAAAACTACTGAGATTTCAAATATATAGCCCCACGCTGAAGCATGGGGCTATTGATAATCAACTTGATGAACCTGCTGAGTAGTAACCAATATTTAGTTCAAATTCGAGGCGGCAGTATTTTTAAACCCACAGCAGACTGTTGTCTGTGAGGACTTTAAAAATTCGGCAATGAAGAAGGTGTATAAAAGATTGTCTTAATTCATTAAAAAACTTGGTATTGCAACGGTCTTATCTTTAACAAACTATTAAATACCTATAAATCAACTTGCTCCTATTATGAAATCGCAGCCGGAGAATAAATTATAAATGCGAAACCGTCCTCGTTGCCGTTTTGGGATTACAGCAAAAACACAAACAAATACTTTTATAAAAGTGTTTCTTTGATGTGCTCGTACTAAGTTTATTGATTAGATTTATTAGCCTGATTTTCTGTTCTTTAAAGCATCCTGAGCTTTGTCTTTATCAGTTCGATCTCTTTTTTAGCCTTATCTATCTTCTTCTGGAACTCATCTTTAAAGGTATTCGATTTATTTGTGATACTAAAGAAACCGATGTTGTTCTCCCAAAGAGTCACATCCTCTTGCAGTTTATTGATTTTATTCCTGAGGAAAGATTTCTCCTTAAAGATTATGCGGTCGGAATCAGGGGAGCTTTTCATTAGCTCGACTTTTTCCTTGAAATCCTCTTGCGACAGCTCTGATTTTGTAATCTGCATTTTATCGAGCAGGGCATCAACGGCTTCGCAGTATGCCGATTGCAGTTTGTCTTTTTTGTCGAAAGGAACATGGCCGATCTCGAACCAGCTGCGCTGGAAGCCTTTTAATGTGTCGAGGTTTTTGGCTTTGTCCTTTGTTGGCTCAAAAGCAACAATAGCGTCAACAATTGCCTTTTTAGCCTCAAAATTATTCTTTTCTTCGTCTTTCCTGCCTTTAAAATGGGCCGATTTGTTTTCAAAGAAAACATCGCAGGCAGCACGGAACCGTTTCCATATCTTATCGGAATTGCGCCTTGGCACAGGACCTATTGTCTTCCATTGTTTTTGTAGGCGTATTAACTTATCGGTAGTATTCTTCCAGTCGGTACTGTCCTTTAAACTTTCAGCTTCAACACACAAATCGAGCTTCAAATTATAATTATTCAACTGCTGCTCCTTAATAGCACTGAAATATTTGCGCTTGTTCTCGAAAATGTGTTCAGATGAGACCTGAAAGTCTCCCAAACCTCATCGTTATGGGCTTTGGGGACCCTGCCGATCGTCTTCCAGGTCTTCAAAAGGTTATTTACCTTTTCGGTATTTAAATTCCATTCTTTTATTGAATTCGATTCCAAGGCAACCACCTCTTCAACTTGTTCAATAAGAGCCAGCTTAGCCTTATAGTTTTCTTCCTGTATATCTTGTATGCCCGAGTAATACTCTCGTCTTTTTTCATTGATTTTATCGGTTGCCGCTTTAAAACGTGCCCAGAGTTCTTCTTTTTTATCGCTGGGGGCAGGGCCTATCTCACGATATTCGTCGTGATATTTTTGAAGCAGCTTAAACGACTTTATAATGGATTCCTCCATCAGCAATTCCTCGGCCTTTTCACAAAGTGCTATCTTTGCCTCGAGGTTCTTCTTTAGGTCAAGATCGCGCAGTTCCTTGTTTATCCTGACCTTGTCGAAGAATTTCTCGACTAGGAAGTGATAGTTTTTCCAGAGTTCGCTGAGTTCCGATGCCGGTATCATCCCTATTTCTTTCCACCTTTCCTGAAGTGCCTTAAACTCATCATAGGTTTTCTTGAGGGTTTCATCCGAATTTATAAGCTCTTTCAGCTCATCAAGTATTTCATGCTTCAGTTTCAGGTTGATAATCTTCTGCTTTTCAAGTCGTTCAGAATATTTCACCTTATTATGGCGATAAACACCAAAGGCAATGTTGAACCTTTTCTCCAGTGGATCCTCATTGTGATCAAAATCCTCTTCATTTCCACCTTCGGAAACGAACAATTGTTTCTTGGCATGAATTTCCTCCTGGTTAAGCTTATGGAAGTGCATTTTGATATCGGAGACCTGCCTTTTGATCTTGGAGATATCCTTCTCTAATACAACATCTTCCAATAACTCTACAAGCTCTTGTTTGTTAAGGCCGCCATAATCAATTTGTTGATCGGTGGAAACTTCCTTTTTAAGTTTTCCGCTTAGCAGCAGCCGTATTTCCTTTCTTTCGGTATCAGATAGTTGTGCTGTAATCACAGATGCTTTCTCGGCAAGCTTGTTACTAACGCCTAAAGTATCTTGTTTAGGCAAGACGCCCTTTAAAAGATTTGAGATTTCGATTTTCTCCGCCACACTAATTTCTCCTACGGATTTTTTTTCTACTACCTTATCGGTGGTTTCAGACTTCTCCTCCGGTTTTACTTCCGGATTTTGATCGGATTGCGTTTTCTCTTCCATTATTAAACAAACATTTTATGCTTTAGAATTACATCGCCAAAAGGCGACAAAACAGATTCTTACAAATATTCTAATTATATTGATCTCAATTAAATAAGAAGGCAAAAATAGTAATTATTTACACTAATAATCAAGACTGCTTTTAAAAAACAAACCTCCCTCAAAAAAGCGGGAGATTTATTCGTATCATATTAATTTACAAACTTCTATACAAGGGACAAGGCCTGATCCAGATCAGAGATTATGTCCTCAACATCCTCAATACCTATCGAAAGGCGAATAAGGCCGTCCGTAATTCCTGATTCATGTCTTGCTTCGGGACTGAGTTGTGAGTGGGTCATTGAGGCAGGGTGCTGGATGAGGGTCTCTATACCTCCGAGCGAGACTGCGAGCAATGCCAGCTTAACATTGTCCATTAGGGTTTTACCTGCATCGATACCTCCCTTCACACCAAACGAGATCATGGCGCCCGGCCCCCTCATTTGCGATATTCCCAATTCATATTGCGGATGTGATCTCAGCCCCGGGTACAACACCCACTCCACTTTTTCGTGGGCCTCAAGATACTCGGCAACCTTTTTTGAGCTTTCCTGTGCCCTGTCTATTCTGATAGCCAGGGTTTTCAAGCCGCGCCGCACAAGATATGCCTGATGGGGGTCCATATTAAACCCCATGTTCAACATAACATATTTAAGCTCGTCGAAGACTGCTTTTTCCTTGGCAATAACAATTCCGCCAACTATATCGGCATGGCCGTTAATAAACTTCGTCATCGAATGGAGCACTATATCTGCTCCCAGATCAATGGGGTTTTGCAAATAAGGACTGCAAAAAGTATTGTCAACACAAACCATAATATCATGTTTGTGAGCAAGTTTCGAGGCGGCTTTTATATCGGTTATGCCCATGGTAGGGTTTGCGGGGGTCTCAAGGTACAGCAGTTTTGTGTTTGCTTTGATCGCCTTTTCGATTTCCTCCATTTTTGTCGTGTCGATAAAGTCGGACTCGACCCCATATTTTGGATATAGCTTTTCCATTATCCCTCTTGAGGGCCCGTACAAGGCGTTATGCGCTATCATGTGATCGCCTTGACCAAGCACGCTAAGATAAACCGTGTTTACTGCTGCCATCCCGGATGCCACGGCAAGACTGGCATAACCGTTTTCCAATTCGGCCACGGTAACCTCCAGATCCTCTATGGTCGGATTTCCCAGACGAGTATAGATATAGCCTTTTTCTTCGCCCGAAAAGCAGCGTGCGCCATGATCGGCACTCTTAAAACTAAATGTGGAGGTTTGATAAATTGGAGTTACTGCACTACCTTTTTCATCGTGGATTCCACCGGCATGGATTAACTTTGAATTAAATCCTTTATTTTTTGTTTCCATTATTATTTATAATTATTAAATATGTACTTGTTAGTGATGGCAATAGTTTTTGCCATATTTCAGATCGTTGTTAACGAAGCTGGCCATAATCTGCCCGGCCGCACCCTCTTCAACTCCAACATAAACATTCATCTTATTGCTGTTTAATATATTTATGGCCTTGGGGCCGATGCCGCCGACTAGCAGATCGGTAACTTTTTCATCGATAAGCCAATGCGGTATAACGCCCTCTGCATGCGGGGGAGGAACTTTCGTATAAGTATTTACGATTTTTTTATCCGCTACTTCAGCGAAATAAAACAAACTGCTTCGCCCAAAATGATGGGCAAGCCTCTCACCCTCTATGGGCATTGCTATTCTTTTCATAGCCTGGATATTTACGCTTCAAGAAATCAAAAAGGCCAGAAATTGTTGTCGTCCCATATCTGCTCTTTCAAGTCCTCGTTCAACTTATAAAGCAAATTATGATGGGTACTTTCCCAGTCCGCCAACATCCGGTAGGTATCCCTTTCCTTAGGGTCGGTAGCCTCTTTCGCGCGTTTAGAGTAAATTTCTATAGCACGGTTCTCAAAATCAATTGCAGCCGAAATTGCCGCAGCCTCAAAACCGGCAGCAGATATCTCGTTCTTGATCTTTTCGGTTAAGATCTGAACAACGGTCTCGTCTTCCTCACTATGCTCCTCGCCGGTCAAGAACTCGTGGTTCGCCTGGTAGTTTTTGAATTGCTTGACGAGAAAGTCGATGTGGGCATCTTCTTCCTCGGCCATCATCTCAAAAATCTTTTTTGCCGATTTGCTTTCCGACTGGCGCGCAGCCTGGGTATAGAAAGCCTTTCCTCTTCTTTCAAGAAGGATTGCTGTTTTTAAAACATCAACCGTTTTATCCTTTTGCTCCATTACTATTTCATTAAAGTTATCAACCCACAAAATTAACCAAATATCAATTAAAAAATTAAATATCGATTCCAAATTGTCTCTAAATAAGCTTTAGTCTTAACAAATGGATTAATTTAGCACAAAAACTATAGGACATCATTTTCCATTATGACTTTGGTTACACATATTGAAAACATAAATCAGATTTTAATGAAAAACAACTACCCCGAGGTGGAACAAATCGTCGAGCTGCCTTCCGCCGGGTCGGCGAGGTTGTATTTTAGGGTGTTTTTCGAGAATTCCGGCCACAAGCCCGTTTTGGCATCGTTTAATCCGGAGGTAAACGAGAACATAGCTCAATATTCCTTTAGCATGCATTTCCTGAAAAAAGGCCTTAAGGTACCGGAAATTTATGCAAAAGACGAATCATACCGCTATTTTTTGCTGCAAGACCTGGGAGATCAAACTATGTTGGATGCTGTCGCATCGATGGAAACGGGCGAAAAAAGGAAGCTATACCGGAAAGTCTTAAAACAGCTTTTAAGGTTCCAAACCCAAGGTATAGAAGGTCTCGACCTTGATGTTGCCTGGCCGGTGAAAAAATTCGGCCCCGACAACATATTATGGGATTTGAATTATTTCAAATACTACTTTATCAAGACCCATGATGTTTTTTTTGATGAATTGAAACTAGAGACCGATTTCCGGAACCTCAGTAAGCTACTGCTTAATGCAAATCCCGGTTTTTTCATATACCGCGACTTTCAGGCCCGTAACATAATGATACACAATGGCGAACCTTGGTGTATCGATTTCCAGGGCGGGCGTAAGGGACCACTTATGTACGATGTGGCCTCATTATTATATCAGGCCAAGGCCAATCTGAGTGAGGACTTCAGGGACGAATTATCAGACTTTTACCTTTGTGAGCTGGAGAAACAATCCGCTGGATTAGCCAAGGACTTCAAGCAGCATTATCATTGGTTTATATGGTTTAGGATCATGCAGGTGATGGGCGCTTACGGTTATAGGGGGAAACTTCAGGCCAAGGCGCATTTCTTACAGAGCATCCCTAATGTTATTAAAAACATCAAGATACTTCTGGAGCAGAAGCCTTTGGGCGATGAATTTGCTGAACTCAAATCTGTTTTTATGCAAATTTGCGATTTGAAGGAATATGAGATTAATACCCCTGACGGCAAGAAACTGCAAGTAAGCATTAACAGTTTTGCTTATAAAAAAGGAGGATATCCATTAGACATGAGCGGTAACGGAGGAGGGTTTGCTTTCGACTGCAGGGCCTTGCCAAACCCGGGAAGATATAAAAACCTCAAGGACTTTACCGGAACCGACAGGGTCGTAATAGATTTCCTGAACGAGAAGGCCGAAACTAAACTATTTATAAATCAAGCATTTGCAATGATCAAACAAAGTATAGACAATTACTTAGACAGAGGTTTTAATAACTTACAGATAAACTTTGGATGTACGGGAGGCAAGCATCGCTCAGTTTATAGTGCCGAAAAAATAGCAGGGATCATAATTGTTAATTATGGCGAAAGTGTAGTAGTGAATTTACGTCATCAACAACTGGAAAAAGGTATTTAATGAAAGTATTCATACTTGCAGCAGGACTGGGTAGCCGCTTAAGGGCACTAAGTGCAAACAAGCCGAAAGCACTTGTGGAGGTAGGCGGGCACATAATGCTGGAACGATTGATAAACAGGCTTAAAAGCTTAGGAATAAACGAAATAATGCTTAATGTGCATCATCATTCCGCTTTGATAAAAGAATTTATAAAAAGCAAAGACTGGGGCGGGCTCTCAATAGCGATCTCGGATGAAACCGATATGTTGCTTGATACCGGGGGCGCGATAAAACGCGCAGCAAGTTTCTTCGATGGCGACGAGAACGTACTAGTCCATAACGTTGATGTGCTTTCTAATCTCGATTTCCGGGAACTTGAGGCATTTCATACCGACAACAAGAATCTTGTCAGTCTTTGTGCAAGGGAAAGGGACAGCTCCAGAAAACTAGTTTTCGGTTCGGAAAACGAGTTGCTTGGCTGGACAAATACCCAGACAAATGAGTATAAGTGGGTTAAGGGCAAGCACGGAAAGTCGGGCAAACAACTGTCTTATAGTGGCATATATCTTGCCTCAGCAGATTTTGCTAAGAAAATAGTTTCATCCGGGAAATTCTCAATCATAGACGAATGGCTCCGCCTGGCAGCAAAAGAAAACATCAGGGCGTTTGAGGAAGCTAGTTCATACTGGTTTGACCTAGGCACCGAGGAAAGAATAAGAACAGCAGGTAAATTCCTCGAAGAAGAAACAAACTCAATGAAGTTCCTTGAAAAAATCGCCTTTGAATTATCTAGTATCCCTGGAAACGATCTTTGTAGAACCCTGATACTCCTTCCAAATAAACGATCAATAGTTTTCTTAAAAAAACATCTCCTAAAAGGAAGGGTCAATAGTTACTGGCTGCCTGACATGCTTAGTATTGAAGATTTTATGGCACATTTATCTGGTTTTACGACGGCCGACCCATTGAGCATATTCTTTAAGCTGTTCAATATTTACCGCGAAACCACCGGCAACAAGGCCCGTAGCTTTTCCGATTTTGTTTCATGGGCCCCGATGATAATCAGGGATTTTAACGATATCGACCTGCAATTGGCCAATGCCAGCGAGATTTTCAGGCATATAAGCGAGGCAAGGGCGATGAAGGAATGGAACCTGGATGGAAGCGAGCTAAACGACATGCAATTGTCCTTCATCAGGTTTTACCAATCGCTCTTACCTCTGTACTTAAAATTGCATAAGGTAATGCTGAACGAAAGATCTGCATATACAGGTTTTATTTATCGCTACAATTCAGATAATATAGAAGTCCTTTTAAAATAAAAAAAATGGGACAATTATATTTTTGCGAATTTTAATGCGCTTTCAAAATCGGAGGAAAAGGTATTCGCTTATATTAAAGAAAACAAAAACACGAAAATATTTTTTGATGCCGACGAGTATTATATTAACGAAAAAGAGCATGGCCTGCCGGAACAGGAGGCCGGTAAAAACATTAAGGACTTATTAAGGAAGTGGAAACTAAATAAATTCAACTATCTTACCAACAGACTAATAGGCTCTGTCAAAAACATAAATCTTTATGCCGTCCAATCACAGTTGGCACAAGTAAAGCTGGTTTCTAATCTGTTGTTCCCCAAAGGGAAAAATGTTGACCTGACAGAAACAGCTATTATTTTAGCCGATGAGAACCTGATTATCCCCTTGCTGAGCTCATTGACGGACAAGCATCCGCAAGGCGATGAAAAACTGAATTATAACGTAACCCTAGGTTATCCATTATTGTTTAGCCCGCTAAAAGGCTTTATCAGCGATTGGTTCGACTTGATGATCAAATATAATCTGCATACGGCAAAACTCTTAAATACCAGAAGTTTACAGAAGTTATTCTTAAGCAATGTGTTGATTTCGGGATTAAGCACAGTGCAAAAGGAAGAGCTCAAGAAAATAAGGGATTATTTCATAAATGAAAATCTGAGTTATGTTGGGAGATCTGAGCTGCTCAAGCTTTTTGGCACAAGGGCAAAAAGCCTGATCGATTTGTCAGGCTTGCTTTTCGATGAGGTAGAAACAGCACTGGCACTTTTAACAAAACTGGGCGAGATACTTCTTAATCTGAGCTCAAATATCATCGGGACCGATACGGGAGATACTATACTCAAGGAGCAGTTCAACAAGTTTTTTGGAATCTGCAAGCAGTTTGAGATGAGCGCAAGGGACAACCTGAGACACCTTGACCTCCAGACATTCTCCAATCTGTTTTTTCAGTTAGTTACCAACTACGAGATAAATTTAAAGGGTGAGCCACTGAGCGGGATTCAAATAATGGGAATGTTGGAGACTAGGGCGCTCGATTTCAAGAACATAATCATAATTTCGGCTAATGAGGGAATTTTGCCGAGGGCGGCAAGCCCAGACAGTTTTATACCCTTTGATATAAGGAACTTTTACGGATTACCTTTGCCCAAGGACAAAAACTCGGTAATGTCGTACCATTTTTTCCGATTGTTGCAATATGCACAAAATACCTCCATTATCTACAATCAATCGTCGGAAGGCACAGGGGTAGGCGAGCCAAGCAGGTTTTTAAGGCAAATAGAGCTCGAACTGGTTAAAACAAACAACAATATTAGTTTAAATAAATATGGGCTAAACATCCCGGCCACACTGAACATTAACGAAATAAGCATAAACAAAACCGATTCGATAATAGAAAAATTAGAGCAGAAATCCATTTCCGGTTATTCGCCTTCCGCCCTAAACTCCTATATATCATGTAGTTTAAAGTTTTATTTTCAATACATCTTGAAGATCAGAAAGGAAAAGGAAATAGAGACCTCTATTGAATCGAACACATTTGGAAGCATTATCCACGATAGCCTTGAGGAGATTTATCATGATTTTGTCGGGAAGGAAATCAAGGCCGAGGAACTAAAAAACAAATTGAAGGATATAGATGCTGTGTTGATAAAATATTTCGAGAAGCATTATAATGCGAAAAACATCCGGTTCGGTCAAAACTTGTTGATCTGGGAGGTTAGCAAACAATATATCCGGAATTTTATAAAATTCGACATTCGAAGGCTGAAGGCACAGAGAATAGAAATAATCGGCCTTGAGGAAAAAGCCGAGCACAGCCTAAAAACAGCAAAGCGTGTTATTAAACTCTATGGCATCATCGATCGTATTGAAAAACCGCTTGACGGGAACACTCTGAGGATAGTTGATTATAAAACGGGGAAAGTGGAGCCCGGGAGCCTTAAACCCGGGACAGCCGGGGATTTATTTGGGAATTCTATGTATTCAAAGGCGTTCCAACTTGTTTTTTATAAGTTTCTTTACGAGAACAATCACAAAACCGAGCTTGCTGTCGAAACAGGGATTATCAGTTTAAGAAACCTGAGCAACTCATTCATGAGGTTCGGTATCAAAGGTCTAAACGACGACATCTCACCATATTTCGTCAATTCGTTAAATGAGTTATTCGACGAGATTTACAATCCCGACATAAGGTTCTCACAAACGGAAGACGAGAGAAATTGCGAATATTGTGATTTTAAGGATATTTGCAACCGTTAATAAGTCAATGCGACAAAATCTCCTTTACCCTTCCGGACTTGCCCATTAAATGTGCAGCAAACAATTCGGCAAGTTTTGCGTTTACGGCATTCCCAAACTGTTTATATGCCTTTCTGTCGTCGGGATGAGTAATAAAGTCGTCCGGAAAGCTTTGCAAGCGGGCAGCTTCCCTTGGGCTTATCCGGCGCCTCAGACTGCCAACTATTGACGTTTGTGTAATTGCCACTAAGGCAGGGAAATACGTTGGTTTCTTAACTCTTAGCCCCGAAGGTCGGAACTGCATGATCGTATTCCAGATATCCCCGTCCGGATTTTTGCCGGCCTGCCATTCAAATTTTGCCTTTGCCCCATAAAACAATGGGTTTTTCCTCGCGTTCTCAAGCCATGCCTCCAATTGCGCTTGCTTACTTAAAAACAAGTCTTTGTTTTTTTTTGATGAAGGCCCTTTTCCACTTAGGGATATTATCGAGGTCTCCGTCATATAGGGCATCGGTAAAATACTCCGTCCAAACAGGGAATCCGGGCAGCTTGTCGCGGCAAATCTCAAAGAAATCGTTCCATATCCCTATCAAGGCGGCCTCTTCGTTTTTAAGCAGGTATTTCCCGATATTTTCAATTGCGTGGTTTTCAATCAAAATGCTGTCAATATCACATTCGGCTATATCTTTTTTATCGAAGACAAAAGGTTTGATGCTTCCCAGATCCTTACGCTTACAAAGTATAAACACCCTTTCCCGGAACTGGGGAATCCCGATATAATGCGGACTAAATATCACCGGGAGGCCAGGGCAGTTATAGCCTATGAGCTCAAGATTGTATTTTATTGTTTTCCAGGTATTTCCATTATCATGGCCAGCAAGGTTCCTAACATTTTCAAGCAATAAATACTTAGGCCTGTGATATTTCGCAATCCTGACGATATCGAAAAACAAGGTACCTCGCGGATCGTTTATCCCCCCCCTGTTTCCCGCCTTCGAGAACGACTGGCATGGGAAGCCGGCACACAAAACATCGTGGGCCGGAATTTGTTTTTCGTCAATTTTAGTTATATCGCCCTCAGGCACAATCCCGAAATTAATATTGTAAACCGTACGCGCGGCAGCATCTATCTCGGAGGCGAAGACACAGCTTCCTCCCAGGTTCGTCATCGCCAAATGAAAGCCGCCTATACCGGCAAATAAATCGATAAAACTAAATGAAGAAGATTTCAAATTAACTTTGTTAATGGTAGTGCAAATATATTTATTTTAAAACAGCCTACCCAAACGCATTGCTAAATTAATTACCTTTGCAAACTCTTTTTTAGAGTTCATGGAAATAATGGGGCTGACCGGTTTTGACAGCATTAGAAAGGGTTAGTAAGCATGTCGGGTCTTGTGATTAAGCCCGTAAAAACGTGTCACGCAATTTTTATTTGGCGAAAATAATTTTGCTCTCGCAGCCTAATCGAACTATAGTAGATTGGCTTAATCCCTGCACAAGGTGCGGGACGAGACGGTTCGCAGGTGGACAAGTCTGATTCCGTCCTGGCCACGAGTCGCACGCAAGTTCGGACTAGTTGTATTAGGGTTCCGATAATACAATGAATTTCAGGAACTAAGGTATTGTTTAGGGTGTTTGTTTCCTTGCTATACTCTAAAACCAACAACAAAATAAACATGTAGAAAGCTAATTGGTTCAATGTTTGGACGAGGGTTCGAATCCCTCCAGCTCCACAAGTTGATTTGCGAACCAATGTCTGTCTGGGGAACAGGCTTGGTTTATCAAAAACGCAAATTGCCGAAAAAGGTCCCGTAGTTCAATGGATAGAATTTCAGATTCCGGTTCTGAAGATATGGGTTCGAATCCCGTCGGGATCACAAATAAAGCGACCTGAGACCAATATGCTTCATCAGATCCAGACATCCAATACTAACGCAAACTAATCTGCAAGGGTTTTGTAGATTAGCTTTAAATCAGAATAGGGGTAAATAGTCTGGTGTTCATTTAAAAAGTCACATAATTTAAGACCGTTGCATGGAAAACAGTCAAAAAAAGTCTTCAAAAAAGATGCATATATACTTGTTTATCAATATATAAAGGCGCTTATATGCTATATGAAATTACATAAAGACCCACACTTTAGCAAACAGTATTTGCGATTTGCGAACACGAAAGATAAAAACAACATTTTTCACTCAGATCAACACGCTTATTGATTGGAAGGAAATAAGTAGATTAATAGACAAAGACTATTCAAGAGGTAAAAGCGCGACAGGAAAACCGTCATATGATGGTGTTTTATTATTCAAGATGTGCTTGCTGCAAAACTGGTATGGTTTGAGTGATTATGAAATTGAGGACAGAATTAACGACAGTATCTCTTTTAGTTATTTCTGTGGGATGACAATAGAACAGGCATCGCCAGACCATAGCACATTAAGTCGTTTCCGAACAGCCTTAACAAAAACAGGAACCTTTGAAAAGTTGTTTAAATCCATAAACCTGCAATTGGAGCACAATAATATAATTTGTTTATATTAATTAGAAAGTCCCCCACCTATTAATCGAAAAGTATACCACTTAGAAAACCTTAAAAGTCGAAAAACGACGTTCAATAAAAATGATAAGTATGTAATACTAAGCAAAAAAGAATAAACCCCTCACAAAATGGGAAAAGCGATTTAACAAATTAATAGGTAAAACAAGATTTAAAGTCGAGCGCACCTTTGGAGGAATCAAGCGATGGTTCCCCGGTGGCATAGCCCGATATCGCGGAATGCAAAAGATGCACACCCAGAATCTGATGGAAGCAATTTGTTATAATTTATACCGGAGTCCCGGGATAGTTGCGTCCAATAGTAAAAAATAAGGGATATTATCATGATAATGAGGCTTATATGTGCTAATAAAATGATAAAACCAGTCGAAAAAAGTAAAAATTCAAAGGATTTTTGAAAAATCAAGGATTTACTATGTTATGCAACGGTCTTAATTTTTTCGCTGCTTCATTTGCTCTTGGCGTTGAGAGGGAGTGCAAAATTATTGTAAGTGTTTTGTTGTTGTAATCAAGGACACTGTCTGTTTATACAGTTTTTAGGATGCTCCCTAATTCATTTTCAGCCTTGTCTGCTTGAAGTCATACAACCAATCAAAAGCACCTACTGTATTATCCCATATTTTCCAAGAGTCAAAGACATATGCAATTGCTTCATTTTTATCTCCTCTGCCAATATATTGAGGCTGTTCTTTCGGCATTTTTTTTATTCCCAACATATAATCAATAACAAATCCATTACTTTTATATGCTTTCAGCAATGATTTGTCAGTTATACTTGTACGTCCTTTTTTCTTAAAGTTATACAGTGCATTATTAAAATTCCATACCGCACAATCTTCTTCTTTGCTATTTTTTATAAATGCTTCAAATTTGGTTAAATCCTTTTTTCCAAGTAACAAAGTTGACAATAAATATCTAATCCCTTGATTGTCATTAGGGTTTAATTCAAACATTTCCTCATAAATTTCAATAGCTTTATCAACTTCGTTTTTTACATAGAAGCAGTCTGCAAGTCCAGCTTTTGCTCTCATATAAGGTCGTGTCTCTAACATTCCCCAGAAATATCCTTTTTCTTCTTTGAAGAATTTCTTTCCAAGTGTTTTCTCACCTGCTTTTACCGCTTTTTCATATAACTTTATTGCTTTATCAATATCCTTTTCTATACTTGCCAAATAATTGTATGCGTCTGCATTATTCGAGTCTAATTCAAGGGCTTGTTTTATTAACTTCTTTGCTTTTGAAACAGGTTGTTCGCTTGCTTCATAAACTAAATCTTGTGAACGTCCCTTTTTATCAGTTCTTTCCGGCAAATCATCAAGGCTTTGTCCCATAATATTCTTCAAAAAGTCATTTAGCTCTTCTGTTGACTTAAAATCTTGCTTTTTAATTTCTTCCATTAATTTTGCAAGGTCCTTTTCTGTATTCATTCTGTCAGTATTTTTCTTTTTGCTCATAGTTTCCTCTTATTTTGCCTAACGATGTATATAAACAATAGCCGAAATAGCAGTAATATCAAGTCGGCTCAAGATTAATGCTTGTTTAAAACCTATACCCCAGCTGTAGCATATACCTCATACCGAAGCCAAGGTTTGTTGAAACGCCCGTGCTGTTGAAGCCTCCCTTATTCACCAATTCGGGCAAAAGCGGGTATTTTGCCAATAAAATATCGCGGATCGCGTTTAGGTATTCGTTGTTCTCATCAACCGTCAAATCGCCGCCCAGGCCAATCTTGCCCGAATAAACAGAAAAAGAAGGCCCTATGAATATAAGGTCGATGGTAAATTTTTCCTTTATAACAAACTGATAACCAATTTCCACACCGGCACTTACAATTGCGATTTCCGCCCTAAGGTTTAAGGACCCTTGGGCCAGGTCGCCATTGAAGACTTCTATATCATTCTCAAAACCGGTATAATGGAAAGAGCCGTAAGGCCCCCAATAAAGCCCGTCGGGGGCATAGCCTTTATTTCTCTTCTTAAAATAATAGCGATAATCGCCGGAAACAGTGAAGCCCCAGTTGTTACGCGCCGCCTTGATGTTCAAGCTGTCGTAAATACCCGACGAGGGCAAAACGAAATAACCGGCATTAACCGAGAAGGCCCTATAAGGCTTCAGCACCCTTTCGTAAGAGAAATTTATATTTCTGGAAGACCAAAGCACAAATGGTGTCAGGTTCCATTTAATAGTGTTCCTCCTATAGTCGGCAGGAACGACACTATCGTTTTGCGGGAACGAATTAATCGCGAAAACCGACAAAACAAAAACTATAATTAGTTTCTTCATAACTAAATATTCAAACTATATTGCAAAGTAAAACTCCTCATCGGCTCTGCCTTCAGCGGCCTCAATGAATATCTTCTGTTAAAAACATTATCCGATATTATGGCAATCTTATGATATTGCCCTAACTTATAACTCAATCTTGCATCGACAACTGTATTTCCATTATTGAAATTCTCATAATAATTCCTATACAATATCGGCTGCAAGGTTCCGCCGGAGGCTACCGTTGCATCCTCAAAATCAAAAATCGCCTTATCGAGATTCTCGATCTTGCTAAAATATTTCAGGCTAAAGCCGAAAGAAAATTTCTTAAAGGCAAGCTCCACATCCATTTTAACCGTATGAACGAAACGATATTTCAGTATTCCCCCCGATGGGTCAACACTTGTCGAGTTATAGCTGAACTCGGTATTTCCTCCGGGATTATAGTCATTTGCAAACACCAGATCAGGATCCAGGGTTATGGGCATCACGTAAGTATATCCGAAGAGCGTAAATATCTGAAAGTCATCATTGATCCTCGCCTGGGAATTTACCGACAAGTCGATACCGGTAATCCTTGATTGCCCGGTATTTACAAACTTGAACCCGGCAATGGCAAATTCATAAGTGGGGTCCCAGAAACCGAATAAATACTCGACCGTGTTCTGATATTCCTGATAGAAAAAGGCTACATCAAGATAGCCATAAAACTTTGCGAATTTAAAGCCCTGTTTAATGCCCGCTTCGGCGTTCCAGCTTGTTTCGGGCTTTAGTGCCGGGTTATTGAAAACCCCGAAGCTGCCAACCCGTGTGCGGATATACCGCTCGGTTATGCTCGGAAAACGGTAACCCTGGCCTATGGAAGTCCTGAAATAGGTTTCCTGCCCTAATTTCAGGGAAGCGCCCAAACGAAGAATCGGCTTGGTATCCCTGATGCTGTCATTTAAACGGAAATGCTCCAGGCGCGCGCCGGCAGAAAAGTTCAAGGCGTTGCCGAACTTCTTTTCAATTTCCATGTATAAAGATGCATTCCAGATCGAATTATCCGGCGATCCGGAAGCGTCGTACATATTGGCGTTCGAATGAGTATAGTTGCTCGAAAGGCCGCCAATGAAATCCAAGCCGCCCAGGTTAGAAAAGCTCCTTGAAAACCGGTATTCGTTAAAAAGCATGAAAACCTTGTTCGACTGATTGTTATTAGCCTTATTATCAGATGAGTATATTCTATTCTTGATTTGGTGCTTAACTCCTGTCCCCGAATAAAAATTCAAATACGGGTCAACATAAAACGTAAGCTTATCGGCCAGCAGGACAGCCCCCGGATAAGCACGGTAAAAACCGGCAGTATCGTCTAGCCATGCCAGGGCAGTACTGGTCTTCGAGTACATTATATTTCCGTTTAATCCATAGTCGAGGCCTTTATATTTCTTTGACCTGCGCCTTAGGTTAAAATTAAACCTTGCCCTTTTGTTTTTCATGTCATCATCGGAAATATCACTGCTGTCGCTTACCAGAGGCAAAGGCACGGGTGCGCCGATATAACTTCTGTCTCCCATGATTGCCCCTCCTATTACCAAATCGGTATTGCCGTCATGAATCCTTCGCGAATGAAGAAAGCTTATTCCGTTTTGATAGTTAATGCCGGACCACCATTTCCGGGCCGGATCCGAAGGCGCATCATAAAATCCTCCGTAAAGCCTAACTTTTGTTGCGGGTTTTATCCCGGGATAAACCGTTCTTATATATATTGCCCCGCTCAGGGCGGCAGAGCCCGAGAGCACTGAGGAGGCTCCTTTTACTATTTCTATTTGTTTAATGTTCTCGACGGGGATAAGTGACCAGTCGGGTTTCCCGGCATCGGCGGAGCTTATCGGCATATCATCGACAAAAACAGCGACCTTGCTTCCGACACCGAAAGTAAAACCGCTGCCACCCCTTATTTGTGGCTCCTCGTCCAAAATCGTTAATCCTGGAGTCAGGTTTAGGATGCTCTCGACCGAAATTGTGTTGCGGGCATCGATCAGCCTGGGCTTCATCACCTCTACTGAAACTGTTTGCTCCTCGATACTTTTGTCAAATTTACCGGCCCTAACAATAACCTCATCAAACTGAACGCTAAAGTATTCCATTTTAAAATCATGGGACACCTCCTCCCCTGCCTTAACAACAATCTCTATCTCAATGGTCTTCATGCCGGTATATGAACAAGCGAACAGATGTTTGCCCGCATCGACCTCCACCTTGAAATGGCCGTTAAAATCAGAGACCGTCCCTATCGACAAATCACTTTTGAGATAAACATTGGCGCCGATCAGGGATTCACCGGTCTTGCCATCGCTAATCCTTCCGCTGAAAATACCAACTTGGGATTTAGCAGCATTAATAAGCATAAGTATGAGAACTAATGCAAAAACTACTTTTTGATTGATAAGTTTAGACAATTCAGAATGTTTTGTGGTTTAGTTAAGCATCACTTTTCGGGACACCCACTTTTTTCCTTTTATGATGGTAACAAAATAAATCCCGCTTTTAAGGTTTTCCGAAACAGAGACATCCTGTCCTTTATAATTCCTTGTGCCATATATTTCCCTGCCCATAATATCCCTAACAAATAATTCATAATTATCGTTGGACGAACCATTTATGCTTATGTTTATTTTTCCGTCGAAAGCAAAAACTTTAAGGTTGTCGGCTAAGTGATCCTCCACGGAACTGTTGTTATAAATAAATTCAATATCATCGAACCAGATCTCACTCCCGTCAACAGCATCAACGCCGTTTCCTGCGGTAAGTACCGACAACTGATACTCAGGCTTGTCGCTACTGACATACTGGATAGGAATGGAAAAACGCGTCCAGTCCGTAACCGCACCCGCGGGCATTTCATAATATGCAATACCCACAATATTCGTTTCAACGCCGGGCAACTGCAGCCCGCCTTTATGCAGCACTACTTTAACGGTGCCAAAATCGCCTTCGGCAGCATTGCTTTTATACCATCCGGCAACGCTATCGGGCCTCCAGTCGAAGCTTGAGTGCCATTTCGGGTCGTTTACATCGGTATAAACCCAGGCGCTGTCAGGGAACAAGCTTGGGTGCACCCTGCCGTTTGTCAGTGTTCCGGTAGCCACTATGCCAAGCGCGGCGACATTATGAAGATAAACGGAATAGTTTCCGGAATGGGCATCATCGGAGATACCCCAAACCACCGGGGCAACAGTGTTCAAACCTGAATTATCGGATGTTTTTATCGAGCTCCAGTTTTCGGGCTCCATTTTATCGGCTCCCAGGCCTACATCTTCCCAAACTTCAAAACCTCCGTTTTCAAATTGAGGCTGAGAATAAGCTAGAGTTGTTAAAGCAAAGGACAAGATTATAAGATGTAAAAGTTTTTTCATATCAAAAAAAGTTTATATGGATTAGTATTTTATTTACGAAAAGTAAAAATAAATAAAAAACCGGAAGATGCAAGCATCTCCCGGTTCTATTTATCATTATAGGCTTAAAAGCTTAAGCAGTCTTAAAACACATAGGAAATCCCGATATTCAGGGAGACATAAGAAGCGGACGGCGTATCCCTGGTTTTAGCGGCCCAGTTGTATTTTACATTTGCGTTAATGCCTGTATTGCTATTGCCCAAGGGAAGTACGATCCCGAGCTCGGGAGCAAGGGCGAAATGCCATGCTTTATCCTGAACATAATAAATCCCCATAAAATCGCGGGTCTCAACATACATAGTTCCCACTCCTATACCTGCATAAGGCATAATAGTTGTCTGGGCAAAATAGTAATGAGAGTTGATCATTATAGGTAATGTATTGACATACTTTCTGTTATAACCGTTCACAGTACCTGTTTCACCAAAATCGCGCGTAACAACGCCATCGCTTTCATAAAAAGTGTTCCAGCCGGCAATACCGCCAACGGTAATATTATCAGTTACAAAACCACGGCCGTCGATTGAGAACCCCCTAAAAGAGGGTGCCGAGACAAAATCAGCTGTTTCCCCGGTCCCAAAGCCCATATTCCAGTCGAAATTCCAAACTCCACCGCCTTGGGAGAACGATGAAAATCCAAACAACACCACTAAAGCCGCGCTTAGCAAAAATTTATTTTTCTTCATCTTATACATTCTTTTAAGTGATTAGTTATTTGTTTTAATTTGCGGTGACTGAGCAAAGGCCTGATCGATGCCCTTTTTAATTCTCGTACTTGTGTTACCACCGTTAAGAACACCTTGCACACTTGCGGTCCAATAAACCCTTGCAAGGGTGTCGCCGTCAATAACATCATAATCATCAGGATTTGTCATGTCCCAGACAATGGTTCCTGTTGTATAACTTGAGTAGGTGGGATAAGGCGGGTAATAACCTGGCGGATAATATCCGCCCCAGCCGCCCCAGCCCCAGCCGGGATAACCGCCCCAGCCCCAACCGGGATACCAGGGGTACCACCAACCAACATTTACGGTGGTTGACTTAAACGCGCCGGCCAGGACAACCACGTCAGGCTTGCCCTGTCCTTCTTCCGTTATGCGGGAATAACCGGCAGCGGCCATGTTCGATGCTATATTGTCCAAAATCACTTCCGGGTCCTTTACGGCTTCTTTATTGTCATCATCTCCCAGGACATAAACAGTATCGGCCATAAAATAAGTGGACAATGTATTGAAATCAACAGAGTCGTTATAAGTTGATACTACCAGATCGGTCTGCTCGGCGGTAAGGCCGTCATTTGGATAACAGCCCTGTAGCATGGTAATCCCCAATGGGATTAGCAATATCGCTATTACATTATAAAATAGTTTATTCATGAAATTTCTCTTTTTTAATTAGTTTCCGTTAAGCTATTTTAAGGCAAAAATAAGAAATTTAAACCATCTTTTTATTTCATGATCACATTTAACATATTTTACCAACAAGAATAAGTCATTTCCCGTCGCTTCCGGAGAAATTGAGTGTTGCACCAAGGAATAAACTTACCGAAAACTGATTGATAGTTGCCGAATTATCAGGAATACCCAGCAGTGGCAATTCATTTCCGCTCGCAAAAAAATCATCCTTCGACTTAAAGTTGGCAATTTGAGGTGCATTGGCCTGACGTCCGAAGGAGAATTGCGTACCTGCGATCAACTGATGCTTTTTATATGTGAATTTCACGCCTGCCGTGGCATGATAAATATTTATGTTGGTGCTATAAATTACGGGAACACTAGCATAAGCAGAGGCTTTATCGTCTCTCAAGCTGTTGAAATCTGTTCGCAAGCCCATGAGAAAAAGAACATTTGTCTTTATCTGCCACTGATATCCAAAGGCGATATTAAACACGGGGCGTGCTTCATACATAAAAGTCAGCCAGTCCTTGTTCTCAAGCCGATCATAGATAATATCCGTTGTAATCCCGGAATTCATTTGGGCATCAACTATCTTATATGATTTCAAAGAGGCAAAATACTCGGCCGTCAAATAAAGCTTCTTGTTGTTTTGCAATTGTATCACAGTACCTAAGGCTATGGAAAAAGGCAGCTTGAAATCCGTAGTCAATTGTTTGTTTTTTTGAGAATCAAATATATAATAATCCGTTAATCCCGAATCGATGCCGAATTCAGTCGAATACCCTTCCAAAACACTTCTGCTTGCCTTCTTGCCAACGGAGAACAGCTTTAAGGCCGGCAAGGCAATATTCAGTCCTATCGACCAGGCATCCAGTTTATAAGTCGCCCCCAATTTGGTTACTATCCTGATATCGGTAAAATCTATTGATTCCTGATAGTTGTTTACTGCAAGAATGGAAGTGTTCGGCTTTCCGGATATTGTATCGGACACAATCGGATATACGGTCGCACTTATACTATTCGAATATTTAAAGGTTGAAAATGACACATTTACGCTAAAGCCCAGAAATAAATTATCAGAGTATTTGTATCCGCCACCAAAGCCAACCCAATCGTCGGAATAATAGTTCTCATAATCATAAACCGTGCTTAGCCTCTCAATACCATTATCTTGGGAGTTGAGACGGAAATCCTGGGATTCAACAAAACCAAGCGACAAATTATCCCTAACCCTGTTAAAGACGGCAAGCTCGAAGCTCCATTTCCGAAAAGGCGACTTCACGCCATAGGAAAAAAACTGGGGTTGAACATAAAAGTTAGTGGACGATATATGTTTCCCGTCGCCCATAATACCTCTAAACGAATATGTGTTCAATGTAAAAATACTGGCAGCCACACTAATATTATTTCCTTCTTCCAGATCCACGATCCCCGAAGGATTATAGTAAATAGCTGCATTTCCGGCATCTCCACCAACAACGGCGCCCGACAGCAAGGTTGATATGGAATTATAGCTTTGTGACCAATAATGGTTCATCAATTGGGCTTGTGCCAGATTCGGCAAAAACAAGGAAATGACGGTAAAGAGAGGAAAAAGAGACAAGTACTTTTTTGTTTCAGCCATTACCAGATAATTTGTCAAGGCTAAAATAGAAAATTTATTTTACTCTATACCGGAGAAATGTTTCATGAACTGAACCCTTTCGTAAGCGGCCGGGTTCTCAGCGTTCTTCAGGCTAAGCTTACCGTTGAACTGTTCAATCTTGGTGAAATTCTTGCGCTCCATCCAGTTTTCGAGCGTTTCCAGCATGCTTCCTATTTCCTTGAATCCTTTCTTGTAAAGCACGGAGGCAATCTGCACGGCCTTTGCCCCTGCAAGCAACTGCTTGATCAAAGCCCTGCCGTCGTGCACCCCTGTCGAAGCTGCGATGTCGCATTTGATATGATCCGAGAGCATTGCCACCCAGCGTAACGAAAGAGACAAGTCAGAAGGGTTGCTGAAGATATAAGAAGGTTTTACTTCCAAGTTTTCAATATCGAAATCAGGTGAATAAAAGCGGTTGAACATAACCAAGCCATCGATCCCCGACCAGGACAATGAATTTATCATGCTGGCCAATGCCGAGAAATAATAACTTATTTTTAAAGCCACGGGCATCTTGACCGTTTTTTTTATCGACTTCACGATATCAAAATAAACCGATTCGTTCTCAGGGCCCTTTTTCGTCAGATCCGAAGGCAAAACAAATACGTTCAGCTCCAGTCCGTCGGCTCCGGCAGCCTCTATTTTCTTTGCGAATTCTATCCATTCGGAATCGGAGACGCAGTTGACGGAGGCTAAAACCGGGATATCAACACTGCTTTTCGCCTTGCTGATCAATTCAAGATATCTCTCGACATCGGCTTCGCGGGTATAATGCCTCACATAATCCTCGGCTTCGGGATAATAGTTGCCAAATTCGTTTTGCATTAGCGTAGAACTGGCAGAATGGCTGATCTGCTCTTCAAAAAGCGACTTCAACACTACTGCGGCGGCACCGTTCTTTTCAATTTCCATGATATTTTCGACCGAGTTAGTTAGCCCGGAACTACCAACAATTATAGGGTTCTTCAGTTTAATACCCATATAAGTCGTCTCAAGATTTACCATCATCCAAATTTTTAAAAAGTAAAATGTAAAAATAGTAAATAGCTGTTAAAATCATCATGGCGAAATAATTAATAATGAATTTAAATTATATGGGCTGCTTTTAATACTTTTGCAAAAAACGATAAAAATTTCGGTATGGAACTTAAGATAAGCCCTTATGCGCGCATCGGCTAAGGCAACATAAAAAAACTAATACATTACTTTTATGAGGAAATCAGAAACGACACTCTTTTACGCCCCATGTACAAGGAAAAACTGGAAGAAGCCGAGCAAAGACTATATTTGTTTATGGTTCAGTATCTTGGCGGGCCAAAACATTATAACGAGATGAGGGGCCTGCCTCGGTTAAGAATACGACATCAACCTTTTGCCATCGACGAAGACGCGAAGAACAGCTGGCTTGCCAACATGAGAACGGCTCTCGACAAATCAAATATCAATGCCGACGACAAGGAATTCCTATGGGATTATTTCGTGAAAACAGCTAATTTCATGAGAAACAAATAGGGGGCTTGTTAACAAGTTCTTGTTTATTACTTTTTGCGAAAACACTCCTTATTAGTAGCAAACACAATAGTTTTACAGCGATTTAAACCGTTATTCAAACCAGGACCGTATGTATTAAATCGCTTGATAAAAAATGGTGTTAATTGGACGTTTATTTTATACAACTCAATTTGTCAGCTATATGACATCATTTTTGTTGTTTTTTGTTTCTGCCACAGTTTTTTCTCAACCCGCTATAGTAACCCAGCCCAGCGACACATCCGTCTGCATTCAGTCATCAGCGTATTTTAGCATAGTGGCAGTCAACACATCGGCATATCAATGGCAGGAAAACGATGGTGTTGGATGGTATGATTTAACTGACGCCTTTACCTATGTTGAAGGGCAATATACACCTAACCTGGGAATTAACGATGCCAATTTAGGGCTGAACGGATATATGTACAGATGTGTGGTGAGTGATTTGAGCAATGCCACCGACACCTCTAGCGCCGCAATACTAAATGTATATGAGCCCCCTATTATCACCATGGACCCGGTTAATGAGCAAGTTTGCAAGAACGATATCGGCTTGTTTTCCGTAGAAGCCATAAACGGCACATATTTTCAATGGCAGGAAAATTCGGGCATCGGCTGGATAAGCTTATCCGACAATACTTTTTATACAGGAACTCAAACTGCTGACCTAAGCATATTTACGACAACAGGAATGAGTGGTTTCAAATACCGTTGCATAGTTACCCACGTTAGCTGCCCCGACACATCGGCTTTTGCCGAACTACAGGTAAATCCGACACCAATTGTTTACACAATAACCGGTGGCGGCGATTTTTGCCAAGGTGATATAGGTGTAGAAATCGGCTTAGATGATTCAGAATTAGGCATTTCGTATGATTTGGTCAAGGATGGCGAGCAGACGGGTATAGTTGAGCAAGGCAGCGGGTCGGCCCTGAGCTTCGGGAACATTGATGTCTCGGGAAACTATACGGCAACTGCTTATAACCAGTTCACCGGATGTACGGTATCAATGGCTTCCAGCGTCAACGTCATGTCGAACCCTTTGCCTCTTGATTTCCCCGTGCAAGGTGGGGGGAGCCTCTGCGAAGGAGAGGACGGGGCAGATATTTTTTTATTGAGCTCCGAAGCCGGAATTGAATATGAATTGTTTAGAAACGGGAATCCTGCCGGCACAACTGTTATTGGCACCGGTTTTACTTTAAGTTTCGGTTATCACACATCGAGTGGGTTTTATACGGTCGTGGCAACCAACCCAATAACATCCTGTAGTTCCCAAATGAGCAGCAACGCGCAAATAATAGTAAATCAAATACCTATAGCCGATGCCGGTGAAGATAAATTTATCACCGAAGGAAATACCGTGCAGTTGAACGGATCTGTCACCAACGGTTCGGGGAATTTTAATTTTGAATGGCTGCCTGCCGCCAAATGCATAACTCCGGCAAGTGCTTCTACGCAAACTATCGGGCTTTACAGCTCTTCATTGTTCTCGTTTAAGGTTTACGATATCCAGACCGGTTGTTTTAGCCTGGCCGACACAAGCGTTGTTTACGTAAACAGCGGCCCATTGAGCATCCAAACATATTCCGACATAAACAATATTTGTGTCGGGGGAAGCATACAGTTGATGGCATTACCTGCAGGTGGTACCGGAAATTATAGTTATTTATGGACATCCTCCCCACCGGGTTTCTCTTCTACCTTACAGAACCCAAATATAACACCGTCTGAATCAACCATATACAATCTGGAGGTCTTCGATGGACAAACAACGGTTTACGATTCGGTCTCTATTTTCATAAAACCTTTGCCAACTGCATTTACTTTGCAAGGGGGCGGAAGTTTCTGCACAAGCTCAAGCGGCCCTGAAGTAAAGCTCAACAACTCGGCAACGGAAACGACTTACTATCTTTATGATAACGGCAATCAGGTTTCCGACAAATTCGGAACTGGACAGGCTTTGAGCTTTGGACATTTTGATATCCCCGGGAACTATACGGCAAGGGCCGTGGACAACAATACCGGGTGTACGATTGAACAAAGCGGGATTGTAAGCGTAGTTGAAAATGAATTGCCCATTGCGGAAGCAGGCCCTAACGATTATATACTGAGCGGTGAAAATGCATCTTTCACAGGCTCGGCAAGCGGCGGCTCAGGCTCTTATACTTATTCATGGACCCCGGCCGACTCGCTTTTGAACCCTAATGTCGCCATGCCATCGACCAAGGCCTTGTACTCAACCAACGTTTTTCATTTAAAAGTTACCGACGACAATAATTGTGAAAGTGCTAAGGATAATGTTATCGCCTTTGTTGCCGGAGGCGAACTAAGCTTACAGATATTGACTTCCGGATTTCCGGTTTGTGCCGGAGAGGACGTTCAGCTGTTTGCCCTTGTTAGCGGTGGCTCGGGCAGCTTTACCTATGTATGGCAGTCGGATCCGGCAGGCTTCAGCTCCTCTGTTTTTAATCCCACAGTCAACCCAGTTGCCCCAACATGGTTCAAGATTATCGCCACCGACGGCATTCAAACCATAAGCGATTCCATTTACCTAACTGTTAACCCTAATCCGCTGTCGGTTAATATTTTGGGAGGAGGAAGTTATTGCGAGGGCAATACGGCTCCCGAAATTTACTTACAAGCTTCCGAACTTCAGACTTCCTACAGCTTGTTGCTGAACGGTAATCCGACAAACTACATTCTTGATGGCAACGGACAAGGTTTGAATTTCGGGCAACAAAACCAAACCGGCGAATATACCATAATGGCGGTGAATTCATATACATCATGTGCTTCGGGCATGAACGGCAGCGTGAACGTTCTTCAAAATCCCCAACCCATTGTTGACGCAGGATTGGACAAGACGATAGTGGAAGGGACCACAACATCCCTTATGGCCGAAACATCCAACGGAAGCGGAAACTATAATTATTTGTGGCAGCCATCAGAACTGGTGCAATCGCCTAACAACCAAAATACTATAACGAAAAATATTTACCAGCCGACCACCTTCTCCATACGGCTCACCGATGCTCAAACAGGCTGCGCAAGCAATGTTGACAGTGTTAACATATTCACATCGGGTGGAAACCTCTATGTTTATGCCAGTGCGGGAAATGGCACACTATGCCCGGGGCAAGCCACAAAAGTTGTGGCAACCGCCGGGGGGGGGACGGGCAATTATACGTATAACTGGACTTCTTCCCCACAGGGAATTTATAGCAACGAACAAAACATCATCGTTCAACCGGATGTTAGCACTACTTTTTACCTGAGCGTTTTCGACGGGGTCTCGCAGGCCTTCGACACCCTTGAAATAGTAATAACCAACAACCCTTTAGTATTCAACATTACTGGCGGCGGCGACTATTGTCAGGGTGAGGACGGCAGAATTATTGGTTTAAGCAGCTCGCAATCAGGAGTTTCTTACGATTTGTTCAGGGATGGCGACAACTCGCCCAAAACTTCTGTTATAGGAAGCGGATCGACCATCAGCTTCGGGAAATTTACCGCTGACGGCACTTATTATGCAGTAGCAACCAATCAGAATTCATGCAGCAGGCAAATGAGCTCGTCGGCCAGCATACACAAAAACCTGCCTCCCAAGGCAAATGCAGGCGAGGACAAGAATATTAGTTTCAACTCATCCGCGGTTTTAAATGGTAACGGCAGCGGGGGAAGCGGGGAATACAACTTCCTTTGGTCACCTGCCGATTCATTGCTTAACGCAAGTTCAAAAGATGCATTGACGAAAAGCCTTAAAAAGACAACACTGTTCAAACTTCAGCTTAGCGATGCTCAAACATCATGTGCCGGGGGCCAAGGCGACGAAGTGATCGTATTTGTTGAAGGTGGCCCTTTGAGCCTGGAAATTGCCAGTTCAAAACAATCGGTATGTGCCGATGAGGAATTTCAGCTCTTTGCCCTTGCCTCGGGCGGAAGCGGCAATTATACATATACCTGGACCTCAGTTCCGCAAGGCTTCTATTCAAACCAATACAATCCTGTTACCAGCCAAACAGGCAACATGGTTTATTATGTAACTCTAAACGACGGGGTGGAAAGCTTGAGCGCACAGATACATATTACCCTTAATGCCGCACCAACAAAATTCAATCTGGGAGGAGGAGGCGAATATTGTGCGGGCGAAGAAACAGATGACATAAAGCTCTCGTCGTCGGAGGTTGGAGTTTCATACGAATTATTCTCCAACAATCTGACAACCAGTAATATACTTAATGGCACCGGGAATGTCCTGAATTTTGGTCAAAATATTATGGGTGGCACTTATAAAGTTGTAGCAACAAATGGCTATAACGGTTGTTCCGCCGAAATGAAGAATAGCGTTACATTAACGTTTAACGAGAATCCTTTAGTTACGGTAAACCCGAACCAGACGGTTTATTCGGGCGAACAAGCGGCTCTTAATGCATTGGCAGAAGGCGGCTCCGGTAATTATATATTCCTGTGGAGCCCATCATATTTATGCCAAAACCCCCAAAACCAATCTACTTTAAGCGAGAGTTTAAGCTTAACAACAGAGTTTGGTATAGCCGTAACCGATTTGCAAAGCATGTGCAAATCTAAGCTGGCGAGAACCATAGTGTTCGTTGCCGGTGGTGATTTATTTGCAAGCTCAGGCACTTCGTCGGGAAAAATCTGTGTTTCTGATAGTGCCGTACTTAATGCCATTGCCAGCGGTGGCACAGGAAATTATTCGTATTCATGGACATCAAGCCCTGTTTCTTTTATTTCCAACCAGCAAAACCCTGTTGTAAAACCAAGCCAAAGCACCACTTATTATTTAGATGTTTATGATGGAGTTCAGCATTATTTTGATACGCTTTCGATAGAGGTAAGCCCTAAACCACAGATATACAATATTATAGGCGGAGGTGATTATTGTGCCGGAGAGGATGGAAAGGAAATAAAGCTGGCCGGCTCGCAAAACGGGGTCGAGTATTCGCTTTTCAGGAACAATAGCGAGTTTAAAAGCACTTTAAGCGGAACAGGGCTCCAGTTAAACTTCGGTATGCAAAGCACTGAGGGAAATTATTCCGTTTCTTCCCGTAGCAATTCAGGATGTTCCCAAGATATGTCGGGACAACTTAGCATAAGTAGCTTACAATTGCCCATTGCCGCAGCAGGACCTGATAAAAACACTAGTTTCGGTGGGCAAATAAGTCTTGAAGGCGGAGGAAACGGAGGCAGCGGTTATTATAATTACTTTTGGCAACCAGCTGATTCATTGATTCTTGCACAAACAAGGAATCCATTGACACAAGCATTGCACCAGACTAATATCTTTAATTTGCAAATAAGCGACGCCCAAACAGGCTGCTCCGGTATTCAGGACGACAACGAAGTGGTCTTTGTTTCGGGTGGGGAATTGAAGCTTGATATCTTAAGCAGCAAGTCATCGGTTTGCCCTGCTGAGGAATTTCAGCTGTTCGGGCTTGCCACAGGCGGTAGCGGCAATTATACTTTTGTATGGACCGCTGATCCTGAAGGATTTACATCAACAGTTTATGACCCGGTTTTAAATCAGGATCAAACCACAACTTACACTCTTAGCCTTAGCGACGGTACTGATGTGATCAGCAAGTCGATACAAATACTTACGAAAGAACTGCCTACGGCCTTCACCTTAAGCGGCGGAGGATATTATTGCCCGGGTGATTTTCCCAATGAAATAAGTTTGAGCGCATCGCAAGTGAATACGGGCTACGAGCTACTGTTAAACGAAATTCCGACCGGAATAGTAAAACAGGGCAACGGGTTCGCCTTGAACTTTGGTTTCCGTGCGGAAGAAGGTTATTATAGCGTTGTCGCAACAAATACACAAACTTCTTGTGTTAATAATATGGCTGGAAGCGTAAACGTAAATATTTATGACGCACCCATTGCCCACGCCGGCCCCGACCAGATTGTTTTTGCCGGTACAAATGCGGTATTGCAAGGAAGTGCGAGCTCGGGCAGCGGAAGCTATACATATTCCTGGACACCGGCCAATATGGTGCAAAATCCTGATAACCAGAATACTCAAACTATTATACTGGACAACTCGAATCTATTTGTTTTAAACGTAAACGACCTTCAAACTATGTGCCCGGCCATTGCGGACAGTGTTTTAGTTTATATAAAAGGAGGAGATCTATCGGCTAAGGCCGAATCAGGCAATACTTCCATTTGCGAAGGTGAAGAAATAAGCTTATTAGGTTTAGCAAGTGGCGGGACAGGTAATTTCATATATAAATGGACTTCTTCCCCTGAAGGATTTTATTCGAATATCTTCAATCCCAAAACAAATCCGGATCAAAATACAATGTATGTCCTCGAAGTGTTCGATGGTGTTCAATATGCTTACGACAGCATTGAGATAATTGTAAATACCCTGCCCGTAAGCTTCGACCTTTACGGAGGTGGCGAATACTGCCATGGGTTGGCGGGAATTGAAGCAGGTCTTGTGGGCTCAGAGGGGGGGACTGACTATACCCTATTTCAATCACCTGACTATGAGGTTAATACCATTAGCGGTTCGGGGCAAGCAATCAGTTTCGGATATTTAACCGAAGAAGGAAATTATTTTGTTGTTGCCAGTAAGAGCCAGGCATGTCTCAAGAATATGAACGGAGAGCTTTATATTAGGCAGAACCCCCTACCTGTTGCGGACGCAGGCCAGGATTTATCCGTTGAATTCGGAAACCAGTTGACGCTAAACGGAAATGCCAGCGCAGGCAGCGGCATATATAATTTTTCGTGGTCCCCTGCCGATTCCTTGCTTAACAGCAGTTCACAAAATCCGCTCACGAAACCTATGCACATTACAACGATCTTTAATCTTGCTGTTACTGACGCAAATACCGGCTGCAACAATGCCGAAAACGACGAAACGGTTGTTTTTGTTTCAGGCGGGCCATTTGTCTCCCACACCTCTGTTAGCAGCAACCTTATATGCCAGGGCGATGAAGTCCAACTGTCCTGTCTCGCTAGCGGAGGTAGCGGCAACTATACATATCTCTGGGAATCAGTACCGTCAGGATTTTCGTCCACTGAATATAACCCGACAGACATCCCTCCCGTATCAAGAATCTATTATATAAGCATTTCGGACGGAAACACAATTATCACCGATTCTGTTGCCGTAAACGTAAACCCTGCCCCCATTGCTTATAGTTTGCTGGGTGGAGGCGAATTTTGCGCCAACGAAAACGGAAAGGAAATTACCCTAAGCAATTCGGAGCCGGGAGTAAGCTATAATTTATTCAACTCTTCTGGTTATACTGGGATTAGTGTCATTGGAACAAATTCAAGCATCAGTTTCGGTGTTCAGGATCAAGAAGGTGAGTATTCCGCAACAGCAGAGAATATTTTAAGCGGCTGCGGCTCAGATATGGCAAATACGGTAAATTTGATTAAAAATGAAGTTCCATCGGCCTTGGCAGGACCGGATAAAAGCATAGTAAGCGGCGAGAGCACTGAACTTGCCGGAAATGCAAGTAGTGGCTCAGGCTCGTATATTTACAATTGGGCTCCCGATTACTTGTTGGTTGACAATAGCTTGCAGAATCCTACAACGCTTGAGCTGACCAGCAGCAACACTTTTTTATTAAACGTGAGCGATGCTCAAACCGGATGCATCTCAAATACCGACTCAACAATAGTTTATGTTACGGGAGGACCTCTCAGCGTAAACGCAAATGCGTCATCTACTCATGTTTGCAAGGGGGAAGCCATAAACCTTAATGCCCTTGCCAGTGGTGGCGACGGAAATTATACTTATGCCTGGTCTTCTTCGCCCGAGGGATTTAAATCGGAAATCGCAAACCCAGGCGTAATACCTGAAAACTCAATTTGGTATATCGTAAAAACCACCGATGGCAACCTATCGGCAACTGACTCGGTATATATAAATGTAAATCCTAAACCTCAGTATTTTGAAATAGATGGTGGCGGTGAGATATGTGAAGGCGAGGATGGGCCGGATATTATCTTGAGCGGGTCGGAAACTCAAACTGTCTATCAGTTATACAGAAACAATAGTTTCCTGATAAGCGAGAAAATAGGTGGGGGCAACCCTATTAATTTTGGTGAATTTAAAGTTAGCGGGACTTATACTGCCAAGGCTTATATAATAGAATCCAACTGTAGCTCTCCCATGATAGGGTCTGCTGTCGTAATACAGCATCCACTTGCCATTGCCGATGCAGGACCCGACAAGATCATCAATCCCGGGGGAAACGCAACATTGAACGGAAACGGGGCTAACGGCTCAGGCTCATATACTTACAATTGGACTCCTGCCTCCGAACTCCTGAATCCCAACGACAAGGACCCTTCAACTATTGATTTATACCAAAGTACCTTATTCAATTTAACAGTTAACGATCAAATTAGCGGATGCCGGAGCGAGGCATCGAGCGCCATAGTTTTTGTTGCCGGAAGCTTACCGCTTTCAGTCCGGATATTAAGCCAATCGGCGACGGTATGCCCCGGAGGACAAAGCAGCTTGATCGCAATACCTACCGGGGGCTCAGGAAATTATTCATATTATTGGCGATCGAATCCGTCGGGATTTATTTCTTCGGAAAACGAAATTACCGTTAATCCCGGAGCAAACACCTGGTATATCCTTCAACTTAGCGATGGAATAACGACTTTAAAAGATTCAGTACTACTAAATACTCTTCCAACACCAACAGCTTACAGCATGTCGGGAGGCGGTGGCTATTGCCCTGAAGAACAAGGTGTCAACGTTTACCTCGACCAATCGGCGACAGGAGTCAACTATTCATTATATTATAATGTACAGCCAACCGGAATCGTAATGGCCGGCAACGGCACCAAACTTGATTTCGGCAAAATGATCGCCGAAGGCAACTATTCCGTCAGGGCCAAAGCACAAAACGGCTGTGTTTCGCTTATGCAAAACTCGGTTCAAACCGAGAAATACCAAAAGCCGTTTAAATATCAACTTTACGGAGGTGGCACATATTGCGACAACGACCCTACATTAGGCCTTCTCCTGGAATCATCGCAAAAAAACGTTGATTACGAACTTTACCGCAATGCCATAAGCACCGGGAGCATAAAAACAGGAACAGGTTTGCCGATAAGCTTTATTGGCCTCCAGGGAAACGGATTGTTTACCGTTAGCGCAACAAACTCATTAACAGGATGTTTAGAGAACATGAGTGGCGTGGTCCCCTTGGTCATCAACGAAAGCCCCAACATCAGCATCAACGGGAACAATGAAATCTGCCTTGGCGACTCAACGGTACTTACAGCTACTGGGGGGATAAGCTATCTATGGAATACCATGCCGCCTAGCGAAAACCCCACCATAAAAGTTTCTCCGGATATCACAAGCACTTATAGCGTAATTTCGTCCAACAACAGCGGATGCAGCTCTATTGACAGCATTAAGGTGGAAGTAAGCGAAAAACCGGACATCTACCTAGAGAACGATTTATTGTCTTTCTCGGTCATTTGCAACCCCGCGGGTTATCAGAACTACGATTTTTACCATGGGGGAGACTTAATTCAGTCGGGCGAGTCAAATATCATGACGTACGCCGACCTGTCGCTGTCGGCCGACACCATAACAGTAATTGCGACCAATGCTTATGGCTGTAGCGATATGGCTTCCATATATTTGGAAATAGCCGATATACCAAATGCTTTCTCACCCGATGGTGATGGCAAAAACGATAAGTTCCTGGTCGGGCGCGACATAAAGGTATTCAGCCGCTGGGGGAAAGAAATATTTGGCGGCACGGAAGGTTGGGACGGTTTCTATAAAGGGAAAATAGTAAATCCGGGAACCTATTATTACGTAATGTTCATACATAACACAGAGGGCGAGATCGTGAACACAAAAAAAGGGAGCGTAACTGTCGTAATATATTAAAATGAGAAGAATCTTTTTAACGATATCAATGTTTCTTATACTGGCAGCAAGTCTTTTTGCCCAGGACAAGGCCTTGCTGTCCGCTAAGGAGTATTTCTCGAAACGCGATTACGTACATGCCGCCAAGCTCTATAAAAAAGCACTCCGCAAATCTGACAGCTTTAAGGAGCAGAAACATATCGCCTATCAAATTGCGCTTTCATACTACTATATGAACGACTATAAATCGGCTCTGGAATGGTTTGAAGATGCCGCCGGGGACGATTCGGCCAATGCCGGGCTGGTTATTTATTATAGCGAAGCCCTTGCGATTGAGGGACGGTATGAAGAAGCTCTTTCGCTATTGCGGAAAGTAAATGCTGACAGAAAAGATTCTCTTCTTATTAATCGGAAAATTGCAGGTATTGAACTATTAAGCAAACAGATATATATTGATACTCTTGGCATTACAAAGAACATAGAAGCATTGAACACAGAATACAGCGAATACGGCATAGCATATTTCGGAGATAAATTCGTAGTCTCGTCATCAAGAAAAGAAGGGATGACAGGCCGGATGGACGGACGGACGGGCCAAGGCTTCTCAAATCTTTTCTATACTGTCCATAATAAAAACTATAAGGAATGGTCAACATTGAGGAAGATGCCCGGGAGATTCAACACCAACGGGAACGAGGGTTCGTTCTGCTATGACAGCATTAACCAAACGGCTTATTGGACGCGCTGCACGGAAAAAACAGATTTATGCCTGATCTATCTGAGCCATTTCAACAAATTCAACAAAAAATGGACCAGGCCCGAAAAGGCTCCTTTCCAGCTCCCGGGCTTCGATTATGGGCATCCTTTTATAAGCGACGACGGTCAAACACTGTTTTTTACGTCGAATATGAGCGATGGGCACGGAGGCAAGGATATCTGGAAAATCAGCCGTAAGAACGATGGCAGCTGGGGGATTCCCATAAATTTGGGCTCAGGTGTAAATACCGCCGGAAACGAAGCATTTCCATCTATTTATGGCGATACGCTGCTTTTCTTTTCATCAGACAGGCACTCAAGCCTGGGACGTTACGATATCTTCTTCAGCTTGCGCGAAGGCTTAAGATACAAACAATCGGCCAATTTGGGTTACCCCATAAACTCAGCCGCCGACGACTATGGTATCTTACTTGACAAAAGCGGGGGGAAAGGTTGGTTCTGCTCCGATAGGAACCTTGAAACATCCGACGACATCTACAGTTTTAAAGGTTTTCCAATAAAAATCGTTATCGAAGGAAAGGTATTGCACGAAGCGGATGATATGCCCATAGCAAACGCCACGATAAACTTTATGGATATGGGCGGCAAGCCGGATAGTATAAAAACCAATGAAAATGGTGAGTATATTTTGTATATCAATGCCTGCGACAACTATCGTATTAGCGCATCCAAAGATGGATATTACACTGATTACAAATCAGTTGATACCAGAAATAAAGACATCCTCTTTTCTCCGCCACCACAAAAGACAATAGATTTCCACCTTTCGAGAACGCAATATCCATGCGCCATAAAAGGCTATATAACAAATAAGGAAACATCGAAGCCCATGGGTGGTGTAAAAGTTGAGATATACAATAAGGCAGGCTTCTCCAACTGGGCTTTTTCCGACACGGACGGTATTTATAGCTTTGACGGGCTAAAACCGAACACAATTTACACTATAAGGACTTCCAGGGATGGGTACTTCTCTGAATCCAGGGTTTGCAAGCTGCCTAAGGTGGATATCGCTAAGGTTTTCCGGAAAGAGAACGGCTATGATATGGATTTTGAGCTAATGAGGATACAGATAAAAAGCGAAATAGTCTTGAGCAATATTTATTACGATTTCAATAAGTCGAAGCTTAGGGAAACTTCCAAGATAGAAATTGACAAGCTTGCCAGCATGCTTATTGAAACCCCGGCAGTTGTTGTTCAAATCAGTGCCCATACCGATGAGATAGGTAGCGATGCCTATAATCTGAAACTCTCCGCAGCACGTGCGCAATCTGTTGTCGATTATTTGGTGATGAAGGGGATTAACAGGAGCCGTTTGATTGCCAAAGGCTATGGCGAGAGTCGGTTGTTGATTAAAAACGCCCAAACCGACGAGGAGCACCAAGCCAACAGGAGAACCACTTTTAAGGTTCTGGAGATCCTGGGAAGCAAGGCCAGTGTAACCTCCGGCCCAACAGAGGACGAAACCTCCCTTGAATCAGACGACGACCTTATTGAGCCGGATTTATTTTATAGGGTACAAATCAGCAGCAGCTCGGCACAAAAGGACTTATCTAACTCATTTACTAATGTTTATGAGAATATCTTAAAGGTCCTTATTTATGAGAACAATAATGGCAGATTGTTTAAATATGAAGTTGGGAACGCATTGAGCTTTTCGGGAGC
The DNA here is from genome assembly GCA_024279935.1 of Bacteroidota bacterium. GTDB lineage: Bacteria > Bacteroidota > Bacteroidia > Bacteroidales > F082 > BM524. The sequence goes on from JAJRQZ010000098.1 coordinate 35,068, forward strand.
AAAAATACTTCAACAAAAGCTTAAAAACATAGGGTATAAAGACTGTTTTATCACAGCATATTATAAAGGCAATAAAATTCCCGTCTCGGAAGCACTAAAAAGGGAAGGTTTATGAACCCTAATCGGGACATGGAAGAAAAGAAAACATAAAAACTATAAATGGAAAATTCTAAAATAATTTGAAAATCCGAAAAACATATATCGTCATTCTGTTTGCGCTGTTGCTTGGCAAGGCTGCTTCGGGGCAATCGGATTTGTTGTTTAGCAATTATAACATCAATGCTATAGCAATCAACCCTGCTGCTATCGAAAACAATAGCTCGTTGAATGCCTATATGGGCATGCGTCAGCAATGGATAGGCTGGGAAGATGCACCGAATATGCAATGGCTCCATGCTTCAACCTTCTTCGACAATGCAAACATGGGTGTTTCATTAAACATCAACAATCAGGATGTCGGGGCCGAGCTAACTCAAAACATTAAGCTGGGATATTCTTATAAACTCTATTTGAACGGAGGCCACCAATTGAATTTCGGTCTGGCTGCCGGTGTATATTTCCGCAAGCTCGATTTCTCGAAGCTTCGTTTTGAAGAAGATCAGCAAAACATCCCGTTGTCTGACGAAAGACAGGCCTATGCCGATTTCGATTTTGGTTTTGAATACAATTATAATGCATTAACAGTAGGTATTTCAAGCAACCACATCACTGTAAGCAACAAAAGAGCCACTATTTTCAAGATCCCTGTTCAAAACCATATTTACGCAAAATATGTCGTCAAGGCAGGAAGCGGAATAAAACTCATCCCGGGTCTGGCATATCACCGCAACGGGAGTCTCGACATGTTTGATCTTTCATCCGATATGCAATATAAGGACATTTTCAGCATCGGGTTTTTATATCGGGTTTCAACATCTTTCGTCATCAGGGCTGGTGTACGGCTGAGCGATGTTTTCGAGCTGAATTATGCCTACGATCTGGGTGCTGGTAAATTTAGAAATTATAATTCAGGAACTCATGAGATTATACTTATTGGAAGGTTTAGCCGCAAATCGAAGAGTTTGAACTCACCCAGGTTTATGGACTGAGGGCCGGTTTGCCTTCAACAGGATAAATTATTTCTCAGGCACATCAACAATCATCTGTTACCGAGCGGTTTACGAAAGTTTTCTTGAGGCCGAAAAAATATATATTTTCCATTGTCAAACAAAAAAAACAAGTATCTTTGCAGCCTCATTTTTTGAGAAATCACAGCACGCGGATGTGGCGTAATTGGTAGCCGCGCTAGACTTAGGATCTAGTGCCGAGAGGCGTGGGGGTTCGAGTCCCTTCATCCGCACTGTTGAGGAGGAAGGGACGAGAAGTCTATCCAGGCATTTATCGCCGGGAAGTCCCTTCATCCGCACTGTTGAGGAGGAAGGGACGAGAAGTCTATCCGCGCATAAAATAAAGATTGCAGATCAATCACACATTATTAGGAAATCGGATGGCAAACTTGTTTGCCATTTATTATTTTAGCAAATTAATAAAGCATCAATTAAATTTGATGAATATAACATAAGACAAAAATCGCATTTCCCGTTATAACGGATAATAAAGTATCGTTTTTAAAAATAATTTCAAACATGAACGTAACTCAGGAGTCAACAGCTGATCAAACAGCATTGTTAAAATTAAGCCTATCGGAAACAGATTATAGAGAAAGAGTTGATAATCAATTAAAAGATTATAGAAAGAAGGCCAATATGCCTGGTTTCCGCCAAGGCAAAGTGCCGATGGGCATTATCAAGAAAATGTACGGGAAAACTGTTTTGGTGGAAGAAGTAAACAAGCTTGTTTCCGACGGCCTTAACAATTACATAAACGAAAACAAGATTGATGTGCTGGGCTACCCGCTACCGAACGAGGAAAAAAGCAAGCAAATCAACTTCGACACACAAAAAGAATTTGATTTCTTTTTCGACATTGCCATAGCCCCCGAAGTAAACATCGAGCTGAACGAAAAGATTTCGGTTCCATATTATAAAATCAAGGTTGACGATACGATGATCGAAAATGCCGTTAATGACGTAAAGGTCAGGTTTGGGGAAGAAGAATATCCTGAAACAGTTCAGGAAAACAGTTCCCTGCAAGGAAAACTAGTTCAAGTTGACGAGGAAGGAAATGCCATAGAGGGAGGTGTTGAGAATACGACTTTCTTTAATATAAAAGACATAAAGCTTAAAACGACAATAAAGAAATTTGTCGGCAAAAAGATTGAAGACAAAGTTGTTTTCAACCCGATGAATGCCTTTAAGGACGAACATAAAGTTCAACATCTGCTGGGCTTGGGCCACGAGGAGAACGATGCAGCAAACAGCGATTACGAATTCACGATCAAAATAATAATTTTAGTGAAGGAAGCCGAGATCAACGAGGACTTGTTCAAGAAAGTTTACCCTAACGACGAGATAACAACCGAAGAAGAGTTCATGGCCAGATTAGTTGAAGAACTTGGCCAGCATTATACCCGCGACACCGACCGTCAATTCTTGGCCGACACTATCAATACCCTTATCGAAAAGGCAGACATCAAACTTCCCGACGACTTTTTGAAACGTTGGTTACTGGAAAGCAACCAAGGTAAAATTAGCAAGGAACAACTTGACACTCAATATGATAGTTATGCAAAAACCATGAAATGGCAAATTATAGATGGCAAGGTCATGGCAGCCCATACTGACAAGCTTAAAGTGGATCAGGAAGAGCTCAGGGATAAAGTGAGGGCATATTTCACGCAAATGGGACCTGCCGGTGCCATGGGCGATCAAATAGAGGGTATCATTGACTCCGTATTATCGAATAAAGAGGAAAGCCAACGCATATACAACGATATACTTGATGAGAAATATATAGCACTTTTCAAAGAAAGCATCAAGTTTAAAGAAAAAGAAGTAGATTCGAAGAAATTTTCGGAAATAGTATCCAATACAAAATAATTTGACATGGACAGCAGCAAAGAATTCAGGAATTATGCAGTTAAACAACATAGTATCAGTAGTTTAACGCTTGAAAAATACAACTCGGCCTACGGTAATTACATATCCCCGACCATTATTGAGGAGCGTCAGATGAACGTAGCCCAGATGGATGTGTTTTCACGTTTGATGATGGACAGGATAATTTTTTTAGGCGTGCCGATTGATGATTACGTTTCCAATATCATCCAGGCTCAGCTTTTATTCTTGGAGTCAATAGATCCGAAGCGCGATATTCAGATCTACTTGAACACACCCGGGGGATCGGTTTACGCCGGACTAGGAATTTACGATACCATGCAATACATAAGTCCCGACATTGCCACAATATGCACAGGGATGGCGGCCTCCATGGGTGCTGTTCTGTTATGTGCGGGAACTAAGGAAAAACGCACTGCATTGAAACATGCGCGCGTTTTAATTCATCAGCCAATGGGAGGAGCGCAAGGACAAGCCTCTGACATTGAGATAACTGCCAGGGAGATTCAAAAACTAAAGAAAGAACTTTACGAAATAATTTCTCATCATTCCGGCCAAACATATAAGAAAATCTGGAACGATTCGGATCGTGATTATTGGATGACCTCGACAGAAGCCAAGGAGTACGGAATGATAGACGAGGTTCTTATAAAACATAAAAAAGCAAAAAAATAGAAACAGCATAAGGCATGGCAAAGAAGAAAGAAAAGGAATATTGCGCATTTTGCGGTAGGGAAAAAACTGAGACAGAGTTGCTTGTAACCGGTATTCATGCCCAGATATGTAATAATTGCATAGAACAGGCAAATCTTATCCTTAAGGAGGAACTCAAAAATTCTTTTGATGCCGAGGACTTCTCTGCCGAGATTAAAAAGCCAAAGGAAATCAAGGAATTCCTTGATAACTATGTTATTGGCCAGGAAGAAGCCAAAAAAGTTCTTTCCGTTGCTGTTTACAATCACTATAAAAGAATAACACAAGAAACCGACCTGAACGATGTTGAGATCGAAAAATCGAATATCGTTCTGGTTGGCGAAACAGGGACAGGCAAGACCTTGTTGGCAAAGACCATTGCCCGCATGCTCAACGTACCTTTCGCGATTGCTGATGCAACCGTAATCACAGAGGCCGGATATGTTGGCGAGGATGTTGAAACCATACTCACAAAACTCTTGCAAGCAGCCGATTATGACGTAGAAGCAGCAGAGAGGGGAATTGTTTTTATTGATGAAATAGATAAAATTGCGCGAAAAAGCGACAATCCGTCCATTACCAGGGATGTTTCCGGCGAGGGTGTTCAGCAAGCCTTATTAAAATTACTTGAAGGAACGGTAGTAAGCGTGCCACCACAGGGAGGTCGAAAGCATCCGGAGCAGAAACTCATTGCCGTCAACACCAAAGACATTTTATTTATTGCCGGTGGGGCATTTCAGGGAATTGAAAGATCGATAGCTTCGCGGATGCGGGCAAATGTCGTAGGATATTCATTTGCAGGAGTCAACGACGACAATATCGATAAGGATAATTTATTACAGTATATTTCGCCCGCCGATTTAAAAAAGTTCGGGCTAATCCCGGAGATCGTAGGACGCCTCCCTATACTCAGTTATCTTAATCCATTGGACAAACTGGCACTCAAGCGTATTTTAACAGAACCGAAGAATGCCATCGTCAAGCAGTTTACCAAACTATTTGAGATGGATGAGATAGAGATAAAATTCAACGATAAAGCATTGGATTTCGTTGTTGAGAAATCAATTGAGTTCAAACTGGGGGCAAGAGGCTTACGTTCTATTATCGAAGCGATCCTTATGGATGCCATGTTCGAGCTGCCCTCTGATGGAAAAGCAAAAAAACTAAATATCTCATTGACTTATGCACAGAAAAAGTTCAATAAGGCCAGCATTGCTAAATTGAAGGTCGCGGTTTAGAATACTTCCAGCCCTTATTCAGTTTTTCGGAAAGCATTTTAACGATTTCCTCATATTCCGGCTTATTTGCCAGATTTATGTTTTCCTCAGGATCAGTCTTATGATCAAATAGTTCGCTAAGAATAAAAGCTCCTCTTTCCTTATCGTCTTTCTTCCAGTAATACCATTCTATATATCTATATCTATCGGTTCTCATGGCATAACCCATCCTTTCGCTTTCAATAGTCTTGGTACGTCCGTAACGCCCCAGGAGAAATTGACTAAAGGCTGCTGATTTCCACTCCAGGCCTGGTTTTTCCAATAACGGGGCCATACTGCTTCCTTGCAAATACCCAGGTATGTCCAACTCTGCCATATCGCAGAGTGTAGGATAAATGTCAACCAGCTCGGTGAGGGCATCACTATATTTCCCCTTGGCCTTAACGCCGGCGCCACTAATAATAAATGGGACGCGTGTATCTATTTCATAGTTTGTTTGCTTGCACCATCCGTTATGCTCACCCAACTTCCATCCGTGGTCGCCCCATAAAACAATGATTGTATTGCTATCCAAACCCAGTCGTCTCAATTCGTTCAACAACCTCCCAATTTGGGCATCAGTATAAGAGATACTTGCATAATAGGCATGTTTGATCTCTTGTTGACGGTCTTCGTCCCAGGGTTTTTCGCTAGGCAGCGGCAGGTCGTGGCTGTCGGAATACCCCCTCAACTCTGCCTCGCCATGTACGAGGTAAGCAGGGCTTCCCTCGGGAACAAACTGATTATCAGCCAATGGGATTTCATTTCTGTCGTATAAATCCCAGTATTTCCTTGGTGCGTTAAAAGGTAAATGCGGTCGATAATAGCCAACAGAGAAGAAGAAGGGCTTTTTTTCTTCTTTAAGCCTTTGGAGGATTTCAATTGCCAATGTAGTTTGGGCGCCGTCATAATAGGCATCATCGTCCACATCGGCAATCTCGGTGGCATTTGCCTTCACATACCAATGACCCAACTGGTCAACCCTGGAAATCCCGGCATCTTTCATCTTCTGTATTTTCATTTGCTGAATATGGATATTCTCTTCAGTAACATAAACGGCATCCGGATCGAAAGGGAAACCTGCGATATGTTGCGGACCCACCGACCAGGAAACAGTATCCGGGTCATTGTTATGAAAAGTCTTGCCCAGCCCTATCGTTGTATATCCGTTTTTCTTAAAATACTGAGGCAGGGTAACTACGTCGGGTACGTTATCCCTAAAATCGGTGCGCAAGTCCCATACTTGTATTGAATCGGGACGAAGACCCGTGAGCAAGCTGGCACGGGAAGGATTACAAACAGCTTGCTGACAGTAGGTTCGGTTGAAAGTTACTCCTTGTTCGGCCAAGTTGTCGATATTGGGGGTTTTGATGGTCGTATTGCCATAAACTCCTAATTCGGTCCTGAGGTCGTCAACAGGTATGAACAATATATTTGGCAAATTCTTCTCTTTCCCGGATTTTTTCTCATGTTGCGAACAAGAGGACAACATCATCAGCAAAAGCAATAAACTAAATACAATTTTAACCCAACTATTCTTTTTCATGCTAAATTTATTAAATTTATATTCCGAAAACATTCTGAAAGTTTTATAAAATATTGTAAAACAAATATTTGATATAAACACTTTGTAAAGATAAATAATTTCGGGTTAAAAGCCCGACCGGAATTGATATTGGTTTTGTATTGTCAAGTCACGGTATAAATCCACCCGTCATTTCCATGCTCATTGTCCGCAAATACAAAAATTGCAATTTTGTTGTGATTTTCACGTTATTTGCGTTAATGAAATTAATATCCCTCATAGGCTTGTTATGTATCTCTACTATTGCTTTTTCGCAGAACGAAGGCAGCAGGATAGTAAGGGCCATTGTTCTTGACGGGGACACCATTGCCAACATCACGCTTGACGAAGTAGAGGTTTTATTATTGAAGTATCCCAAGTCAAAAAGAGGGAAGAAAAGGCTCAGCCGATATGTGAGGAACGTGAAGAAAGTACTGCCCTATGCCAAGTTGGCCGGACAAAAACTAAATGAATATGAACGAATATTAAAAAATGCCCAAAATGACAGGCAAAGGCGGAAAATAATGAAGCAGGCAGAAAAGGAAATCAACGAGGAGTACGGAGGTCAGTTGAAAGATCTCACTTTTTCACAAGGTTTAATACTGATAAAGCTTATAGACCGAGAGACAGGGAATACATCATACGCCCTTGTCCAGGAACTTAGGGGCAAGTTTACTGCTTTTTTTTATCAGACCTTTGCAAGGTTGTGGGGATACAACCTTAAATCGACTTATGATCCCGAAGGTGATGACCGGCAACTGGAGGTTATTGTCAGGTTAATTGAGCTGGGGAAACTTTAGAGGTCAATGAATGAAGGCTGACGAAAAGGCCTACCCTATTTGCCACGCCCCTGAATGACTATCAAAACGGTATAAATAATAATCTTGAAATCCATGGCCAGCGACATGTTCTCGATATAAAGGATATCGTATTTCAGGCGTTCGACCATTTCATCAAGGTTGGAAGCATATCCCCATTTAACTTGGCCCCAAGATGTTATGCCAGGTTTAACCTTCATGAGCAAACGATAATGCGGGGCCCGCTTGAGCAGCTTGTCGATATAATACTGCCTTTCCGGGCGGGGTCCCACAAGCGACATCTGCCCTTTAAGGACAGTGAAGAACTGTGGGATCTCATCTAGTCTTACTTTGCGGAGAAACCTGCCAAAAGGCGTTATTCTGGGGTCATCGTCCGAGGACAGCTGGGGGCCGAACTTCTCCGCATCGGAATACATCGACCTGAATTTATACATCGTAAATGGCTTTCCCCTGCGCCCTACCCTTTCCTGGGCAAACAATATGGGGCCGGGCGAGGACAAACGCACTCCTATGGCCGTAAAAACATAAAACGGCGCCAATATCAATATCGCGAGCATAGATGCCACTATATCGATGCCCCTTTTTAGCGACTGCTGCCAGGCAGGCATCAAATCAGGGGAAATCTCAATCAGGGGGGTATGGAAAATCCCTGATACTTTTACGGAACCGAACACAATATCCTGCATCAAGGGTATTACCTTGATAATTATATTTGCTTCCTCAAGCTCTATGATGATCCGTTCTATGGTATCCACTTCCGAACGCTCTATGGCAATAATGACCTCTTCTACTTCATAATCTTTAAGAACCTGGTTTAGTTGGCTATACGAGCCAAGATGGGGGATGAATTTTCCCACCTTAAAGTGCTTGCGGTCGCGGACGTTCACAAACCCGACAAATTTATTACCGGACGGTATTTCCTGGTTGATGATATCGTTATAGGTCTTCAGGGCATTGCCGTTACTTCCGATAATCACTGTGTTGAAACCCATCGCACCGGAATGTATTTTCCTCACAGTGATGGATGTCAAGACTAACCTGAAAAAATACGTAAAGAAGAAATGCAAGGCGAACAATGTCAGGAACGACTGGTAATATGAACGATATGTCAGGATTATATCGTCAAGAATCAAGACAAAGAATATAATGGTAACCCCGATGAGGGTGATTATTATCGTTTGACCAAGTTCCTTTAAGCGGGCTTTTCGATATATACGCCTATAGGCTCCTATCATAACATATAACATCAGCCACATAAACGGCACTGTGACGATTCCAAGCCAAAACTGGCGGTCGTCGAAGATCAGGTCGATATGCTGTAGCAAATCAGGCACCTCCCATTGTTTCCTGAAGAAATAAAACAAGCTCCAGGCAATTAAAGCGGCCAGCCAGTCAAGTATTACATATTTTGTTACCTGTAACCTTCTATTCATATTAGTTGTCGTCTCTGTAAATTAATTTGATGTTATCGAAATAGATATTCGATTTTGTCTTCCCGTTTTCCAGGCCAGCCTCAAAGAACACCTTAAAGTTGATTGCAAAAGGATTTAGGCCTACGGTCGGCGTAAAGTTTATATATATATGGTTCCATTCATCTGAGTGGTTTAGAACTACCAGCGGCACAGGCTTATAGCCACCTTCGGCATGAACGAACAAACCCACTGTCACATAGTTGTCGGTTTTGAAATCCATCTCCAGCAGCACCGGCGACTCCAGGCCGGGCAATTCATAAGAGTAGTAAGACCATGCATTATAATATGGTTTCTCAACTGTTAAATTTATTTGCCCCGAATAGGAGGAGGTGCTGCTCAAATAAGCCTCGGGGTTGTTTGCCGGGCTCGTAAGCTTTATGGCGGTATCACTGCTTTGCGTTTCCTGAATTGTCAAATTAGTATTTTCAAAACTTTCGATCCAGGCAAAAGTAACATTGCTGTAATAACTAAATGTAAGGGAATTTAACCTTTGGACGCTATCGGGAAAGAATTCAAAATCATCGATGACTACCGGTTTCATCAGCGGATACGGCGCACGTGTACTTGAGATACCGTTTACTTTGATCCCAGGGCGTATTTCAAGCCTATGCTTGCCGTTAAACAATAGCGGAAACTTGGCAGGCAGCTCAAAAACCCCCATCTGCTGGTCGTCAACATAAACCCAAACATCGGATATCTCATGCGAGCTCTCGCCCTGTACAGCAACATCGGTGTTAAAAAAAACAGTATCGATCTGTATAAACGCGGGCACGCTAACATCGCCGTCGAACTTATTGCACGAGTTTAATACAATACTAAAAACAATTAGTACCCAAAAGAAAGAATTATGGAATTGTAAAAATCTAGCCAATCGTATCAACAATTTTATCATTAACGATGAATTATAAATGTTATTGCAATTGTTAATTAATTATTAAATACCGTTGGAATTCGTATATATTTTCTCGAGCACTTTATGTGCGACATCTAGTGCATAATAGCCATCCTGAATGGATACCGGCGGTGTCAGGTTGTTAACGACGGAATTTTTAAAGCTCCTAAGTTCCTCCGCTATGGCATTAATTTCCTTCACCTCGGGTTTATCAAAGATTATTTGCCTTTTCTTTTTGTTTTCACCCAGGTCTAGTATCATGGCGAAGGGATCCCCGGGAATTTCATCCAGCTCATTCATTTTTACCACTTCGGCAACTTTTTCCAGAAAATCAACGCTTATGTATGCATCTCTTTGAAAGAAACGGGTTTTACGCATGTTTTTCAATGAAATACGGCTAGCGGTAAGGTTGGCAACAGCACCGTTATCGAATTCAAGCCGTGCATTTGCTATGTCGGGCGTATCGCTGACCACGTTTACGCCGCTGGCATGCACTTTCCTTATATTGGATTTCACAACGCTTAAAACAATGTCGATATCATGTATCATCAAATCCAGCACCACCGGCACATCGGTTCCCCTGGGGTTGAATTCGGCCAGGCGATGTGCTTCTATGAACATCGGGTTGTTTATCTCGTTGATGACAGCGGTAAAGGCAGGGTTAAACCTTTCAACATGGCCAACCTGTACTTTCACACTTGCCTCTTCGGCCAGCAATATAAGTTTGCGAGCCTCCCCGGGCGTGGAAACAACTGGTTTCTCTATAAATACATGCTTCGACTTTTTGATTGCCGCGGCCGCACAATCATAATGAGAGACGGTTGGCGTTACTATATCGATCACATCGCAAACGTCAATCAAGGAATCGGTATCGGGGAAACTTTTCAAACCAAGTTCATTTTCCACTTTCCTTGCATTTTCGGTATCCGGGTCGTAGAACCCAACCAACTGATATCCTGGTATTTGCTTAATGCACTTTATATGGATTTTCCCTAAATGACCAGCTCCCAGGACTCCTATTCTTATCATAATGAAAAATTTGGGCAAAGGTAATTTTTATTGACATCAATATTATTAATTTAGCCGAATATTAATTTGGATTTAAGATTTTTTTTATTTGTTGATGGTTGACAGTTATAAACATAAGGGAATGCGCCAGAAGCTGGTGAACAGCATTAGGAGCAAAGGCATTTCCGACGAGGGGGTTTTATCTGCAATCAACAAGATACCAAGGCACTTATTCCTGGACTCCTCCTTTCTTGAGTTTGCATATAACGACAAGCCTTTCCCCATAGGTTCCGGGCAGACTATCTCGCAACCTTATACCGTGGCGGTCCAATCGGAGCTCCTGAAAATAAAGAAAGGGACAAAAGTTTTGGAGATTGGTACCGGATCCGGATATCAGGCTTGTGTGCTGGAAGAAATGGGCGCCAAAGTCTTCAGTGTTGAACGGCAAAAAAAGCTTTTTGTCAAAACAAGGGACTTCTTGAAAAAGATAGGCTATCAGGCAAAAGTTTTTTATGGGGACGGAAACAAAGGGCTAAAGGCATTTGCCCCCTTCGACAGAATAGTAATTACCGCCGCCGCACCCGAAATTGCCGAAGCTTTGCTCGATCAGCTAAAACCGGGCGGGATAATGGTAGTTCCTTTCGGGAGCGGCAGGATACAATCGATGATCAGAATCACCAAGCAAGCCGACGGAGAAATCATCAAGGAATATTTCGGCGATTTCAGTTTCGTGCCTCTTTTAAAAGACAAAGCAAACGATTAACCCCCACAAGATGATAATAGGAATCGGCGGAATCAGCAACGCGGGGAAATCAAGCCTTGCCAACTTGCTTAAAATCGAATTGGAGAGTCAATATAAGGTTAAGATCCTTTGCCAGGACGATTTCATTATTCCCGAAAGCAAGATTCCTTTGGTGAACGGCCTAACCGACTGGGAGCACCCTTCCTCCATAAACCATGAAATGTTCTTAAATGCCGTCAAGAGGGAATCTACGAACAACGATATAGTTTTTTCGGAAGGCTTATTCGCCTTTTATAGTGACGAGCTGACAAAATCATACAATAAAAAAATTTTCCTGGGCATCGACAAACAGACCTTTAAGAACCGGAAAAAACGCGACCACAGATGGGGGAAGGTGCCGGCTTGGTATGTTGAGCATATCTGGGCTTCTTACCAAAGGTACGGAAAAGCAAACAATATTATAGGCATCAAGAAAATAGATGCTACCAAAAGGTACGACTTAAAGAATATTGTTGACTATATCTTAAGTTAATTTGCCAATATTTATTGCAACTTTTGCCTCCCGCACAGCCACAAAGCCGCTAATTGCTGATTATCAGACTTATAACAATTTTTTGTGTATTTGCATGTATTTGCTAATGTGTATGTTAATGAACTACTTAACAGTTACGGTATTCTTTTTTAAGTTCTTCACCAATACTTGTCAAGTTCAATGTTGGCAAAGTAATGGTCGCATTTCCTGACAAATTTGTCAATGTTGAAATATAAGCTCTTAAACGAGGAAAAAGTAAAGCTGGGGCATTTACATAAAAGAAATCGTATAAAGTGCTATTGATTAAAATTTCGTTACTACTCAGCAGTAGAGAAGAATATTAGCTAATTGGTTAGCTATCCGTTTTGTTACAATTTTTGGGCTCTATGTCAAATATAGTGGGTAATCAAATTTCAGTTTGCCACATGTAAAGTAAATCATATTGATAAAATTGTTTATATTTCCGTATCCCCTAGCTCTTTTTTTAGCAAGTTGTATTTTAGAATTTAGCCCTTCCAATA
>JAJRQZ010000099.1 GCA_024279935.1 Bacteroidota bacterium
CCATTGTACCATTGCACCATTGTACCATTGCATCATTGTATCATTGCACCATTGTACCATTGCACCATTGCACCATTGCATCATTGTATCATTGCACCATTGCACCATTGTACCATTGCACCATTGCACCATTCCCCCCTCTTTCAAACCTACCACATATTTATTACATTTGCATCAATAAATAATATATTTTAATTAAAACTTCTGATATGGAAAATGCTCCCCTTACTGAAAGCATTCAGAAAACCTTAAATTATCTTTATAATATTGGTGTTGAATACGGGTTGAGGCTTGTTGGCGCCCTTGTAATTTTAGTTATCGGTTTGTGGATAATAAGCTTCATAACAAAGCGTATCCACAAAATAATGGAAAACAGCAAAACCGACCCGTCACTGAGGGGTTTCTTAAAAAGCCTTGTAAACATCGTACTTAAGCTGTTGTTGTTTATTATCGTCTTAACAACGGCGGGTATTGAAATGGTTTCTTTCGTCGCAGTTCTAGGTGCGGCCGGTTTGGCTGTTGGCCTGGCTTTGCAGGGAACACTTCAAAATTTTGCCGGGGGCGTCATGATACTACTATTTAAACCTTATAAAGTTGGGGATTATATTGAGGCTCAAGGGTATATGGGTGTTGTCAATGCCATCGAGATTTTTGTAACAACCCTTACCACTCCCGACAACAAAGTTGTAATAATACCTAATGGCGGACTAGCAACTGCCTCCCTCACAAACTTTAGCAAAAAGGAAACCCGTCGTGTTGACTGGAGTTTCGGCATTGCTTATGGCAACAGTTACGATACGGCCAAGGAAATGATTTTAGGCTTGATAAAAGAAGACAAAAGAATACTTGCCGACCCCGAGCCTTTTGTTGCTTTGGGGGCTTTAGCCGACAGTTCCGTTAATATCACCGTGAGGGTATGGGTAAAAGGCGAGGATTATTGGGGCGTTTTCTTCAGCATGAACGAAAAATTCTATAAAACTGCTGGCAAATACAACCTTAGTATTCCGTTTCCTCAAATGGACGTTCATTTGGATAAATTATAAAAATTAAATTATTATGAATTTTAAAACTTTAGTAGCAGCGCTCGTTATTTCGCTGATGACGAGCAGTTTAAATGCACAAACACATTCGTACACCACATCAGGCGGTGAAATGATTTTTTCTTTTGCCAATATCGACAACAATGGCATAAACCCCGATAACATAGTGAGGTTTTCCCCTGTTTTTAACGTACAGGTTTACGGTAACTTCGATTTTAACAAATACTTTGGATTAATCGCCGGAGGCAGCATTAGAAATGTTGGTTTCATAAATGGCAATACCGATGCTGACAATTCAGGCATTAAGAAAAAATACAGGAATTATAATTTTGGAATCCCCGTTGGCATAAAAATAGGTAACCTGAACAAATTATTCCTTTATGGAGGTTACGAAATTGAGTTCCCGTTTCACTATAAGGAAAAGACATTCATCGACGGGACAAAGCAAGATGCTAAAATAAGCACTTGGTTCTCAAGCAGGACACCAAGTTTTTATAATACGGTTTTTGCAGGAATCCAGTTCCCTTATGGCCTTAGTTTCAAGTTTAAATACTATTTCACAAGCTTCTTCAACGAAGGATTTACGGAAACTGTTGGTGGCGAGGTGCTTATGCCCTATAAAGGATATAAGGCAAATGTGTTTTATTTTTCCTTGAGCTATGCGCTTTTCCAAAACAACAAAGTGTATTATAAGGAGGCGAAAAAATCATCTGGTTATTATTGATATTCCGTGATGAGAAATTTATCCCGATTTATTTTTTGGCTTATCAGGTGGAAAGCCGTTGACGAGGCTCCGCCTGATATCGACAAGGCAGTGTTGCTGGTTGCGCCGCATACTAGTAATTGGGACTTTCCAATTGGTCGTTTATATGCCTGGATCGCAAAAATCCCTATTAGGTTCTTAATTAAAAAAGAACTCTATTTCTGGCCTCTCGGCCCAATTTTGGACAAATTGGGCGGTGTTCCTGTTGACAGGAAGAAAAGCAGGAATACCGTTGATGTGGTAGCGGACCTCTTCGACGAATACAACAGGATATATATTGCCGTAACCCCCGAAGGTACACGTAAACTGTCCAAAGACTGGAAAAAGGGCTTCTATTTTATCGCCCACAAGGCAAATGTCCCTATCTTGCTTTCCTTTATCGACTATAAGCACCGTATTGTTGGTATGGGCAAACCACTTAAGACCAGCGGCGACATTGATGCCGATATGGGAAAGATAATGGATTTCTACCGGGATAAAAACGCCAAACATCCCGAGAAATTCAGCTTGTCCGAAAAACATGAAGTATGAGCTGACCGAATGGTCCCGATTCTAAAACAGTACTTTATAATGATATTGGCAGTACTCTTCATTTAAGCGTGTTAAATAGTTTGATTTCCCTGATAAATTTACTGAGGCCTTAACTTTTGTTAATCTTGCAAATTGATTTGTTTTATTCATATTTTCGTGAATAAATAAAAAACTGATGGGATCACAAGAAAGATTTATAAATCATTACGAAAACGGCTTTATGCCTTGGGTGCATTCCGAACCTGATTTCAATTTGGTGGAAATGATCGACAATTGGCCGATAAAACCTTGCAAAGCACTTGAAATAGGCTGTGGAACTGGTGTTGATTCAATATGCTTAAGCCAAAACGGCTTTGACACAACGGCCATCGACGTATCGCCTATTGCCATTGAAATGGCTGAAAAGAATGCGGAAGGGCAAAAAACAGAGGTAAAATTCAAGGTGTTCGACTTTTTAACCAAGGACTTGCCGAAAGAGGAATATGGATTTGTCTTTGACAGAGGTGTTTTTCATGGAGCCGATAATTTAAGCGAAAGAAAAATGCTTGCGGGGAAAATTGCGGGAGCTTTAACTAACAACGGCCTGTGGCTCTCTCTGATAGGAAATGCCGACGGCATCAAGACCGACCCCGGCCCTCCATTACGCACGGCTTGCGAGATTGTTGCCGGAATTGAGCCGTTTTTCAAAGTTTTGGCAATAAGGGCCAGCCATTTCGGAAACGACAAGTCCGACCCGGCAAGAATTTGGGTGTGCTTGATGCGAAAAAGATGAAAATGAAAACACCCATTGTTTTTGGATAAGGACATTGGGGTTGGCAATATATCTGTTGTGGCTGTCCTATTCTTGTCATAAAACTTTTAAAAATAAATAAATGGAAAATTTTGTAGCATATAATCCTGTAAAACTGCACTTTGGAAAAGATGTGGTAAACAACCTGGGCGAATCGGTTTCTGCCTATGGCAAGAAAGTCTTATTTATTTACGGCAAAGGTTCAGTAAAAAGATATGGCTATTACGACAAGGTAAAATCACAAATGATCAATGCCGGAGCCGAGGTTTTTGAATATGGCGGCATTAAACCCAACCCGCTTGTAGATGATGCCCGCAAAGCAATGGGGCTTGGGCTGAAAAACAAGGTCGATTTGATTGTTGCCCTTGGGGGAGGAAGCGTTATCGACACCGCAAAAATGGTTGGCCTTGGGATAGCCAATAATGTTGATCCGTGGTTGATAATCACATCGCAGCAACCCATTAGCAAAAAAACACCCTTGATAAACGTGCTTACATTAGCCGCTACGGGAACGGAGATGAATGCCGCCGCCGTGCTCCAAAATCACGAAACAGGACAAAAAGTCGGATGGGGTCATCCTTTGAACTTCCCTGCCGAATCGTTCTTGGACCCGTCCTATACCCTTACGGTCCCTAAAAACTATACTTCTTACGGTATAGTGGACCTAATAGCACATGCTTTGGAGGCGTATTTTGGGAAAGGAGAACCAACGGTTATCGACGACATGACATTTGCCATTATCAGGGATGCTTTAAATCATGGGCATCAACTGCTTGATAATCTGCACGATTACTCTCTGAGGGAGTCGATTATGCTGGATGCTACCTTAGCCCTTAACGGGATAACGATGTACGGGAAACAAAGTGGCGACTGGGGGGCTCATTCAATGGGCCATGAAATATCCCTGCTCTTCGACACTGCCCACGGAGCCACCCTAAGCATTGCCTATCCGGCATGGTTAAAGCTCCAAAGCAACAGAATCCCGGAACGAATCCTTAAAATGGGCAAAGCCCTGTTTGACGCCGAAACCGTTGATGATTCCATTTCGCAACTGGAAAAAGTATTTAAGAAATTGCTTTCGCCCACAAGTTTGACCGACATCGGGCTTAATGATGATGATGCGGCAAGACTGTTGGCCCAATACAACAAAAACAAAGTTTCGGGAATGTTTCATTCTATGGATTCATCCGATTACGAAAAGCTTATCGGATTTATGCGATGATGGAAGAGGTCAACATAAAAGTCAGGAAAGGTAATGGTGAAATTGTTGTCTTCGATATTGAAAAGCTCAGGAAGGCTCTTGGAAACTCTGGGGCTTCAGAAGGTGAGATCAACAACATTATCCGGAAGATGGAACCGCTGCTTTTTGAAGGCATAAGCACCAAGAAGATTTATAGGATCGCATATTCCCTTCTCCGAAAGCATTCACATAAAATAGCAGGCCGTTATAGGCTGAAAAAGGCCATAATGGAACTGGGACCAAGCGGTTATCCTTTTGAACGCTTTGTCGCAAAACTTTTCGAGGCCGATGGTTATGATGCAGAAGCAGCGGTGTTCGTCCAGGGAAAGTGTGTTCGGCACGAAGTGGACGTTGTTGCCCAAAAGGGGAATAAAAAATATATGGTCGAGTGTAAGTTCCACGGCGACAGCAGGACGAAAAGCGATGTGAAAGTGGCTCTTTATATACAATCGCGCTTCCTTGACGTAAGCCGTAAATGGGAGGAGGAAGATGGCGGCGACAAAATCCATATAGGGATGATTGTTACGAACACCCGTTTTACCGAAGACGCAGTTAATTTCGGGAAATGTGTCGGACTCAAGGTTGTTTCATGGGATTATCCCATCGGCAACAGCCTAAAAGATTGGATTGACAGGTCTGGTTATCATCCTGTAACCTCGCTTGCCTCGCTTCGAAAAAGCGAAAAGAGATACTTGCTGGATCAGGGGGTAGTTTTATGCAGACAACTTAAAAAAGACTTCGGAATTCTAAAAAAGCTACGGCTGTCCAACCATAGGTTCAACAACATAAAAAAGGAAACTTTGGCCCTGGTGGGCACATGAGGCCTCAGGCAAGCCGATCCAACACGGCTTTCTTGAATCCTTCCAAACCATAGGCGTCGCTAACTTTAAATTCACCGATTCGGGTTCTGCGAAGTTCGGTCAGAAAGGCTCCCTTGCCAAGCGCCTCACCAAAGTCGCGCGCAAGGCTTCTTATGTATGTGCCTTTGGCACAGTCAATTGCAAAGTTGATGCTTGGAAGGTCAATGTTTATTATATCAAAATTGTTTATCATAACCTTCCTGGGTTTCAATTTGAGGGCCTTGTTGTTCCTGGCATAATCGAAGGCCCTCTTCCCATCGACCTTAACGGCCGAATAAATGGGCGGTATCTGATCAATTTCGCCCACGAAGTTTTTGGCCGCATCAAGAATATCCTCTTCGCTAATATCGGAAACATCGAATTCCCTGTCGATTTCGGTTTCTTTGTCATAGGATGGCGTTGTTGCGCCAAAGTGCATGCTTCCCACATAACTTTTATCCATACCTTGATATTCATCGATCTTTTTTGTGAGCTTCCCGGTACAGATTATCAACAATCCGGTCGCAAGCGGGTCGAGGGTTCCGGCATGGCCGACCTTGAGTTTTTTAAGGCCGTAAACTTTGCGCAGGAATCCCCTGAGATGCTTTACGACATCGAAAGAAGTCCATTCATGGGGCTTGTCGATAAGCAGCATCTCACCGTTGACAAAATCAAAGTGCATCAGGAAATACTTAAGTCAACGCCCAGCAAGTACAGTAGAAGTATCGTAAGCCCAACCACTATCCTATACCAGCCAAACACTTTAAAACCGTGCTTTGTCAAGAAGCTTATAAATGATTTTATCGCTATCATGGCAACAATGAAAGCCACAACATTACCAAAAATCAAAATGCCGATATTATCTACAGTTATGGCACTATAATTTTTCAAGAGCTTATAACCCGCTGCTGCCAACATAGTTGGGACAGCAAGGAAGAACGAAAACTCCGCGGCGGTTTTTCTGTCCAGTTTTTGGGTCATTCCGCCTATAATTGTGGCTGCTGAGCGCGATACGCCGGGAATCATTGCAATAACCTGGAAAAACCCTATTTTTAAGGCTTTGGGATAAGTAACTTCTTGGTCATCAGATGGTTTGTTAAACCATTTATCGATAAACAACAGAACGACGCCTCCCAGTATAAGCATCACGGCAACCACATAAATGCTTTCGAGCAGCATGTCGATATAATCGCTCAGCAACAAACCGAAAAATGCTGCCGGCAAAAAGGCCACGAAGAGTTTATAATAAAACTTAAGGCTTTGAAAAAACCGTTTCCAATATAATACAACGACCGATAGAATGGCACCAAACTGTATGTTGATAATAAAAGCTTGTACAAAATCATTGCTTTTCATTCCCATTACGCCTTCGGCAAGTATCATGTGCCCTGTTGAGGAAACAGGCAAAAACTCGGTTATGCCTTCAACTATGGCCAAAATTAAGGCTTCGATCCAACTCATAAAAAATAAATTTTAAAAACACGCCCTATTTAGGACGTTTCATTATAGCGAAAAACTCAACCACAAAGCCGGCGATTATCAATATGGGGGCAAGGGTAAGCCTTTGGAAATTAAAAAGGGAATAGTTGAAAACGTTGGGGTCGTCGCTGCCGCCACCGGCCATTAACACGAATCCGACAACTAAAAGCGCCAAACCTATTAATAGCAATTTATAATTCTCGCGATTGAAAACAAAACCTTTGTCGTTTTCATTATCTTTAATATGTGCCATTGTCGTTAATTTTTGCCAAAAATAAATGAAAATCCTTTAACAGGCTTTTTTACAGTAATTTTAATTAACAATTCTTATGATAACTAAGCATATAATTTGTCCGAATCCATTCGCAGATATTTTCCCACGGCCATTGACGTAGAAAATGCACCGAGAATTATTCCCCCGGTAAGTATTGCGCCAAACAGGAAAACAAGAGCAATATTTGAAGACAGCAGCTTAAGTTCAGGGATGTTTTCCCGTAAGGTTTCTATAATGCCGAGCAAGAGCAATATGGCCAGCGCGGCACTTATTGCACCCTGTAATACCCCTTTGATCACAAAGGGTTTGCGAATAAAGCTTTCAGTTGCCCCTACTAATTGCATGCTTCTTATAATAAATCGCCTGGAATAAACCGAAAGTCGGATGGTGTTGTTTATAAGGGCGATGGCAATCATCAACAGCAATAAACTAAAACCAAACATGACCAGGCTGATTTTCCGCAGGTTTTTGTTTATCATGCTCACAAGCGATTTTTGATAATAAACCTCCTTTACGTTCACGTCTTGCATGATATAATTTTCAATTACCGCCAAACTGTCGTTGTTTGCCCATTCGGCATTGAACCTAAGGTCAATGGAGGGCAATAACGGATTGTCGTCATCGCTCATAAAGCTTACGAAGTCGTCGCCCAAGATCTCTCTTAAACGCCTTGATGCTTCTTCCGGAGTAATATATTCCGTTGACTTAACAAAATCCTTAGTGTCGAGATGCTTTTGAAGCTTGATTATATCTGCTTCCTTCACACTGTTCCCCATAACGATCTCAAAACCTATATTCTCTTTTATATATTTTGATAAGTTATTGGCATACAATAATATAAGACCTAAAAAGCCCAAGGTGAACAATACCAGGCTTATGCTTATCACCGAAGTAAAATAAGCACCGTTTAGGCGCCTTTGCTGCGAACTGCTTTTCGATTTCATCATATATTGCTAAATTATAAAAATCCGTAAACTTAAATTCAACAAATGTTTATTTTCGCAGCAAATTTAAAATTTAATTATGCGCCAGATAATTACGCTCATCGGCATACTTGTTTTCAACTGTTCTTTTGCACCGCAAACCAATGTTTATAACGATAAATTAAACATTGTAGGTGATATACATGAATACAAGGCTCAAGTGGACGAAAACCCGAACTTCGAATTAGTTGACCTGGAAGATTTTGTTCCAGGGATAATTTTGGATATCCGATATGCGACAACTAACAATTTTACCGGCCAGCAGGTTTATGCCCAGGCTAAGGCATTTGCCCGATGGCCTGTGGCCGAGGCGCTTACAATAGTTCAGAAAGAATTGGCGAAGCGTAACCTGTCAATAAAAGTTTTTGATGCATATAGGCCATACTCAGCAACGGTCTTGTTTTACGAAATTTACAAAGACACCTCCTATGTTGCATCTCCGTGGTCGGGATCGAGGCACAACAGGGGCGCTGCGCTCGACATAAGCATAGTGGACCTGGAAACAGGTGAGGAAATCCAAATGCCAACTGGCTACGATGACTTTACGGAAGCTGCCCATCCCGATTATATGGATTTGCCGGAAAACGTGGCAAAAAACCGCGATTTCCTTATCACAACAATGCAAAAACATGGTTTTAAGGTTTATGCTTCGGAATGGTGGCATTTCGACTTCGTTGGCTGGGAAGCATTTCCGTTGATGGACATCCCCTTCGAGGAAATTTGACCGATGGCCCGGGTCTTATTTTAAATCAAAATGGATGACTTCGGGAAAGATATTGGCACTAAACATATAATACATTGTAAACAGGAAATAAAAAATGGCATACGATTTCAATACCATAGAAAAGAAATGGCAGCAATATTGGGCCGACAATAAAGTATTTAAGGCTGAAACAGCATCGGGCAAGCCCAAATATTATGTGCTCGACATGTTTCCCTATCCTTCGGGAGCCGGACTTCACGTGGGTCACCCTCTCGGGTACATTGCCTCCGATATTTATGCGCGCTTTAAACGCCACAAGGGATTTAACGTTCTTCACCCGATGGGTTACGATGCTTATGGGCTCCCGGCCGAACAATATGCCATACAAACCGGCACCCATCCGGAGGTAACAACAGAAAAAAACATAAAACGATATCGCCGCCAACTGGATCGGATAGGTTTTTCGTTCGACTGGGACAGGGAAGTCAGGACCAGTGACCCGGATTATTATAAATGGACCCAGTGGACATTCATTCAACTATTTAACTCTTGGTATGATAAATCTGCCGACAAGGCGAGGGCAATTGATTTGTTGGTTGGGGAATTTGCGAAAAACGGAAATGACAAAGTAAAAGCGGCCTGCGACGATCCGGAGGAGTTTAGCGCAAATCAGTGGAATTCCTATACGGAAGCTGAACAGCAAAACATACTTATGAACTATCGCCTTGCTTATTTAAAGAATACCGTTGTAAACTGGTGCCCCGCCCTTGGAACGGTATTGGCCAACGATGAAGTTAAAGAAGGCTTATCAGAGCGAGGCGGTCATCCTGTCGAACGTAAGCTGATGAAACAATGGCTGTTGAGAATTACTGCCTATTCCCAACGACTCCTCGACGGTCTCGACACCATCGACTGGACGGACGCGTTAAAAGAATCGCAGAAAAACTGGATAGGCAGGAGCGAGGGAGCCTCGGTTTATTCCAACGTCAAAGACCACAACGAAATCATCGAAGTCTTTACCACCCGCCCGGATACCCTGTTCGGTGCAAGCTTTATGGTTTTGGCCCCGGAGCACGAACTGATAACGAGCTTAACAACCCCCCAACAAAAAGAAAAGGTCGAAGATTATGTAAAATGGGCAAAAAACCGCTCCGAACGCGAGCGCATGACAGAAGTTAAAAAGATAAGCGGCATGTTC
>JAJRQZ010000100.1 GCA_024279935.1 Bacteroidota bacterium
GAAATATATGAAACTGGTATTAAAATATCCAAAGAGGATTTTGATAAAATAAACCTTAGTAAACATGAATTCCATGGAGACGATTGGAATTATACAATTAAACCATAAAAACAAGTGGTAATTAATTTACAGTACCAAAGGTACTGAAAGGGCTTACCCCAAACAGTTCGTCGAAATCTTCATTTGTTTCAAAGGTGCAGTTTTTGAATACACATTGGTTTGGCTTTGGATCGCCGGTTTGTGGGTCAAAGTTTTGGTAACTGATAAACTGTACAGCTCGGCGGTTGTTTTTAAAAGTGGCTCCATTAGCAACTATAATGCCGCCCGTTTTTTGGAAGTCATCCGGTTTCCAGGGTTGGATAGCTTCCCAGGCATTTTCAATTACTGCACCATTTCTCAACTCCACATAACCTTGCTGGAAGTTACCGTTGGCATCGGGGTATTGGTGGGCATTGCTGTTGCCCCAAACTTCGATGCCGGGCCACATTTCGCTGCAGGCATTGGTAAGGGTTGCACCATCTATAATGAGTTTGGCGCCGGGCTTTACAATGATTTTGGCGTCATCACCAAAGGAAATTGTTGTATTAAGAATGTTTAATTCCACATTTTGCTCAATGGTTACTATACCTCCAATCCTTGTATCTTCTGTCCATGTTTCGTTTGTAGTTAACGTTAAATCACCCCGGTCGGTAATACAAGGCAAAGGGATTTCCCAAACACCACGGCCATACAATCCTGCACGTAGTTTATTGCATTCGTAGTTTATTTCAAGACTACCAGACCTTGTATGTGGCAACTCTGTTCCAAACTTTTGCCAACTGTCATCTGTGTCTCCATAAAGGAGGTCATTGTTTGTATAAAAAATGCCATATTCAGTATAGAGATATATGCCCCTTGTACCACCGTTGTCAATTTCTATGCAATCTTTTCCTGTAGTTGTATAAGGAAGGTCTTTTGTTAAATTCATAAATACCGGCCTATCAGGGACTTCGTAATTGATACGATAGACCATTTTATTAGCATAAGGAAAGTTGTCATCATTTAATGAACTTGAATACACAACATAAACGGTGTTTTCTTCTTCAGGGTCGAAATCAATTGTCGCTATCCAACTGTCGTTTTGTGGTAAAGTCAATTCTTCCCACAAAACACTTTGCGGCGGGTCATTTACGTTAGTGGTACGATATAAATAGGATTGGTCATTTGCTGTGTCACGAATGGTAACTAATAAATGATCTCCACTGGTATATGGAGTATATAAACCCCGGACAACATAACCATCAGTATGGGTGGGGTAAAACGAGGAAATCAAGTTGTTCGAATATGTAGTTAAATCAATAGTCTCAGTAAAAAAAACTTCGGCAAAATCATTACTAGATGTTTCCTTTGCTTGACGATACATTTTTGAAGGGGTCACCTTGTTTAGTACGCCTTCTGTGAAAAAGCCAGAAGACAATACTCTGCTCTTATAAGTATCAAATTGATTCTCTGTGTATCGCCAATTACCTTCTTGATAAGATGCCCACATCTTATTCGGGTCGATGGGGTCAATTAAAGGGCGCATACCATCTCCAATATTATAGGCTTCTTTCCAATCAGGCACCCAGTTTTCACTATAAGATGATTCTGTTAGTTGGGTATGGTCGTGGTACAAACCAATCATTACCAACTCCGGGTTGGTAACCGAAGTAGCCATTTCTTCTACATTGGCAACGGAAAGCCCGGTGTATTTTGTTTGCCAATTTAATCCTCCATTCTCAGATTTCTCAACACCGCCATGTGAGCATAACCATACTTCATCAGGATTATATGGGTGAAATAGGATGTCTTCAACATCAGCATGGTGTTGACCTTTAATGATTCCAGCACTAGGAACGTTAATGTCAAATATTTTCTTCCTAGTACCATACGATGTAATAACCGTTTCTCCATTAATAATTTGTTCAACACCAAATCCATGACCCATACCAAAATTCATATAATATGGTGTTGTATTAACCTTGTTCCAACTACCTGTATTACCAAAATCATAATAATAAAGATTTGCATTATAATTTTGGTTAACAAGACAATATAAATAATCAGGTTTTGCCTTTGATACTTCTATGGTAAAACTGCTATGCTTAATTTCTGAAGATTCAACAAGTTGTGGTTGTGGTGACATTTCAAGCCATGTACCTAAATCACCATTGCTATTTGACTTCATTACTTTCCAGGCAGTATCAACAGTTGTTTTCATAAAAGCCGTAGCATATAGTGTTGATGTGTTTCCCGGCTTAGATTCAATGTCATAGGCCAGCCCCTCCAATACTTTTATCCATTGGGGGTCAGTAGAATCACAATTAGTACTTTTATAGATGCCATTAGATGTAACAGCAAAAAGCACATCGGGATTGTTGGGTAAAACATGTAATTTGAATATTTTTGTCCAAACGCCTCCCAAATCCTGGCGGTCAGCAATGAGTTCCCAATTTGCACCTTCGTTGGTAGTACGCCATATCCCACCTGTTTTGCCTATCCATAGGCTATAACCGCTATTTGAATTTCCGCTTGACGAGGCAAACCAGGTCTTATTGTCAGTTGGATGAAATATAGCACATCCACTGCCCGATTGCCCCCATTGCGTATCGGTAGAAGTACTTGACCAACTTTCGCCAAAATCAGTAGAATAAAATACCCCACCAAGTAATGAAGCGCTAAGCATATACTGTGTAGATTCTACTGTACCCGTATCAAATATTGATAAATACTCAACTGGTCCGATACCGTCACCAGTCCCGCCCGGTCTTTCAAAAGGTCCGACCTCGTGCCAGGGTTTATCAGAAAAATAGGGGTAATTGTTTTCGGTGTTGGCATAATAAGCACTGTCGGCGTCAAATGATTTCGAAAAATTACCGTGTGGAAACAAGCGTGGTTCCCAATAATCCATGAATTTCATATATTCGATATATTCTCCGCCTTCGGCATAAAAAGTGGCGCTATCCTGTGTGGTCTCCAGACTATCCATATAGGGTTGCATACCGGCTTTAATATCGTACAATGTTTGGTTTTCATCCTGGTTTATCAGGTATTGTGATAATTGAGCAAATGATAGATTTGCGTATAGAACAAACAAAAGGGCTATTGTAAATATTATAGCTGAATTTGTTTTGAAACCCTTGAACTGCTGATATATTAAGTTTTTCATTTTTTGATAATTTTTTGAGTGAATAAATAATTGTTACTTGTTTGTATTTTCAGGATATAAATACCCTTTGGCAGGGAAGCATTTAATTCAACAGTTAGTTTATTCTGCTTTTTTAATACTGCTTTCATGAAAACACAATGTCCAAATTGATTATAAATGCTTAATTTAATAGGGTAGCTCCCGGGTAAGTTACTTAAAGTAAACCGGTTTTTGAATGGGTTTGGAGTAACCTTTATTGCAGAATTTAATAATTTGTCTTCATTGATTCCAACAGGGTCAGCACATTGCCCGTATTCGTATTCGATATCTACGGCTTGAAATGCCCACAGTGTTGAGTAATAATAAATTGTATCATTATACTGCATGCAACGTAGTCTTTTAATACTCAATCCTCCTGCATGTGAGTTAAGTATTCCGCTGCCAAAACTGCCTATCTTTTCAATCCAAACCAATGGATTATCTCCTTGTTCGGGAATCGTATCTTCAACAACCGTGTGCAAATACAATATTTTATAGGTATATGGCCAGTTATTGACAAACTCGGTAGAGTCAACTATAAAATCGAGAACCCAAGTCCAACTCCATTCTAACTCATAAGCTACATCCTTTACAGTATCTCCTGCGATCTTTGAGAAGTCCCTTAATAAATATTCCTGCTGCTCATATGCAGGTAAATAATATGATTTACCGTTTTCAGCATTTCGGAATGCGCCGTGATAGGTGCTGTCTCCAATATCAAACCGGAAAAACAGTTTAGTGTAAGAAATACTGTTTATAGTCGTATCATTAGATATAGGTGATAACGAAAACTTGTGAGTGAACAAATTACCCCAACCATCATCCTGTTGTATAATCCAGGCAGCGTTGGAGTCGGGTATAGGTTGGTAGGGCTGTGCCATCGCAAAAGCAGGCAGCAGCAAGAAAAGAATTATTTTAAGAATTTGTTTTTTGTGTTTCATGTTTTTTGTTTTGGAGGTGAATAATGAGTAACTTTATTTTAGCCACTCCTGTTTGTGATAGGCAATCTTTTGGAGATTAAACTTGGAGCGGCTATTATGAAATGAACTTATTCTTTCCGATTAAAAACATTGTTTTGTTTGGGTTTGTGTTATTGTGTTTTTCAAGTGGGTTGTATTTTGCTAAGGTGTAAAACCTAAGTAGAATTAAAAAATCCAAAAAGTATAAGCGATTTACCCCGTTCAATAACCGGCTGACAGATTGGTGAGTAACTAATGGGGGGGGGTAAATGCCTGTAATACAACTAATAACACTTAGCAGGCTTTTCTGTTCAACTGCATTTAACAGGAAAATAATTATGCTTTTAAGTGTGTTCATCAGGTTTATTGTTTAGAGATTAATAGCTAATCAAGTAATCTTAAATAGATTCTCTATTTATTAGTACCGAAATGTACATGTTTTTATACCCCTTGTTTGAAACTTTTTTTCAAGTTTTTCAAGTCAAATTTATTATATGTCTGATTCATAGTGATTCATGGTTTCGTTAGTTTTTTGTTTTTTCATGAATTATTTTTTTGGTAAGAAAATCTATAGTCATATCGTTTTTTTTTGTGCGTCGGGAAAGTTTTAAGCTTTTTTGGTTTTTAGTGTTGGCAATGTGTGTCGGAGAAAAACCGAAAGTGCTTAAATGTGCGAGGGCATCGCCTGGTTGCTAACGGTTAAGTATATGGTTTTGTGGCGGTTTTTTGAAACATAAATATTTCAATTCACTACGCTGTTTATTTGTTATTATAAAGCTCATATTTAGTACTTTACCCGCCATAAACCATATACATTGTTACCAGCCGTATTTTATCTTTTATTTGTATCAGATTTCCATTTTTCAAGTGACTCGATAAATCTTTTTGTCAACAAATCATTTGAGTCAGAAAGTGCTTTAATTATGTCATCAAATGAAATTATTGATTTTTTATTCCCCTTATTCAGTGGTTGTATGTAAATAATTGTTGGTTCAATTTCAATGTTTAAATTCTTAATAGTTTTATTGTCTCTTTCAATCCAGCCTATTTTTTCAATTTTGTCAAGAAGGTTATTGTATTTTACTTTTTGATTTGTCGCCTCGTATATTTTTAGAAGTCCGCTTACAAGTCCTTTTACTTTAATTTTTGAAGCACTTTCTAAATACCAATCTTGTTTTTCTCTACGTGACCTTTGGTCTGTTTTTAGTTCTATTAAATAAACTTTGTTTTCGTTTTGCGAATAAGTCAAATAGTCAATTTTGAATGATTTATTCAGTTCAGGATGTTTTTCAGAAATTTCTCCAACCCTTACAGGAAATTCAGGTATTATTAAGTCGATTTTTGTCCCTAATAATTTTTCAATGATATTTTCAAGATGAATCGCAAAAAATATGTCTGCTCTTCTTTCAAGTTGATAAGCAGGTAAATTCCTCCAATCATCAAGTAAATCAAAAAGCTTATTTATTGTCATTATCTCTTTTTTCATATGGCTGGTAACGTTTGGCCTATGCTGCGTGCCGCATTATCGCCACTAATCTTTTTGTTTGCAAATATATTAAGTTATGGAACATGACCTTCATGTTTTCGACGGGCGGCGGCATGCGGTATAGGCGGTGTTGTGTTCCTGTTGCCAGA
>JAJRQZ010000101.1 GCA_024279935.1 Bacteroidota bacterium
GTCTTTGTCAAATAAGACTTCTTTGATGTGCCATGGTTCTTGTAAACCTAAGGCTATCGAAAATATTTCTGTTGAATTTTTCATGTTCAAAAATAACAATATTTAAATTCACCCACCTAAATCAACATAGAGCCAATATTTTTATCTGAAATACCACTTGATTTAATTTTATGTATTTTTTTTGCTAAGTTGAGATGTCTGGAGCATTCTTTTAAATTAAAATAAATAATCGGATTTGTATATATCGTATTCAGATATTTATATACAATTAAGAGTACAAGCAAAAAATATTTGCTCGATAGATATAGATGATGTGGGGGGTAAAACGTTGAATATCAGCATATTAACTGTCTATTCGATTGCTTAAATAATTATATTTTAGTCGTCTGATATTCATTTTGCAAAATTTGGGTTGCAATAATGACCAAATATAATAAAATTCAAAATAGGCTTTACATATTTCTTGTAAAAAGTTTTAAAAAAAACTTTTAAAAAAGGGATTTCACTTTGTTAAAAGAGGAAGCGCAAAAAAGGTAGATGATCTTATGGGCAAATGGGAAAGCGACAAAAATTAAGACCATTACAAAAGACAATATTTTGTTCAAATTCGAGGCGGCAGTATTTTCAAACCCGCAGCAGACTATTGTCTGTGAGGACTTTAAAAATACGACAACGAAGAAGGTGAATAAAAGATTGGCTTAATTCTATAATAATACTAGGTATTGCAACGGTCTTAAATTATGGAGAGAAGATAAACAACATTATCCAGCGCATCAACGATTTTGGCTCGCCATCTGTCGAATAGAAATTTGTGATAAATATTTGAGATTGCCTAAAAACGAACATCCTATTTTTTTACATTTGCGTTTCCAAAAAGCAGTTTCGGAATGGATAGCATTAATATAGCATACATTTTATTGGGCGGAAATATAGAACTGCGTGAAAAGTATTTGAAAGATGCTGAAAATGAGATTGCTAAGCATATAGGAAATATAATTGTATCATCAAGTATTTACGAAACAGAATCATGGGGATTTGAAACGGAAACGCCTTTTCTAAATAAATTAATTAAAGTCGAAACCGGTTTGCAGCCAATTGTCCTGCTGGACAAATTACTGGAAATTGAAAAAAGTCTTGGAAGGAAACGGAATGTCGCAACCGGCTATTCGTCGCGAACATTAGATGCCGATATTATCTATTATAATTCCGAAATTATTAATTCGCCAAGTTTAACAGTGCCGCATCCTAGGCTGCATTTGCGAAACTTCGTTTTGGTTCCTCTTTGCGAAATCGCAGGATTATTTATTCATCCTGTTTTTGGGAAAACCAGTTTGGACTTATTTAACGGATGTAGCGATACACTAAAAATTAAGAAATACGTACAATAAGGAGTAATGAATTATAATTTTATTGCCATAGAGGGAAATATCGGGGCCGGGAAAACCAGTCTCACCAAAATGATCGCAAAGGATTATAATGCCAAATCGATATTGGAGCAGTTTGAGGACAATGCCTTTCTCCCTAAATTTTATAAAGAGCCCGATAAATATGCTTTTCCTTTGGAAATGGCTTTTCTTGCATCTCGATTTCAGCAGTTAAAGGATCAGTTGGGCGACAGGGATTTATTTAAAACATTCACTATATCAGATTATTATATCATTAAGTCGTTGATTTTTGCCGGGAAAACGCTTCGAGCAGATGAGTTAAAACTCTATAACAGCTTTTTCCAAATCATACATTCGCAATTGCCTAAACCCGATTTATTTGTGTTTTTGTATGTTGATACTCCGCGGCTTCAGATAAATATTAAGCAGCGAGGAAGATCGTATGAGCAGGAAATCAAGGATGACTATCTCGACAAAATACAAAGCGGATATTTTGATTTCATGAAACATCAGCAACAGGACATGAGAATCTTGGTCTTAGACACAAACCATCTGGATTTTGTTCATAACCCTAATCATTATAAACTTATAACCGACACGATCAACAAGGATTATGATGTTGGTATTCATAGGGTGATGTTTTAAGGGGTTGAATTATACAATGGTTCAATGGTTTAATTATACAATGTTCAATGGTTCAATGGTTCGATGGTTTAATGGTTCAATTATACAATGGTTCAATTATACAATGGTTCAATTATACAATGGTTCAATTATACAATGGTTCAATTATACAATGGTTCAATTATACAATGGTTCACTTATACAATGGTTTAATATGCTTGTTTTATCGTGTGCGATAAAAACGATAAATGACTTTAAGAATATACTTATTTAATATGCTTTTTGCTATATGATAATTAAATTCATAAAAAGCATGTCGCTAAGGCTTGACAATTCTATTTTCGGGGAAACGTAATTGACAATAAGAAACTTATAAAAAAACTGGAAAATTGCCAAAAGAATTAACTGGATTAGCTAAAGATAACGATAATCACTAAAGCCGACAGACAAGTTCCTTATCCCTTTTCATAACAAAAAAACTCCGGTAAGCCAAAGCCCACCGGAGTTTTCAATATATAGTTTATTCTATTTTCTATTTAACAAGTGCTTGGAAATTTGCATCGCTGCGATATTTGAAGAATGCCATATCGTTTGCCGCACCGGCTTTATAAGAGCCATCTGCTTTAATTGCCTCGCCAAGATACTTGAGCATATTATCCTTATCGTTATTCATGGAGGCAGCAACAGCCTGGATATACAGGGTTCCAGCATCCTGATTCTCAACACAGGCAAAAGTTTTTTGCGCTCCGCTATAGTTGCTGTTCAACAACTGGGCCAATCCGCGATTGAAATCGCATCCTGCATTTGCTAGAAGGCCTTCGGCTTTGGCATAATCACCTTGATATAGTTTAGTAACTCCCATATTATAAGTAACGTCGGCACCAAGATCCTGTGCTTTTGTAAAGCATTTCTCTGCATGTGCATAATCGCCTTCATAAAGTTTCACGATTCCCATATTGTTACGGACTTCCGAGCTGTTTTCGTTCATCTCAACTGCTTTCATCAAGAGTTCTTTGGCAGCATCGATGTTTCCCATCTCTATTTCAACTGATGCAGCATTGTTTACTGCCCTCCAGCATTTCGGGAATTGTTCCATGGCGTTGGCATAAACCTACTTCTTAGTGTTTAAGTCGTCGGTCAGTGTTGCCGCATATAACATTTCGTTAACTGAAAGCTGCGATGGATCCGAAGTGGCAAACTCGGCAATTTGTGCTTTTGGCTTCTTAGGCTCGTAAGTGTTTACCTTAATGTCGGCACGACGAAGCGGTGGAAGTATATTGCGTTCCAATTCCGGATATATAAGTATCATATTGCGGATTTCTTCCTCTTTCTTGCTTGCGTCGGCGGAGTTTACGACATTGATGATCGCGTTTTTATCGGCAATTCCCGAATTCTCCACAGCGCTCATGAATCCGTTCCAGTCGGGGCCGTTGCCGTTAAGCACGAAAGTCATGTTGTCGGCGGCATCGCCGATTTTCTTATTCATGAATTTCTTAGCGGTTTCGGCACGTCTCATAGAAAGGCCTTCGTTGAAAGTTTCTTCCCCTTCAGGAGATGCCCAGCCGTCTATAGTGATGTTCTTGACAGCCCATCCTTTATCGATATCGGAAGTTGAATTACCGAGACGTGCTTTATTGTCTTCGTTTTTGTTCAAAGGAAGTCGTTTGTTGAGGTTGGCAAGATTTACCTGGAAGTAAATGCCGGCCTGTTGGGTAATAATGGTCTCCAATTCGTATCCGTGAGGAGCCAATATCTCTGCTTCGTTATGACGAACGAATTTCGAGAAGTGTATGACACCGTCAGCAAGCTTTCTCGGCTCCGCCTGAACGGCTTTCGGCCCGTTTGCCAGGGCATCGCCGCAATCCTCATAAGTTTCGCCATTATCGTTATAAACCACGGGGGCTACATAAAGCTCGGAGACTTCCATTCCTTCCTCATAAGGAACTTCTCCGGTATATACAAATGAACCACCGTTTTTATAACTTATCAAAGTACCATCGCCTTCAACATCCTCACCTTTGAATTTCATCGGGGGGAAAGCAGTTTCGCCGCCTTCATATTTCAAGACAGGTGTAAAGCACATTACGCCGTTTTCGATAAAATATTTGGGGGGGAAGGTTCCTTTTATTGTTACGGCGACAATGTCCCCTCTTTCCTCAAGTGGATTAGGGGTTGCCATCAACTCAACTTTGTCGAAGTTATTGGCCATTTTTGCCGGGCTCTTGCTAATAAATTTGTAGCGGATGCCGATATTGAACTGTGTATAGGCATCGTTTTTAACTGCCATCTCACCATGAATAACATTATCGGCCCAGTCGGTTGTCATCACGTTGTAGGTATAGGTTCCATATACATCCCATTTTTCGGCAACAGCGAAATTAAGGTCGGCGCCAACAGGAACGGTCAACGAAATCTTACGGTCGCCAAGGCCATTGCCTTTGGAAGTAGCCGTACCGTATTTACCTCTTCCGGCGACAAATGCACCTGTAATTCCGTTATAGGTTCTTGAGTTGAACTGTGTTTGTCCCACACCTGTATGAAGACCGAAGGTAACAAGCCTGTCTTTGTATCCTGCAACAAGGTTGGAAACGTTTATTCCCAACTGAATATCCGCACTCCAGTAATCCATGTCCATCTTAAGGTCCTGAGGAATTCCTGCACCGACTCCAATACCGTTTTTCGGTATAATAACCGGCTTATGTGCTTTATTAAAGCCTCTTAGCAGATTGACCTGGGCATTCAGCCAAGGCAGAAACTGATATCCGCCGCCAAAACCGCCGCTCACCGCAGTGTTTTGCAGGTCGGGCGCGAATTGATATCGTGCCAGGTCGCCATAAAACCAACTGGGGCCAACTTGTCCTTGAACGAAGATGTAAGGGCTGAAACTCGAGCTTTTGTTTTCTTTTTCCGCGTCCTTACTCCCGTCATCTTGCCCATAAAAAGACATTGGCATGATTAACATACTCAGGATTAATACGCTTGTTAAAATAGAATAAACTTTTTTCATGATTTTAAATTTAATATCAAATAAAATTATTATTTACAAATATATTAAAAATTTGAAATAAATTATGGTTTTGGTATTGCAAAATTAGAATTTATTGAATAGCATCACAATTTTTTTGTTTCTTTTTTACGGAGAAATTCAATTAAGGTTACAATAAATTTAAATAATTGAGTTTCAAGGCTATATCATATATCGCCATTCCTGCGCTTATGGTAACGTTAAACGAATGCTTGGTGCCGAGCTGCAAAATCTCCAGGCATTCATCCGATTTCCCGATAACGGAATCGTCAACACCCTTGACTTCATTCCCCAATACAAGGGCATATTTTTGATTTGCTTGCGGGACAAACTCATTCAAGGGAGTGCTGTTCAAGGTCTGTTCGAGGGATAATATTTTGTAGTTCCGTGATTTAAGTTCCTCTATGGAATCAAGTGTGTCTTTAAAGTATTCCCAGTTTACCGATTCGGTGGCCCCAAGGGCTGTTTTGTGAATTTCGCGATGAGGAGGGCATGCGGTTATTCCGCACAAATGAATGTTTTCAACACGAAAACCGTCGGCAGTCCTGAAGATTGAGCCTATGTTGTTTAGGCTCCTTAGGTTGTCGAGCACTAGGGTAACAGGCAGTTTCTCAGCTCTTTTGTACTCTTCCACACTTATCCTGCCAAGTTCCTCGATTTTTAGTTTTCTCATTTTAATCCTACTTTTGTTGAAAAGCAAAATTAAAATAATGTGTGTTAACACGGTGCATTTTATATTTTTGTGTTTTATTATGGCCAGAACAGAGAAAAAATATTCCGAAACACCCCTGATGAAGCAATATAACAGCATAAAGGCGAAATATCCCGATGCTCTCTTGTTGTTCAGGGTTGGCGATTTCTATGAAACCTTTGGCGATGATGCCGTAAAAGCATCCAAAGCCCTGGGGGTGGTTTTGACAAAAAGGAGAAATGGCGCCGCGGCATTCATCGACCTGGCCGGGTTTCCGCATCATTCCCTGGACACATATCTGCCAAAGCTTGTCAGGGCCGGATACAGGGTTGCCATCTGCGATCAGCTGGAAGACCCCAAACTGGCAAAAAAGATAGTGAAACGGGGGGTTACCGAACTTGTTACGCCCGGTGTTTCGTTGAACGACAATGTCCTGGAGCAAAAAAGAAACAATTTTCTTGCTGCCATCCATCAGGACCCTGCTGCCAACGGTATCGCCTTTTTGGATATTTCAACCGGCGAATTTTTTATCGCAGAAGGCAGTAACGAATATATCGACAAATTGATTCAGGGGCTGCAACCGGCGGAAGTTGTTGTCCAGCGGCAAAAAAGAACACAGTTTATAGATCGCTTTGGCGATACTTTTTACATATCCGTTTTCGACGACTGGGTATTTACCACGGATTTTGCAGATGAGCTGCTCATAAAACATTTCAATACGTCCTCCCTAAAGGGATTTGGAATAGAGAACATGACGATGGGCATTATAGCCGCCGGCGCGGTATTGCATTATCTGTTTGAGACCCACCATGATAAACTGGACCACATTAATGGAATAAGCCGTCTTGACGAAGGAAATCATGTGTGGCTCGACAGGTTTACGATGCGCAACCTTGAGCTGCTGGGGAGCTTGAATCCCGACGGGATATCATTGATCGACGTTCTCGACAAAACGGAATCACCCATGGGCGCCAGGATGCTGCGCAGATGGATCAGCCTTCCGCTCAAGGATAAATCGAAAATAGAGTCGAGACTCCATATAGTAGGGTTTTTAAAAAACGATAGCGGATTCAGGAATAAAATCCATGAGCAGATAAAAAAAACAGGGGATCTGGAACGACTGATCT
Organism: Bacteroidota bacterium; assembly: GCA_024279935.1. Lineage (GTDB taxonomy): Bacteria > Bacteroidota > Bacteroidia > Bacteroidales > F082 > BM524. Next base: position 6,853 of record JAJRQZ010000101.1, read on the forward strand.
CAAAAGTCGCCACAGCCCGGATAGGCCCCAGGGAAATGGCTCAATTGTTAAAATCCCTGCTCGCCGTAAGAACAGTTAGGTCATTACTCGAAAACAGTGCATTTGAGAACTTTACCCAAATGGCAGAGCGTTTGAACCCATGTGATTCATTGATAGGGAAACTAAAGATCTCGTTAGTGGAGGAACCGCCAGTGAGCATCAACAAAGGACATGTAATCGCCAAGGGCGTGTCCGCCGGTCTTGACGAACTCAGGGACATAGCCTATTCGGGCAAGGACTTCCTGAAGAAAATGCAGGAAAGGGAGTCGGTTGCCACAGGAATCCCATCTCTTAAAGTGGGATACAATAATGTTTTCGGTTACTATCTGGAAGTAACCAATGCGCATAAGGACAAGGTACCGGAGCAATGGCACAGAAAGCAGACACTGACGGGCTCGGAAAGATATATAACCGAGGAATTGAAGGAGTATGAGCAAAAAATACTTGGCGCCGAGGAAAAAATACAAAGCCTGGAGCAACAAATTTACAATCAACTAGTAATGTTTGCCTCCGGTTTCGTTAAGCCGGTACAGCTAAATGCATCTCTGATCGCATCCTTGGATTGTTTGATGTCGTTTGCTATAATCTCAAAAGAGAACAAATATCACAAAGCTGATTTAAACGACGGCTATACAATAAGCATAGAAGCCGGACGACATCCCGTGATCGAACAAAACATGGAGGCCGGCGAATCGTATGTGAGCAATAATATTTTCCTCGACAACAAATCGCAACAGATAATAATCCTCACAGGGCCGAATATGTCAGGTAAATCCGCTCTCTTACGGCAAACCGCATTAATTGTATTGATGTCCCAGATCGGTTGTTTTGTTCCTGCCAAAAAAGCGGAAATAGGGTTAGTTGACAAGATATTTACAAGGGTCGGGGCATCCGATAATATTTCTTCCGGCGAGTCCACTTTCATGGTCGAGATGAACGAAACGGCGAGCATCCTCAACAATATCTCGAACAGGAGCTTGATATTGCTGGACGAGATAGGCAGGGGCACAAGTACTTACGACGGCATCTCCATAGCATGGTCGATCACTGAGTTTCTTCACAATCACGGCACTTATAGGCCAAAAGTACTTTTTGCCACGCATTATCATGAGTTGAACGCCATGGCATCATCGATGGGCAGGATAAAAAACTTCCATATTGCGATTAAGGAAATAGGCAACAGGATTATTTTTCTCAGGAAGTTGAAACCAGGCGGCAGCGAGCATAGCTTTGGCATACATGTCGCGGAGATGGCCGGCATGCCGCGCCCGGTCTTGGAAAGGGCAAAGCAGATGCTCAAGCTGCTGGAAGAAAGCCGTACGAACAAGGAATTGAACAAATCGGTCAGCAGCATGTCGCAGGCCAAGGATTTCCAGCTGAGCTTCATCCAACTCGACGATCCATTGCTTCACCAAATAAAAGACGACATCTTAATGACCAACATCGATACGCTCACTCCCGTCGAGGCATTGATGAAGTTGAACGAGATCAAAAAATTACTGGGAGGCTAAAAGACAAAAAAAAATATTTTTTTTGTTTGTTTAATGAAAAAAGTTTTACATTTGCACCTCCAAAAATGAGGCGAAAAGCATTGTTTTTGATGCGGGAATAGCTCAGTTGGTAGAGCACGACCTTGCCAAGGTCGGGGTCGCGGGTTCGAGTCCCGTTTCCCGCTCGCACCACCCGACATCCTTTATTTTGGGGTTTCGGGTTTTTTATTGGGCGTTTTGCTCGAGTGGTGGAATTGGTAGACACGTTGGACTTAAAATCCAATGGGCATTGCGCCCGTGCGGGTTCAAGTCCCGCCTCGAGTACGGAAAGCCGGCTTTTTTGGCCGGCTTTTTTGTTTCCATGAGAACGTTTACAAGGTTAATCATTAATCGGCAATATTGATTTTGAGGAAACAAACGGAAAACTAATACGACACAGCGATTCATTTGTGTTTTGAACATGCCACAACCCAATTAATTTCAACTATATCAGCATCCTGGTAATGAGCTTGAATTTGAGTTTGTTTTTTTGTAAATCGGAAATTTAAGGGCCTGATCCCCAAAAATATTGCTCGGGACCATATTACAAACCATACTTGTCAACCAGATAAACCAATCCCGTTATACAGCTTGTCCCCAATTGCAATTCCCTGAAGTTGACCTTGTCGAAACTGTCGTTGGCCGAATGGTGCAGGTCGAAATACCTTTGGGAGCTGGTACGGAATTCAAGCAGCGGGATTCCAAATTTCTTCAAGGGATAAATGTCAACGCCGGCGCCGCCTTTTCTGATGTAATCAATCCCGTAAGGCGACAATAGCGATTGAAAACCACTTACTTGCCTATAATCCTCTTCTTTTGCTCTCATAGTAAACCCTTCCGGGGCAAAGCCTCCCGCATCCGATTCAAGCGCAAAGATAATTTTCTCCTTTAAGGTATCGATTGAGGAGGCATAAACCTTGCTCCCGCTTTGGGAATATTCTTCGTCCATAAAGCGACAAAGCGTATCGTTCGTTTGTTCTTAAGATTAAGCTGTTTGAAAATCCTGATCACATCGGCGGTCTGGACCAGTCCGGCACCGTCGTCGTGGGCCCCGGGGGCATTGAACCACGAATCGATATGCCCGCCCAACAATATGACTTCGTCAGGTTTTTCGTTTCCCCTAATTTCCGCGATAAGGTTGTATGTAGTGACACCATTTAATTCTTCGGTATCTATATTCAGTTCAACTTTCAGGTTTTTGTCTTTCTTAAGCGAATTGCTCAGCCTGTCGGCAGAAATGACCCCAATTCCGGCGGCCGGTATTTTCTTCTCGCCCAGATGTGTGTTGCCCGTATGCGGATTGTCGTCATTCAATGTTGTAACAGATCTTACCAAAGCCGCTACTGCACCCATCTCGGCAGCAGCCTGTGGCCCTCTTGCCCTTTGGCCAACGGCATTGCCGTACATGGGGAATGTATTTATGAAAGTAGGGTTTACGGGTCGGTTGAAAAAAACTATCTTGCCCTCCACATCCTCTCTCTTCATTTGTTTAAGATCCTGAATGCCATTCACTTCTATGACTTCTGCAGTAATTCCGCCCTCAGGGGTGGACCCCGACGGCCCTAAAGCGGTTATGCTTAGCTCAAAACTTGTGCCGGCACTCAATAATTTCGCCTTCGAGCTGTTATGCTTCCATGCGTCGGCCTTGTACTCCTGCAAATAAACGGTATCGCAATTAAGCCCCTCAAGATAGTTTTTCAAATATTTCAGGGCTTTTATTGAATTCCCGCTGCCCATCAACCTGCCCGGCGTATTCGAGCATAAATAGCCCAAGTTATTATATGCCTCATGATTTGTAATTGCGTTCACGAATATTTTTCTTAAAACCAGTGAGTCGGCATTTTGTGAAATAGCCGAGAGCGAAAAAGCCGTCAGCAAAAAAATAAAAAGTCTTTTCATGGGGTAAAAATAGGAAATTATGCTTGTAAAATGCATGTTACTACTAAGCAGTAGAGAAAAATATTAACTCATTGGTTACCTATCCGTTTTGTCACAATTTTTGTTTGAAAAACACAAAATTTCCGTCAAAACTACTGGGATTTCAAATATATAACCCCACGCTGAAGCATGGGGCTATTGATAATCAACTTGATAAACCTGCTGAGTAGTAACAAATGCATAGTGCTGAGCGATATTGATTATGAATGCGACTTTGATGCGGTGATTGGCAGCTATGGTTCGAATGGCGTTCAGTTTTGGACCAATGACGAGTCTGGAGTGTTTGGCTTATGTTTTGAGAACAATAATTCTGTTTATGCCCGCGATATAGCGCTGCCGGTTTGAACAGCGACCGGATACCGGATACTTGTGCCGTGAATTTCATTTCTTCATGTGACCATATTTATCTTAAAAGCACAGCGGTATTTGTTTATGATACTCTTTATCTTTTTCCAGGTAAGATATGAAGTAATTGAAAAGTATCTTAAAATACTCTATTTTAGTGTTTTCCACAACCAGTCCGCACATTTTCGGGATCCAAGGCAAATAATGCGTTTTTAGGAATTCCGATTGTTTCGCGTTCAGGTCCTTAGCCAGGTCGTAATTGTTGTTTTGCAAGGCTTCTATTTCGTTATTTATTAAATAGTATAGGAACTCAGTCTCGATAACAGCATGGTCAGGAGTTTCGTTTACCGATTTGTCGAATTCCAGGCCGGCTTCCCCGTAGAATTCCTTGACCCGGACGGTAGCATCACCCATAAGGGTCTTTTCCCCGAAATAAAGTGAGCTATATGGTGAGGCCAAAGTCTTGAAAGGTCCTATGAACAGCCGTGTATATTCAACTTTTAATTCGATAATCGAATATTTCCCCGACTCCTTCATAAGTTGATCGGCAATTGCTTCCTCCGAAGCCGTAATCTGATTATAAAGCCTTTCGAAGCTTGCGAACAGCTCGCCGTCAGACAACACATCTTCTTCCGGCTCACAAAGGAAAACGGACAACAGCTTGAACATCTCTGCTCTCTTGGATTCAAATGATATAAAATCGTTCATGCAAATTTTTTGTCGGCGAAAATAAGACTATTTCCGCAAGGTTTAAAAAAGTCGGGCCAGGATATAAGATCCTGACCCAACATAATTAGGCATTATCAACTAAATCAATGGTTATTTGGTAACAATCATGTTAGCGGAGAATATTTCTTTTGCGGCGACAACCCTGACGATATATGTTCCGGGCTGAAGCTTGTTCACGCTAAAGCCATAAGCCTGTTTTCCGCTATTGATCTGTTGCTTATCTGCGACGCGAAGAACTTCTTTTCCTGTGATGTCATAAACCTGTACCGATGCGTAACCGCTTTTTTCGGTCTCAAATTCGATTGTCGCCTTGCTCCTAACCGGGTTAGGGTATAGCAACATTGCTTTTTTAACATCGTTTGGCTTATGCTTCCTGATGCCCAAGGCGTTGTAGTCGCCAACGTAATAAACATTGGGGCTGGTGCCGTTCTGGCCGTCGGCAAGCCACTCGCCGCTATTGTTTTTAAGGCGTTTGTAACCTTGTGCCACCAGCTGCGATATCTCACTTGAAGGATCGTCCAGGTCGCCATAAACGCGGGCTCCCGTGGGACAAGACACAACGCAAAATGGTTCGAGGCCTTCTTTTGTCCTGTGGTTGCACAAATAGCATTTCTCGGTTACCCCGCTTGGACGGACATTGTTGTAGTCCTCATGCGTATAAACGTTTTCGTCGGGTGGTCTGTGACCTACGGCAGTTGCCACTTCCAATGGTGAGGATGTAGCGCCGGCTATTATTGATGTGTCGTCGTCATAAAAGCTTTGAGTGTCCTCGTCGAAAGGGTTCATCGTTATTACAGAGTACTGCACCCCGGCCTGATCTACGTCCTTGGCACTATATGGGCATGCTGTTTGGCAGAGCTGGCATCCGATGCATCTGTCATCGTTGTGCATCGTAAGGCCATCGTCCGTTTTGAACATCGCTTTTGGGGTAACAGGGCAGATCTCGACGCAAGGTGCATCCGTACAGTGGTTGCAAAGTACAGGCACTACCTGAAACTTTATGTCGCCACCAGCCCATGTTCCGGTAGTTTTCGTCAGAAAGTCAGCCCAGTTATACTTGCGGCCGTCTCTTTCGTATTCCGTATTGTTTTCTGTTTTACAGGCAAGACCACAGGCACCACATCCGGCGCACTTCTTAAGGTCTATTGCCATTCCTAATTTAGCCATGATATATATTTTTCTATATTATTAACAAAATGAATAAATTAACTTATGCTTTCTCGATTTTTACACCTACAAAGCCACCGTTTCTGGCAGTACTGCCCGATATACGATCGTAATCATCTATGAGGACCTCATTGTTGTTGAGTCCGTTAGCAATGTGATTGGCGTAATCCTTGGAAGCAAATCTTCCATAAGCCCAATGACCGGGTCCGTAAGTCTTCGCAACTGTTCCGGGTTGAATTCCTTCCCATAGCAACAACTTGGAATTGTGGGAGCCTTTTACGGTTGAGATAATAACGTCGTCGCCATCAGCCAAACCAAGTGCGGCAGCATCGGCGGGGTTCATCCTGAGCCTGTCTTCCCAGTTCATATCGCCCGGGTCGAGGCGGCGGAAAATATTGTACCAGGGCAAGTTCTGGCTTCTTCCTTCGCGGTTGAAGCGCGATCTTACATCAATAAAGGCAAAGGGGTATTCCTCTTCCGAGCCCCAGCGTTTTTGTTCCTCGTAATGAGGCACGAACGCCAGTTCGCCCTGTGCAAGGTAATTTGTGTCAGTTAATAATTCGTCGATAGTTTTGCCATACTTGTCGGCATGGTCGCCCAGGGCTTTTTTCAGTGTTTCCGAATAAAACTCGAATTTTTTCGTCTCTGTATGGAAATCACCCCAATGGCTCTTGAATTCGTAAGGGCCTGTGGTAACAACGCCTTTTTCCAGATATTCGTTCCACCCACCGCTCAATGTGTCGTAAGATGGCTTGGTGAAAAGCTTGGTGGCATACTCCGCAAATTCGTACTCATTTGTTGGAGTGGCTCCTGTTTCGGGATCCTTGAACTCATTGTTGAAGTAGTCGTTGAGGTTGGCAAAACCTCTTTCCCTCAATGCTATTGAAAGTTTATATGTGATCTCGTTCTCGTCGGCCCTTACATCGAACACCCTTTCTGCAAGGGGTTGCTGAATTGAGATTTCCGTATGAAGGTTGCCGTGTACTTTTAAATAGGTGAGCTTCTCAGTTGCGCTGAACGCTGCCGGGAGCACTATATCGGCAAACTGGGTCATCTCAGAGGCATTTGTTGTTATGTGGGCAAAGAAAGGCAGGTTTGTAAGCGCGTCCACCCATCTTTGGTTTTCAGTTCCGGAGTATGGGAAATTGCACCAATATCCTATAATGGCCTTAACGTCATAAGGGTCGGCGGCATTAAGGGCATTTGCAACATTATTTGTAACAACGCCTTTCCCGGAATGGCCTTTCTTCAGTGCAGGGAATAAATATGTCCCCCTCTGGTCGATTTTAGGATATCCTGTGCCTTCGATGGCAATCTCGTCCTGATAGTCGGAATAGGACGGAATGCCGTTGACCGACGAAGAAACATCCTGCAAAGGCCCTCCTTCATGATCTATGGAGCCCAATAGGCCATTTAATGCATAAATGGACATAGCAGTATAAGTACCTCTTGGATTCATTGTTGCCCCGGGGCCATACCATATAGAGACATAAGGTGCTGCCGATGCTATTTGCTCAGCAAGGTGTTTTATCTTTTCAGCATCGATACCGGTTATGGCAGACGCCCACTCAGGTGTTTTGTCCAATAATTCGATGTTCCACCATTTTGCCAGGCCGAAGGTTTCCGTTTCGGTAAAGCTTGCTTCGTCGAGAGGAGTGTTGGCCTCGAAGCTGCCGCCGTTATTGAAATCGCCTACAAATGTCCTGTCCCATAATCCCTTAACAAGTATATGGTGTGCCATGGCACTGGCCAAAGCACCGTCGGTGCCGGGTTTTGGCGCAAGCCAAACATCCGATTTGGCTGCCGCACCGGTCAACATCGGGTCTATTGTTGCAATCTTTCCGTTTTCCTGCAATACTTTGAGTTCGTCCATTGCCCTCGGCACCTGCCTGTTCGACCTGAAGGGGTCAACGCCCCAGAATACAACATATTTGCAGTTTTTCAAGTCGTAGTCGCGGTAGCCCCAGAAGCCCTGGGTGAAGAAAGCGCCTGATTTCTCGGCTTCGGCACATATTGAACTATGCGATATCCCGTTAGGCGAACCGAAAACTTTTGTCAAAGCGCTATATATAATGTCGCGGCTGTAACTGTAACGGCCTCTCAAAAGCACGAATTTGTGGGTTTCGTTGGCTGCCCTAAGCTCCATCATCTTGTCGGCAATTGTTCCCAAGGCCTCATCCCATGAAATTGGCACGAATTGCGGGTCAACGCCACGCCCTTTAGCGGGGTTTGTCCTTTTCATCGGTGTTTTGATCCTGTCGGGATCGTACATCTGCTTAGGTATCATATGGCCGCGCGGGCATGTTGTCCCCGGGTTGATGGCCGAATTCTGATTGCCCCTGACTTTTACTGCTCTGCCGTCTTGAACAAATACCTCTACAGGACACCAGGTAGTACAGCCTTGACATGTAGTCGCATGCCATTCGCCGGATCTGTTTTTACCTTTCTTCCCTGTTTTTTTGGCAAAGGCTCCTACAGCAGGACTCAATGCCATCGCACCTGCACCTACTACGGCACTTGTCTTTAGAAAATCTCTTCTGCGAAGTTTCATGATATTTATATATTTAATTAATTAAAAACTATTAAGATAATTAAAAACTATTAAGAATTCCGTTTTTTTATATCGGTAAAATTAACAAAGCAAGTTTCAGGAACAGCAGATATGATGTCATTAAATCCCTCATCTTATACATGCTTTGGCATAAAAATAATTGACGATTGGTTGTTAATGGTTGATAAATATCAATACAAAATAGTGATTATTTTCCCGGGCAATATTAAACTCGATACATCAATAATTATTTTTTTACTTTTACCGCATGTTTCAACAAAATGAATGTACGATATTAAGCGATCTCAAACTCGACAATTGCGGGTTCTGCCTTGGCAGATCCGAATCTTTTTCTTTATTGACAAAGGAGGAACTTGACAAAATCGAGAAGTCCAAGGTTCTTGTGAACTTTAAAAAAGGAGAAACTATTTTTAAACAGGGCACAACTGCTACACATAGCGTATCTTTCGCAAAGGGTCTTGCAAAGCTGCACGACGACAGGCCCAACGGGGAAATAATTTATAGATTTATTAAACCTGTTGAGTTAATAAACGGATATGGCTTGTTGTTCAACGAAACACATCATTATTCCGTAACGGCATTGACCGATGCGACCTGCTGCTTGATTCCTGTGGGCATTGTTGCTGATATCATGGAAAAGAACACTGGTTTTAGGAGGCTGTTTATCAAAGATATACAGATGTACAACTTTCTTATTCAGGATCGGCTTGCCGATTTATTGTCCAAAAGAAACCCCGGGAGGATAGCGGGCAGCTTGATTAATCTGTCGAAAAACGTTTATAAAACCAATAAATTCCATTGCGATTTCGGCCGTAAGGAACTTCAATCGTATTGTTGCGTATCGCAAGATGGGCTGAGCAAGACTTTAAAACAGTTCGAGGAGGCGGAGATTATTAAGACAAAGGGTCGGAAAATAGAACTGTTAAAGCCTAAGATACTTGAAAAAATCTGGCAATTCGGTTAAGGTCTTTCCTGATCGCTATCAATAATGCTTCTAAATAAGCAACAATTGCTTTTATATTAATTTTCTTATTTAACTTTGCAGGACATTAAAACTCCGAGTGCGCCTTCTAAATGCAATGCACATGAAGCCGACACCGATGGGTTGGTAGGGCAACCTTCCGGCCTCCCGATTCCCGCTGATGCGGGATGACTTGGAAAGGGGAAGAATTTAAGGCCATTGTGCATTGATGCCTCGTTTCCACTAATCGGACGGGGTTTTTTAATTTAATGCAAAATGGAAATCGATGTTTTCTTTTTGGTAGCACTTTTCGCCGTGGCACTGATGTACTCATCGGTGGGGCATGGGGGCGCAAGCGGCTATTTGGCGCTCATGGCCCTGTTCGGCGTTTCCACGCTTTATATGAGGGCTTCGGCACTCAGCCTGAACCTTTTCGTGTCGGCAGTCTCGTTTTATGCTTTTTATAAGTCGGGGCATTTCAAGGTCAAGATACTGATACCGTTTATAATAGGCTCGATACCAATGGCTTTCATTGGCGCCCATATTAATATCGACCAATATATTTTCAAATATATCTTAGGTGTGTTTTTAGTTGTTGCCGTGGCCAGAATGTTGTTGTCGCCCCGGGAAAAAGAAAATGAGGTCGTAAAATTCAACTATGCAGCGGCAATATTGATCGGTGCTTTTTTAGGCTTTTTCTCAGGGCTAATAGGCATAGGCGGTGGTATCATATTGAGCCCTGTTTTATTGCTTCTTGGCTGGACCAACATCAAGGAGACAGCCGCTGTTTCATCTATATTTATCTTTCTCAACTCGGCTTCAGGACTGTTGGGGCTCCTGAGCTCGGGTATAAACCTGAGCCCCAACTTTGTTTATTGGGTGGCTACTGCTTTTGGCGGAGGGCTGTTGGGAGCCTATATCGGCAGCAGCAAGCTGTCGTTTCAACGACTGAAATACCTGCTGGCCTTTGTCTTGTTCCTGGCAAGCATTAAATTATTCTTGACTTGAGCCATGAGAAAGGAACTGAGAAATATGGTATTGCTTTCGGGTTCGGGACGGAACGTGGGGAAAACAACGCTTGCCTGCAACGTCATCAGGCATCTATCGGAATACCGGACGGTTTACGGGCTCAAACTGAGCCCCCACTTTCATAAAATGAACCATCTGCAAAAATTAATCGCCCATGGTGAAGGTTATAAGGTTTATAGGGAACTTGACCCTGACTCCGGAAAGGACAGCGCAAAGATGTTGGCGGCCGGTGCCCGGGAAGTTTACTTTATCCAATGCGAGGATGCAAATATAGAAACGGCGTTGAGAGCATATCGAACAAGATTCCAGGCGATGCGCTTATCGTGTGCGAATCCGGCTCAATGGCCAAAGTGTATAAAGCAGGTATGCATTTGCTCGTGGAAGGTGATGAGATTAACAGCAATAAAGAGTCGTATAAAATTAACCTTGAGCGTACGGATCATATCATAAATTCTGGGGATTTTGATGAACGTGGTATTGCCTTTGAAATTGAGCACAATGGAACAAATTGGAAATTAAACAAATAAATAATGATGAAATTAAACGATGCATTGGAGATAATATCAAATTCCGTTTCTAACATCCTGGCGACCGAACGGATTGCCTTGACTGAAATTTCGGGCAGGATACTGGCGGAGGACATCTATAGCGATATGAACTTCCCGTCCTTCGATAAATCAGCCATGGACGGCTACGCCATTAAAAAAGGCGAAATCAAACTTAACTTAAGGGTTGTTGAGTTTATCCCTGCCGGGAAAGTACCTGAAATAGAAGTTGTTAATGCTTGTTGCTCCAAAATAATGACAGGTGCCATGATACCCAAGGGCGCCGATATGGTTGTAAAAGTGGAAGATGTCGAGCGCAATGGCGATTTCATAAAAGTAATCAGGCCCTCAGGCAAAAACAATATATTACTCGAAGGTGAGGATATTAAAAAAGGCGATTTGATATTAAGCAAGGGCAGAAAGCTTAATTCGGTTCATGCCGGGCTGCTGGCCTCGGTGGGAGCAGTGGCCCCTTTGGTTTACAAGAAGCCGCTTCTTTCGATAATTTCCACCGGGAGCGAATTGGTTTCCCCCGACAAAACTCCGGGGCCATCCCAAATAAGGAATTCCAATTCATCGCAATTGCAGGTCCTGGCTATGGAATCGGGGACGGAAGTCATAGAGGCCACCCAAGTTGACGACGATGAGCAAAGGATATTCAATATGGTGGAAAGCGCCCTGGCCAAGTCGGATATCATTGTTTTAACAGGAGGGGCATCCGTCGGCGATCTCGACTTCACCTCAAGGGTATTCGACGGGCTGAAAGCGGCAACCCATTTTACAAGGCTTGCCATTCAGCCAGGCAAACCGGTGCTTTTTGCCACTATAGGCAATAAATACCTCTTCGGTTTATCGGGAAACCCTGTTTCTTCCTTTGTACAGTTTCAACTTTTGCTTAAACCGCTTATCGCGGGATTGATTGGCAATAAAGAAGCGGACAGGACAATAAAACTTCCGCTGAGCGAAGAAAAAACACGCAAAAAAGCCGAACGGCAACTATTTTTCCCTGTCATTATAAACGATAATATGGAAGTGCAAGCAGTTGAATATCACGGCTCCGCACATTTGAACTCATACCAGTCGGCCAATGCCATGGCCTGTTTCCCAATAGGGGTAAAAATCTTAAAAAAAGGAGATATTGTAGATGTTAGACCGTTATAACAGAAGGATAAACTATTTGCGCATATCGGTTACCGACCGCTGCAACCTTAGATGCCGCTATTGCATGCCCGCCGACGGTATCGACTGGATAAAACACTGTCAAATACTGAGCTTTGAGGAAATAACCGAGGTCGTGAAAGAAGCCGTTGCACTGGGAATCGACAAAGTAAGGCTGACAGGTGGGGAGCCGCTGGTAAGAAAAGGAATCGTAGATCTGGTAAAGATGATATCGGATGTTAAAGGCGTAAAGGATCTCGGGATGACCACCAACGGGCAGGTTCTGGAAGAATATGCGGCCGATCTTGCCAGGGCAGGGCTGAACAGGGTGAACATAAGCCTCGACACCCTGGATGCCGCGCGTTATGCGCATTTGAGCAGGGGCGGCGACATAAACAATGTGCTCAAAGGACTTGAGGCGGCACGCAAAGCCGGGCTGCTACCCATAAAGATAAATTGCGTCCTCACTCCGGAAACCACGGAAGCTACCAAGCTGGAACTAAGGGCATTCTGCGACGACAATAACTATAAGCTACGATTTATCAGGCAGATGTCGCTTGAGGACGGCAGCTTCTCACAGGTCGAGGGCGGCGAAGGTGGCAATTGCAGGATATGCAACCGCCTCAGGCTTACGGCTACAGGCGATATCAAACCTTGCCTGTTCGGCGACGAGGGATTTAACATCAGGGAATTGGGGGCTTCCAATGCGATACAGATGGCCGTTGGGATGAAGCCTGAGAGCGGCGAGAAAAATAATGTTAACCAGTTTTATAATATAGGAGGTTGAACAATGGGGAAATTGAGCCATATTAACGAAAAGGGCAAAGCCGAAATGGTGGATGTGGGAGGAAAACCCGATCAGTTGCGCCAGGCCGTTGCCAAGGGCTTCATCGAACTACAGGCCCAAACCGTGAAACTAATCGAAGAGAACAAAATAAAAAAAGGCGATGTGCTCACCGTGGCAGAGATTGCCGGAATACAAGCGGCCAAACAATGCCCCGCCCTGATACCTCTGTGCCATACTTTATTGATAAACAAAATTAAAGTAGAGTGCAAACTAGTCGAAAACGGGGTTGTCGCCAATTCACTGGTGAGATGCACCGGAAAAACCGGGGTTGAAATGGAGGCCCTGACGGCAGTCTCGGTCGCTCTTTTAACGGTTTACGATATGTGCAAGGCCGTTGACACGGATATGGAGTTGGGAGAAATAAAACTATTGGAAAAAACTAAAACCGATATATGACCATGGAAACTGTTATAAAAGTATTATCAGTAAATATCTCAGTAAAAAAAGGTACTATAAAGAAAGCTGTCGAAAACATAAACCTTACCGAGACCGGTGTTGAAAACGACGCGCACTCAGGTCCTTGGAACAGGATGGTGAGCCTTCTGGGAGCAGAGAGCATCGAGAAGTTCGGCGCCGAGTCGGATCGTGAGTTTATTTATGGGGAGTTTGCCGAAAATATCTCCACCAGGGGCATAAAGCTTTACGAAACCAAGCCTCTCGATAAATTCGTAAACGAAACCGTTGAACTGGAAGTTACCCAGATAGGGAAAAAATGCCATGGCTCCAATTGTCAGATTTTTCAGGAAGTAGGGAATTGCGTGATGCCGAAAGAAGGCATTTTCGCCAGGGTGATCAAGCAGGGAACAATGCGGGCAGGCGACGAGCTAACATATAAGCCAAGGGTAATAAAAACAAAGGTCATTACCCTAAGCGACAGGGCTTTCAAAGGGATTTACAAAGATAAGAGCGGTAAACAAATCGAGCAGGTAGTTAACGGTTTCTGGGATAAAAACGGTAGGCTCTCAAGCATTGATTATGCCTTGATTCCCGATAATGAGGATGATTTGAGGGTTGAAGTCAAAAAGGCCGTGGACGAAGGCTTCGACTTTGTGTTCACAAGCGGAGGGACAGGTATAGGGCCCAGGGACATTACTCCTGATGTTGTAAAACCTATGTTCGACAAGGAAATACCCGGGATAATGGATTTGATCAGGATGAAATACGGGACCGAAAAACCGACTGCCCTCATCAGCCGCTCGGTCGCGGGCCTTATTGGTCAGACATTGGTTTATTGCCTGCCCGGCAGCACAAAAGCCGTTGACGAATATATGGGGGAGATAATGAAGACCGTGGAGCATTCACTATATATGATTCATCGCCTGGACTTGCATTAAAATTATTCAGGCAAAAATAATCCCTTTACGCATAAATGCGTAAAGGGATTATTGCGTTTTCATTAACTTATCAGTTCGAGAAGCTTCCGCTTAGATTTATTATCTTTTCATTATAGTATCCTTTAGCAACAACGCTAAAACTTCCCGTAATACTTGTTTCATTGGCGGAAGTTATTGTTAGTGTCCCCGATATCGATTTATAAAAATCGCCGTCTTGTGCGGTGATTAACTCAACAAAACCTGTATTGCCAGGCCCGCATTGATATGTTCCGGGGGTAACGGGCTGGCCGTTTTCCGAATTCACACTGCAGTCGAAACCGAAATCACTGGAGGTTTCGCGGGCCCAAAAGGATATGTAGTTTTCAGGATCGTAATTATAAGTGGTAACAACATCAAAACAGAATGTTTGGTCAATCTCTCCTGTTGCCGTTGCTGTTGCAACCCCATCGCAACCTGCAGCCACGGGCTCGTCTTTTTTACATGTTGTGCTCATAAGTGTCATCAAGCCAATTGATAAGGCCATAAGGAATAATAATTTTTTTGTCTTCATCATATTAATTTTATGAAGCAAAAATACAATCCTGACAAGCCGGGTTTTCCATTTTTATTTTTAGAGGTCAGTAGTTAAATACATATATTTTATTATCTTTGAGGTCAATAAATATGGTAGTCTTATGGATTTATTTAAAGGAAGAAACCTCATAGAGTTTGCTGAACGCTTCAAAACTGACGAAGATTGTATAGAA
>JAJRQZ010000102.1 GCA_024279935.1 Bacteroidota bacterium
AAGAATTAGAAACAGTAATATTTCCTTGGATAAAAATATATAACAAGGAAAATAATTGCAAACTTTCGTATCACGACATAATGGATGAATTAAACAACATTAAAGTGAGTGAGCTGGAAATTGGGCATCAATTAAAAAAAACACTGATGCCGGAACTAAATGCCATTCAGAGCGAAATGGTAAAGTTGTTTAATATTAAAGTAGAGGATGTTATGGCGATGTAGCCACAGAACAACAAAAAATATTGGAGCTAAAGACCGTAAACACACGGTTTCTTTAAGTAAGTTCCGTTTTAACCAGTTCACATGGCCAAGGCTGAAAAACCATAATGTTAGTTTTTGGAGAATGTCGATAGGCTTTTGAAATCCCCGGCAAAACAAAGAAGTCCTGATTTTGCTGTTGATTAGATTTAGTGGTAAACCGAAAGTAAAACGCTTTGCAAACCTACACTATGTTTATCACCACCCTTAAAAATCAACAAACTATTCGTGATAATAAACTCTTTTTACCCGTCTTGAAATTCGGCTGAGCATCTCATAGGGAATAGTTTCGGCAATTTCCGCCAACTGGCTGACGCTGTGGTTTTCGTCAAAAACAATAGCATCGTCACCCTCTTCGGTTTCTATATCATCAAGGTTCAGCATGCACATATCCATGCAGATATCCCCTATAATAGGGGCTTTTTCACCGTTTACCCACAAATGCCCGCCATTTTCGCTGAGGTTTCTTGCCAGCCCGTCGGCATAGCCGACAGACACTATGCCTATCTTCATATCTTGTTTTGCAACAAAACTCCTGTTATAACCTACCGACTCGCCTTTTTTAATGTGGTTTATCTTGGAAATAATAGATTTTAAGCGTGTTACATTGCTAAGTTTGTTTCTGTCCTCTTCGGTGCCTGCCACACCGTAAAGCCCGATCCCCAGGCGGACCATATCGAGATGTGCATGGGCGAACCTGCTTATTCCTGCCGAATTCAAGATATGCCTTAAAATTTTATATGGAGCCACTATCTCGATTTTTTCAGCCATTTTGTTGAACAGAAGAATTTGCCGGTTTGTGAATTCATCAAGCTCGGGCTTGTCGCTTGCCGCGAGATGTGAGAATACCGACTGAACATATATTAAAGAGTTGCCCTTTAGCTTCAGGATAAGTTCATCGAGGTCCTCCTCCCTGAATCCCAGACGGTTCATGCCGGTTTCAAGTTTAATATGAACTTTTATGGGCTTGTTTTGCGGCAGCGAGTTTTGTTTAATGCTTTTTTCGAGCAGATGTAATGCCCTGAAGCTAAATATCTCCGGTTCCAGATTATATTTAATCATGGCGTCGAAGGAATGCTCTTCTGGGCTCATTACCATTATGGGCGTCTTTATTCCTGCCTTCCTGAGTTCAACACCTTCGTCGGCATAAGCAACTCCCAGGTAATCAATGTTGTGGAATTCCAACAGATTAGCAATTTCGAAACCTCCACTGCCATAGGAGAAGGCTTTTACCATAGCCATTATCTTGGTGTCGGTTTGTAATTTGCCCCTGAAATAATTTAAGTTCTCGATCATTGCCCCCAGATTTATCTCCAGTACCGTTTCGTGCAATTTTTGTTGTAGCTTTCGGCTGATGCGCTCAAACTCAAAAACCCTGGCTCCTTTTAAAAGCACTATTTGGTTGGCAAACGAGGCAAAAGCATAATTGGTCAGAAATTGGTTGGTGCTTCTGTAAAACACTGCGTCGTCATCGAATTTATCCGCTTGCCGCGATATGTTTTCACCTATACCAATAAATTTATCAATGTTTTTATTGCTGATGAGCCTTGCCACGGCAGTATAAAGCTCAATATCGTTTTTCCCGCTCTGCAGAATATCGGAAAGAACAACAACGGTTTTTTTGGCATTGTTGCCGGGGCTGCTTTGTTGAATCAAGAAGTCGATGGCAATACTGAGGGAGTTGAAATCGGAATTGTATGTGTCGTTGATAATCATGCAGTTGCTGGTGCCTTCCTTGAGTTCCAGCCTCATTGCGATGGAAGTTAGCTCAAGCATCCGCTCCCTGATATAATTATTATCGAAGCCTAGCAGCAGCATCAACGACCAGCAATGGATGGCGTTTTCGACTGAAGCATCGTCGCCGAAAGGAATGATAATGGAAATAAGTTCCGATTCGTATTCGGCGGTTATGGAGCTTTTGTCGTTTTTCTTCTCAATTTCTTTGATTATCAGTTTGCAGCCTTCTTGTTTACCCCAGCTGAAACTGCCAATACTTTTAAGGATCTCGGATTTTATTATTACTTCGTGAACATCTTTTTGGTCGGCATTGAAAATAAGAGTATCCACATTGGTGAACAATTTTAGCTTTTCACCTATTTTTTGTTTTTGGTTAATGAAGTTCTCATCGTGGGCCTGTCCGATATTGGTAAAAATACCTATGCTTGGTTTAATGATGTTTTTGAGGTTCTTCATTTCCTCCGGTTCAGAGATGCCTGCCTCGAAAACGGCCATCTCGTGGGAGTCGTTCATCTGCCAAACAGAAAGGGGGACCCCTATCTGCGAATTATAGCTCTTCGGGCTTCGCACTATTTTTTTGTCTTCATAAAGTAGCTGGAAAACCCATTCCTTAATTACAGTTTTGCCGTTGCTGCCGGTTATCCCTACGATCGGTATATCAAAGTTCCGCCTATGTGCCGCAGCCAGGTCTTGTAGTGCCTTGGTGCTGTTGTCAACAATAAAGAAGGTCGCTTTGTTATATTCCGGTTTTATGAATGCGTTGTCGGAAACCACAAAAAAGCGGATACCTTTTTTATAAAGCTCCCCTATGTACTTATGGCCGTTGTTTCGTTTTGAGACCAATGCGAAGAAGGCGCATTTTTTGGGGTTTATCAGCCTCCGGCTATCAATAAGAATATCCCTGATTGTTGAATCATCACCCGATTGATTAGGAAAAACCAATGCTTTTAGAAATTCCCCGAATTGCGCAACAGTATATTCTTTATGAAACATGGTTATTGGCTCTTGTCCTCCGTGGTTTTTGGATTTGGTTTTTTCCCGGCTAATCCGAATGCCAAAGGATTTTCATTTTCCTTATCATATTTGTTGCGTGCCTTAAAAATGTCCTTGGCCATATACATTGCCTCTCTCATGGAGTTCGGCGAAGATTTTTGCTTGCCCGCGATATTATATGCTGTACCGTGTGCCGGTGATGTGCGCACTATTGGCAGCCCGGCAGTAAAATTGACTCCTCCGGTATGGGCTATCGACTTAAACGGAGCAAGCCCCTGATCGTGGTACATTGCCAGAACGCCGTCGTATTTCGACAGCTCGTTCGAGCCGAAGAATCCGTCGGCGGCAAAAGGGCCATAGGCAAGGATGCCATTCTTTTTGGCGCTTATCAATACAGGAAGGATAATTTCCTCATCTTCGCTTCCAAGCAATCCCATATCACCAATATGCGGGTTTAGTCCCAAAACCGCGATTTTAGGCCTTGCAATACCAAAGTCACGGATTAGCGATTTGTTGAAAACTTCAAGCTTTGCGAGTATAAGCTCTTCGTTCAATGATGCCGAGATGTCCTTTACCGGAATGTGCCCTGTAACGGTACCTACCCTCAAGTTGTTGTAAATCATTAACATAAGAAAGTCGCTAACACCAAATTCCGATGCAAGGTATTCGGTATGGCCGGGGAAATTAAATTGATCGGACTGTATGTTTGCCTTGTTGAGAGGTGCTGTAACAATAACATCTATTTTCTTCTCTTTAATGTCTTTTACGGCCATTTCAAGGGCAAGCAGGGCCATCTGCCCGGCTTCGGAAGTTGATTTGCCCGTTTCAATTTTAACTTCATCATTTGAAATGTTTACTATGTTTACCTTCCGCATATAGAGTTTTATTGCGTCTTTGGTAATATTATAGTTGAAGTCGTTCAGCTTAAGTGCCTTGCGATAATAAGCCAATACTTTGGAGAGTCCATATATGACCGGAACGAACAGGTCGATTACCCTGTTGTCTTTCAGTGAGTTAATAATAACCTCATAAGATACGCCGTTAAAGTCGCCATGTGTGATCCCGACTTTAATGCGTTTATTTTCGTGTTTTTTGTCTTTTTGATTCATTTTTGCAAGATATAATTTGCAAATGTAAGGTTTTTGGGGTTAAAAAACAGTACGCTCGTTCACCTATGGATGGCCAAAATACTTTTGTTGTTTTATTTTATTTTTCGTTCATGATAATTTATTTCTTTTGCCTGACGAAATAAATCATTGGCATGGGGCATATATCATTGCAGATAAAATTACCTACTAATTATTCCGAAGACTGCATGCGGGAAAGTATTGCAAAAAAAATCGGCTCTCATGATTTTTCCTTTCGGATAGAAAAGAAAAGCCTTGATGCCAGAAAAAAGAACGCTGCTTTTTGGTTGATAAGCCTGCTCGTGATTTCCGATAAGCTTAAAAGCGGGAAATACAAAAGCCCACAACCTTTGGAGATACCTTTTAAAAAGCGAAACAAAAAAGTTATTGTAGTAGGTAGCGGGCCTGCGGGTTTTTTTTCTGCCTATATTCTACAGCTGGCCGGGTTCAAGGTAAAAATTATCGAGAGGGGCTCCGATGTGGGAAGGCGTAGCAATGCCATAAGGTTGTTAGATAAAAACGGTGAATTCTCTGCCGGCAACAATTATGCTTTTGGCGAGGGGGGAGCGGGTACTTTCTCCGACGGCAAGCTGACGTCGCGATCCAAGCATATTTCTGCCGAAAGGCAATTTATATTAAACGAATATGTTAAGGCCGGTGCGCCCGAAGAAATCCTTTATATGGCTTATCCGCATGTTGGTACTGATAATTTGAAGGTTGTTGTTGTTAATTTAAGAAAACGATTCCTTGAAAACGGAGGAGAGTTTTATTTCGACACCAAACTGGAGGATATTGTAAGCCAGGGAGGTAGGCTAAGCAAATTGATCTGCAATACCGGTGAGATGGAGGCTGATCATATCATTTTGGCAACTGGCCACTCGGCTTACGATACTTATAGGATGCTCATAAACAGGGGAGTCAGGTTTAAGACCAAGAATTTTGCCATAGGGCATCGCATAGAGCACGAACAAAAATTGATAAACCTCGGGCAATGGGGCGTCGAAAAGCTCGAGGGCGTGAAAGCAGCCGAATATAGGTTGTCGTCGAAAACAAAATCAGGACTTCCTGTTTATACATTTTGTATGTGCCCCGGCGGAAAGGTTGTTCCCTCGGCAGCTTATGAACACAAAAGCATTGTCAACGGCATGAGCTATTATAAGCGAAACGGCCTTTATTCGAATGCAGGTTGCGTGGTAGGCGTGCATCCCGATATGCTTACGGGACATAAATGCAGTCCTCTTGAAATACTCGATTGGATGGATAAGCTGGAAGAAAGCTTCTTTAAATTTGAAGACAGCTATGTTGTCCCGGCAAACAGGGCAAAGGATTATATGAGGCAAAAAGCCTCGCTAAGCTTGCCTGCGAGCAGTTATCCCCTTGGCCTGCGGCAGGCCGCCCTCTATAATATGGTCCCCGGTTTCGTAAGCGAAACTCTTATTGAAGGATTGAAGGATTTTAGCCGCAAGTTGAAAGGGTTTGAGCAGGGGACGCTGATGGGGCTGGAGAGCAAGACATCATCGCCCATACAGCTTGTAAGGAACAAGGATGGCAAGGCGGAAGGTTTTGAGAATCTTTTTTTCGTCGGCGAGGGCAGCGGTTATACCGGGGGAATCATCTCGAGTGCCGCCGATGGCGTGAAATGTGCCATGGCACTAAGCTCAAAATGAGGCTTTTAATTATTTATCAGTTTCTGGAGATAGTCTTTTTTTGAATATTGAATCTTTCAAGGTTTTACTGATTAATCACCACCGTTGCCGTAGCAGTTAAGCCGGAATTTCCAAAGCCAACAACGTTTTGAGTAATGTTAAAACTGTTTATAAGTGCAGAATCGCTGATGTTTTCAGTGCTTGTCTGATTTTCCAGTATTACGAAATCCTCGACAAAGAAATCAACTACCACATCGATCGAGCTTGCCGTTTGCAGTTCGTTGGCATCAAGGTATATATTCGGGTCCAGAGAAACATTTAAGGGATAATAAACCATATTGGGCCTGATAGGATCGAAAAAGTCCCTTATCTCCTCAATCGTATAAGGGTTATTGGGGCGAGTAGAGGCAAAAACGTTGTTGTCCAGATCGTAAAACCGCAGGTTACCGCTTATAGTATCTTCCAATAATACATCTCCGCGGACATAATTGCCTGTGCCGACATCATAATCGCTTAAGGCAAGACGGAACCGTCGGTCAGTCATGTCAACAGTTACATAAATATCGATATAGCCGAACATATTTACCATGTGCTCAACATTGCCGCCGACGTAGCCCGGCTTTAATATTACGGCACTGTTGACCACTAATTGATCGGCGAAATCAAAAGGATACAAAATTGAGTTGCTCGGGGCGATATCGGGTCGGAAATCACCAAAAATAACCAATCCCTCATCATCTTCCGATGCGGTGGCAAATAACAGGGACAATGCCTGACCGTTGATATTATAAGGTGTCAGGGCCAAGCTGTCTGTAAAGGTCTTGAGGGAAGTGCCATGGCCTGCGAGCGAACTGCTGGTTAAGATTATTGTTGTTGGAATACCATAGGTTTGCGAGTTTCCATTCTTTTCCTTACATGAAGTAAAAGCCAACAACAAAAAGAGCATAGTAAGAATAGTGATTTTAAAAAGATATTTCATGGTTTTATAATTAACTGACAAACAACATGATTGCCGGGCTTCAAAAATACATTTTTTTTAATAATCGAGTTTTCCGGTGCTCATATCTTAAAACCCTGGTTTCAAAGTACGGCTTTAAAAGCTTATTGTTTTATGAAATCGCCGAGCCATTGCTTTAGATTGTCCTCAAGTTCTTTTGGCGAAACGGGTTTTGATATAAAGCCCCTCATGCCCGATCTTATGCAGTCGTTTCTCGAGTCGCCTAAGACATTGGCGGTCATGGCAAGGATGACAGGTGGTTTTTTACTGTTTTTCTTGCAATGGACCAATATTTTCTCAGTAGCTTCCAGGCCGTCCATCTCAGGCATTTGGACATCCATCAAAACTAAATCGTAATCGTTTTGTTTACAGGCCTCCAGGGCTTTTAGCCCATTTACGGCTATATCGGGCCGTATGCCGAAATTTTTAAGCAAGCTACAAGTAACTTTCTGGTTTATAAGGTTGTCTTCAGCAATTAAAACCTTAGCTCCTTCAAAATTTGCTTGCTCATATTTATGATGCTTGTTTTTGGGATTTGTATTTTCTTCACCAATGGCTTTCATTAAAGATGCCCATAACTTTGCCTCACGGGCAGGTTTTAAAATGTATGAGCTAAACAATTCCCTCTCGCCGGATTTAAATTTTACCATAATAGAAGAAAGTAAAATCAAAGGCAAGCTTTTGCCGTTTTCAAGTTTTCTTATTTGTCTTGCCACTACAATGCCGTTGGTGTCAGGCATTTGCATGTCAATAATTCCGAAGTCGAATTTTTGATGTTCGATAAAAGCGAGGATTTCACCATATTTGCTGCCCATCCTAACTTTTATGCCCCAGTTTTCAAGTTGGGTTGAAAGTATTTTTAGATTTGTGTGATTGTCATCCAGTATAATGGCTTTGCGCCCTTTGAAAGTCGTCTTGTCGGGGTGAAAGATGTCATCACCCGTAATATTGCCTTTTTCTGCCAAGATAGTGAAGAAAAACACAGAGCCTTTGTTTACTTCCGATTCGGCCCAAATTTCTCCTTTCATCAGGTTTGCCAATTGCTTAGATATTGCCAGACCGAGGCCGGTGCCCTCGAAACGCCTTGCTATCGACGAATCCACTTGGGTGAACGACTGAAACAGCTCGCTTATTTTTTCTTTGGGGATGCCGATTCCGGTATCCTTGACGGAGAACAACAGTTCTGTGTTTTTATCTTCTGTCCTGTTAACGGAAATGTTCAAGACTATTTCGCCTTTCAAGGTGAATTTTATTGCGTTGTTGATTAGGTTGACCAAAATTTGTTTCAATCTTTTTTCGTCGTTAACTATAAATCTTGGGACGTCGGCTTCCTTGTGAAACAAGAGCTCGAGCTTTTTCTTGGCTGCAGCGGTGCTTAGCATGGTAAAAACCTCCTCCACGCAGTTGAACAAGTCGAAACCATGCATCTCGAGCTCCATTTTCCCTTGTTCGATCTTCGAGAAATCAAGTATGTCGTTGATCACGGTAAGCAGGTTGTCGCCGCTAACCCTTATGGTTTCGACATATTCGTGTTGTTCTTTTGTGAGCTCGGTTTGCTGCAAAAGCCCCGTCATGCCTATTACCCCATTCATGGGAGTCCTTATTTCGTGGCTCATGGTCGCCATGAAATCGGCTTTTGCCTTTGCGCCCAATTCGGCTTTTGCCTTTGCTTTTTTGAAGAATGAAGCAAAGCGGTATGACAATATTAATGATTGAAAGAAGAAAAACAAAATGTAGCCGACAAAGTAAACATAAGGCAGATGAGGCAAAAAGCCAAGATAGTTGAGTACCTGAAGGCAGATAACGACAAACAGGAACAAGAAGCTTATAACGGCATATAGCGATCCTTCCCTTTTTCTGCGCGCCGCGTTAACTATTATAAACGTTCCGTAAATAACATAAATTAGCAGAGTGATCAGAAATGGCTCGACACTTAGGGTGAATATATAAGAAGGTGTGAACAGAGTAATAACAACCAGCAATAATGTTGCGGCTTTAAGGAAGTTGGCCATTATTTTATTGGTCTCCAAAGGGTAAACGATTTCCAGGAACCGCATAAAAAGGAAAACGCTCAAAAAGAGGGTGAGATATTCCAAACGGGTTGTTATCTCCCAGTTGATTGCAGGTAAAATGCTGTGCAGGAAGTACATGTCCGCGCCAATTATCCGGTAGCTATAAGTAATACAGAATAACGAGAAATACAGAACAGCCTTGTTCTGACGTCCGAAAAGGAATAAGCCCAGGAAAAAAAGGCCGCCCATGATCAATGCGCCCGTTAACAATAGGTTAACGCCCAGCTCTTTCTCCCTTGAGGAGAAAAGCGCATCGGCCTTGCCAATTGCAATTGGCAAGGAAACGCCTCCTTTGCTATGGTTGAAATTGGAGACCTGCAATATAAGCTCAATGGTGTCGCTCTTGGTGTTAATGGATTTGGTAAGCGGCAGCCAATAAGGTTCAGTAGTTCTTTTAGTCTTTCCAACTATGCCGTTCCTTGCAAAAACCTTTCCGTTCAACCAAAGTTTATATGCACTATAAAAAGATGGTATTTCAAGTGCGTTTATCTCTGCTGACGGACAGTGAATAATCTTTAAGCGATAAGTGGCATACCCAAATGCTGCATAGCTTAAAGTGTCGTTTTTTAATTTATTCCAGATGGTCGGAAAAAAAGGGTATGAGGGTCTTATATTTGCCGGAAAATCCTCAGGGCCTAATAATTCGTTCCAGTAGAATTCCCATTCGCCATACAGGGGAACCCTGCCGTCAACATTGAAATCCCAATTTTGGAGATTTATTTGCCCCTTTATGGCAACAGGAGTTTGGTTGTTTGCTATATCCTGTGTGTCAGCGTATTGCCAACTTGCGAGAAATATAACAAACATCATTAGTTTAATATATGGCTTGTTGCTAATCATGTCTTAAAAGAAGTACTAATATACATTTTTTTGTTGATAAATGAATATTAGGAAACCCTATCTGTTAAAGAAACGCCAGCCGTCAAGACAGATGGCGTTTCTGTTTTTCATTTAATCCAATATCATTACCTTGCAGGTTTCTGATAGATGGCACTGCCGTTCCTGTATCCGGAGGTGTTTTGGTACCAATCGGGATAAAGGGTGCCATCACTTTCGGCCCAATCGGCAAAATGATTATATGCCCCGGTGATATCTTGTTTCTCAATAGGATATTCAAAGACCTCAGGGATTTTTATGCACCATGGTAAATTATTTGAGGTTTTGTAATATCTGCCGTCGGCAGGAATGCTATTGTCTTCAAAAGTTCCGAAATACGACTGATCGGCAAGATCCGTCGGAGCATGGTCAGGAAGGTGCACCTCAACCGAACGATCTTTGTCAACAACAAGGAAGGGGTTGAAATTGCCAATATCAAGATCTGTATAAGTTATTGCGCCTCCGGGAGCAAACGAGCCGTTCTCGAAGAACACGATTTGCATCGTAATAGTGTCAGGTATTACGTAAGCTTTGTCTTGTTCCGTATTTACCCCTATCGCAGGATCTATGGGCGGCATTACCCTCCAGCTGTCGTCGTAAACAATGAATGTTGCCTTCGACTGCTTGTTTTCGAGCCCGTTGGATGCCAGGTCGAAAATATCTGTCATTTGAAGGTCGTAGCCTGTTGCCCTGATAATTTTGTCGGGGCTTACATTTGGGAACGCAAAACCGAAGCCGTTGTGGAAAGATGCACCATAAGCATATATAATAAATGTGGCGCTAATATTCTGCACTCTTTCCTGATCGTCCTTTGTTACGGCGAATTCATAATCGATCACAAGATCGTTAAAATCGTAGTCGCCTTTGCCGGGCCATAGATCCTCGTAGGCAAGAGTGCCGTTCAGGTTGGTTGTGGTGGACCCGCCGCCGCCTATGCCGCCCTGGCCGCCGCCACTGCCTCCGCCGCCGGAAACCGTACCACAGAGCGGCAGGTTCTTGTTGCTGCTTCCGGCAAGAATAGTGAAGTCGCCATAAGCATCGCCAACTTCGATATCCTGCGAGCAACTGGTGTGGATGCTTGTATTTAATGCGTCGTCAACATAAATACGTACCTCATTTCCTTTAAACTTGCCGTTTTTGCTCGACCCGGTAAAGCTAAACCAATCGTCCGCATCGATATTGCCATCAAACACTATATGGTTTTTCTTTTTTTCCTTAACAACTATATGGGCCGTAGCAGGCCCGTCGTAGCGCAAACGCATATATCTCAGGCCTTTTTCGCAGCCACATGCAGACGAGGAACCCTCGCACAAATGAAGGTCGTCCTTGCTGGTTCCGTCAACAACTACAAAATCACCATAGTTATCTCCTTTGAAAATATCAACAGAACAGGTGGTGTGCATTGAAATGTTTAAATCCCCGTCTATGAAGAAATAAATAGTTTTGTCCATTTTGTTGTCGCTCCCAGTGCCGTGGAAATTAAAATTGTCGCCCGGGCTCAGGTTTCCGTTGAAAATCGTGCGATTCCCTTTTTTCTCCTTAACGGTAACAAGGGCCGCGGACTTCCCGTTGAAAGTCATGGTCAGGGTTCTGAGGCCTTTTTTGCAACCGCATGATGTGCTGCCACCGCTCTCGGGGCACGTTAAATAGTCGTTGTCGCCTCCGTCTCTTAGCGATTTGTCGTCATCATTCTCAAAATTGAGATTGATGATTTCGGCAGCATTTTGAATATCGTTGATGGAATATCCCGATAGGCCACCGCCACCGAGGGCTTTGTTCGCGACAACAAGGAATTCGTCAACTGAGAGGTCCTCGAATTCGCCGTCCTTGAAAACCAGTTTGCCCAGTTCGAGGCTGTTGGTTCCCATAAATCCTTTTCTGTCATATTCAACATTCATGATTGCGGCAACGATCTGACCGCCCCAATTACCGGCGATTTTTTGTTTGCTTTTAGGATCGGTATAGCTTTTGGCGAGTTCCTTGGATTTTCCTCCGCCGGGCAAAAAGTCCTTTGCGGCTTCAGACGAAGTAAGGTGAATTGTGTAATGAGCAGGGTCGCCGGCGGTTAAACCGTTTGGGAAAACCTCTTCCCAGTGGGCATCGCGCACCGCTCCGGGATTATTGCCATGGGCTTTCGAGCCCCACCCGCCCTGGCTGAAGGTGATGAATCCCGATAAATCGCAATCGTCGTCTATGGGCTCGCTCTTGAAATCGTTGTAATTATAAGCAATTTCATCGCCAACGCTAACAAGGACGTCTTTATAGCGGTTGTTGTTCCCATACATCAACTTTACCATTTCGTGCCGGCTGGCAAGGTTTATGGTCGTTGATAGGACATTTGATATCTTATCCCCGTAACCGGCATAAAACAACTGGGTTCCGTCAATTGAAAATATCTTTATCATGTCCCCGGGCCTTTCCTCGGGCAAGGTGATATAAACCTGTACTGTTTTTGTTGTTGACCAATCGAAGCCGGCGCTGACAATTAAGCCGTCCATTGTTTTCGGAACCTCTGGGTTCGAGCCCGGCTTGGTCCGGCCGCCCTCGAATATTAAACCTATGCTTAAAAGAAGGATCCAGATAAATAATATTTTTTTCATGACGACATTTTTAATTAGAGAAAACAAACAACAAGAACTATTCCGCACAAATATACTACTCATTTTCAGATAAGTACAAATTATTAAGAAATTATTGTTTTCCATTATCGGGAATTGGGTTTTGTATATGGAATTTTAGCCCATAGCTTTTGGATATTCCCAAAACATGTTTTACTTGATGTTAGATGAAATATTTGCCTAACAAATCGAATACCTCGTTCACGGTAAATGGCTTTGAAAGATAATCGTTGCAACCTGCCTCAATTGCGCGTTGCCTGTCGCCGGACAGGGCGTAAGCGGTTTGCGCAATAATGATGACGTCCTTATTGAGCTTTCGTACTTCCCTTGTTGCTTCATATCCGCTCATTACAGGCATCTTCAAGTCCATTAATATCAAATCGATATTTTTTTTGCTTTTTATTACTTCAAGTACTTCAACGCCCGTTTTCGCATGAAATATTTCTTTACCGACATCTTTTAGGATAATGCTCAGGAAGGCGTCGGAAAAACTCTCGTCTTCCGCAATAATTATGTTTAGTTTTTTTAATGCTCGAAAATCGAATTGGCCCGGCAGTTGTTTAGCGGTGCTTTTAAGTTCTTTGCTTTTTGTTTTCAGCCTGAGCTTAAACGTGCTGCCTTCCCCTACGACGGAATCGACGCTTAGAGTGCCGCCCAAGAGTTCAGCATAAGCCCTTGAGATTGCGAGGCCCAGGCCGGCGCCTTCCTTGGCATGCTTGTCCTCTATATCAGCTTGGACAAAGCGGTCGAAAATTGCATCCAGCCTTTCTTTGGGGATTCCTATACCCGTATCCTTTACGTATATTTCTACACTGTTTTTCTTCGGTGTTGTACCAAGTTCGACAAAACCGCTTTTTGTATATTTCAAGGCGTTTTTTAAGAGGTTTGTTATGATCGCCGTCAGCTTGGTTTTGTCCGTAACGATCAAAAGGCTTTCCTGCGGGCTGTTCAGAACCAGCTTTATTTGTTTTTCACGGGCTTCCTTTAGGAAAAAAGCATATAGGTCATTTAAGATGCCGGACAACCTTATCTCTGTGTTTCTTATTTCAATTTGCCCCGATTCTATTTTTGAGATATCTACGATATCATTAATAATGTTCAGCATCCTTTTGCCGCTTTTTTGAATTACTGACGCATAATCGCCAAGTTGGTCGCCGCTTATATCTGGTTTGTTGAGCAAGCTGGCAAAACCTAAGATCCCGTTCATGGGCGTCCGTATCTCGTGGCTTATGTTTGCCAGAAATGCCGATTTAAGCCTGTCGCTTTCCTCGGCTTTTTCTTTTGCGATTATTAGGCTTTCCTTGGTTTTTTGCAAATCAGTTATATCCCTTCCTATCACGGCGAGGGCATTGCGTTTCCCGTCTTCCGTGAAGGTGGGGATTTTATACACATCATAAAACTTGTTGCCATTGTCTATTGTGGGTATGATTTCGATACCGTGAGAGATGCCTCTTTTCAACCAAGCTTGTTCGTCGGTTTGCATGCAGGTTAGGAATGCGTCCCGGTATATGGGGTGTGTACATTCGGCGAGCTGGGCATCGGTTTTGCCATAGTAATCTACATCGTTCAGGGCAAATAGTTCTAAATCAGCGTCGTTGGCCAAAAGCCACCTGCCATGGCCGTCTTTATAACAAACAATATCGGGAATAATATTTATAAACGTCTCTAATCGGTTTTTATGTTCTTCAGAGATGGTCTTTTCTTTTATTATCTCTTCGTTAAGGGCTTCAAGCCTCAGCATGTTTTGGTTTAGCTCCTCATTTAGCAGCTCGTATTCTTCATTCTGGACTGCCAGGTCTTCATTTAGCTTCAACAAGTTGTTCTCGGCTTGTTTTCTCTTGCTGATATCCCTAACTACTGCATGTATCCTTTGTCTCCCGGTTTCAATTATAATAGTTGTCAAGAGTACTTCTGCAGGAAATATAGTGCCATCTTTTTTGTTGTGGACCCACTCAAAGCGGTGTGATCCGTTTTTTAAGGTTGTTTTGATCATTTCATCTGCTTTTTTTGCAGAAGTATTGATGGCGTCTTGTTTTTCAGGCGACAAATTGTAAGGGTGAAGGTTGATTATCTCATTATAATCATCGTAGCCGAAAAGGTCCAGTGCTGCTTTATTGCACTCTATAAACTTACCGTTTTCAAGTATCATCATGGCATCGGACGATTTCTCAAACAAGTCCCTGAATTTTCTTTCGCTTTCCTTTAGTGTTCTTTCCATGATTACTTGTTCGGTAATGTCCCTGGCGCTTCCCACCGTGCCAATAAGCTCTCCTTTGCCATTGAACAGGGGCGACTTGAAAACGTCGAGGCAAAGATATTTCCCGAAAACATTGCCGTATTCGGTAAAACGGCAGGTTTCCTTTTTGCTCAATGTAACCGCATCGGAATCGCCGCACTCCTCGCCGAAGGTAAACCAGTCCTTTTGATCTTTGTGCGCATTCCTTTCCCTGTTCACAAAAAACATCACATGTTTGCCAATCGGCTCGGAAACATCTTTTGCGTTAATTAAGCCGTTGCAAATAGCTTTGTTCGTAAAGGTGAAGTTGCCCTCCAAATCTTTTGACCAGATCATGTCCGTTGTGGTATCGGCCATCAACCTGAACTGCTCAAATGCCGACTTGAACTTTTCTTTGTTTTCCTTTAACTTGGCCTCTGCTTTCTTTTGGGCGCTTATGTCGCGCGTAACGGACAGTAGTTTGTTGCCCGTGAAATTCACGCGGCTTTGCATATTATGCCATTTCCCTGTTTTGTCCTTGAACCTGAACTCCAGCAGCTCGGAGAGCCTGGGGTCGTCAGTCTTGATGATCTTCTTTGCAACATTCTTCAAATGGGTTTTTAATAGTTGAAGAATGACTTTTTTGTCATCTTTATGAATGTAATCGAAAAACGACCTTCCTATCAGGTCTTCAGGTTCATATCCTAGCATTTCTTTTACGGATGGGCTTACATAGAGGTATTCGGCCTTTAAGTTAAACGACAATATCCCGATATTGTCTGTTGTGTTTTTAGCTATTATTTCTGATATCTCCTTGTTTTTCCTTAATTCCGAAAGTTCTTTTTTCAGCCTTTTGTTTTCCGACAATAATTTTCCGACAGTTGTGTTCATAAGTTTATAATATTTGATCTTGGAAGTATCCAACTCATAGTTTATATCTTGAGCAATGCTGCGAAGGCAAGATTTTTTCGAGTCCCTTTCGATCTAAGATACAAATTTAAAATAAAAAAACGGGATTTGCAATAATTGGTTATGCCAGCAGGTGTTTCTCAAGCCGGTAAAGGATTTTTTTCTATTTTTAGAAAAAATTTAGCGATGCGAACTACATATCCGATAAAGATTTTCATAGTTGACGACCACGAAATATTCCGCAATGGATTAAAGCTTGTGTTTAGCAAAAACAAGGAATTTGAGATTGTTGGTGAGGCGGGCAGCGGGGAAGAGTTTCTGGAATTGATGGATGGCGCTGTTTTCGATATTGTTTTGATGGATATCAAGATGAACGGGATCAGCGGCATTGAAGCAACGGAAAAAGCACTTCGGAAAAACCCGGGATCGAATGTGCTCGTATTATCAACTTTTGGTGAGGAGGAGTTTTTGCATCAGATAATAAATGCGGGGGCAAAGGGTTTTTTGTTGAAAAATATTGATAAGGAAACCCTGTTCGGGGCAATAAAACTTGTTAGCCGCGGCCAAAATTATTTTTCCCCGGAACTGCTGCCGTTTTTCACGAAAAAATATTTGGGCCAAGCCGACAATAACGAGGAATTGCGGTTGACAAAACGCGAGATGGAGATATTGCAACTGATAAGCGAAGGGCATACAAATGCTGAAATTGCTGAAAAACTGTTTATTAGCATCAGGACAGTTGACACTCACAAGAACAACTTGATTTCTAAGACCGGCTCAAAAAATATCGTGAGCCTATTAATTTATGCCATTAAGAATAAATTGATTTCAATAAATACATAAAATCATGCATTAAACATAATGCTTGTTTTTTTCTTGTTTCTTGCCCTGGAGGCATTAAGCTGGTTGTTGAAGGCAATGGGTCTGAAGATGTCCGGTCGGTAATTCCTGCCGCGACACATCAAAGGTGCTGGCCTGAATAATTACTTATGTTTATTGAAATGATTCTATAACATCATAAATTTGAGGAGATGAAAAAACACATTAGGATTTTATTTGCCGTTTTATTAATTCCGGACTTGTCCTTGTTATCGCAAAACAGCAATACCGATAGCTTAAAAGCAGCACTTAACTCATCGAAAAACGATAGCGCATATATCGCTGATGCATTGGACCTGGCATGGGAATATATGTATTTCAATAGCGATACGGCCATAGTATATGCCAATAAAGGACTCCAAAGATCCATAGATTCCGATAAGGGTCTTGAGGTTGTTAATTCTTATAATACTTTGGGAGTTTGCTATATAGTGCTAGGGAAGTACCCGCAAGCCATATCGAATTTGAAAAAAGCCTTGGGGAAAGGCGATCTGCTATTGTCGAGAGAGCCTGATAACAAGAAATACAAAAGAAGGGTCTTGGCCGTTTATGCCAATATCGGCAACATATATTATTATCAGGCACAATACGATATGTCGATCGAGTATTATTTAAAATCGCTGAAATTGGCAAGAGAGATAGATTATCTGGGAGGGGTCTCGGTTTGTATTAGCAATATAGGGGCAGCATATAAAGACTTGCTCAACTACCCAAAGGCCTTGGAATATTTGTATGAGGCCCTGGATATTGCCATGGATGTCGGCGAGAAACCGGCAATCACGCAAAGCTTGAACAATTTGGGGTCCATATATTTCTCCATCCCTGATTACGATAGCGCATATTATTATTTTTATAAGTGCTTAAAAATAAACGAGGCCGAAAACTTTGAACACGAGCTTATCAACAATTATGTTAATATGGGCGATGTTATGAGAGAAACAAACAAGGTGGATTCGGCATTGTTTTATTATAAAAAAGCAATCAACATCAGTTCTAGGCTTAAATCGCTTGATGGCTTGATAAATTGCAATTATATGATCGGCCAGCTTTATCTGAAAAAAAAAGAGTTCAGGAAATCGCAGGAATACCTTAACAAAAGCCTTGAGCTGGCCCGGGAAACCGGCACCTCAAGATTTATAATGCTATCGAATGAAAAACTGGCTGAGGTATATTTGAAAACAAACAATTATAAATCGGCCTACGAGCATTTTTATGAGAGCAGTAAAGTTCGCGACAGTATTTTTAGTGCCGAAAGCGATGAGCGAATTGCTGAGATGGAAACAAAGTACCGAACTCAGGAAAAGGAAAAAAAGATAAATTTCTTGAATGAAAAAACCAAGCTGCAGGCCGAGAACTCCAGGATTACAAAGTTTGTTTCGGGCTCTATAATAGTAATATTGTTATTGGTTATAGCCGTGGTAATAATTTCTTATCGTTCGTTTAAAAACAAGCAGATGGCCGAAAGGAGGAGGTTGCAGCAACAAAACGAGCACAAGATCCTGGATATTTCCATAGAAACGGAATATAAGGAGCGCAAGCGTTTTGCCGAGGATTTACACGACGGCCTTGGGGTGCTGCTTTCAGCCCTGAAGCTTTACATAAACGAAATAGAAGGAGCAGATGATGCTGCTGAGCGCAATAAAATTATCCGGCAAAGCAATAAGATGCTCGACGAGGCCATAACGAACGCGCGCAATATCTCGAACAACATTATGCCTGCCGCCCTTAAAAACAACGGGCTTGAAATGGCTTTGCGCTCATTTGCCGACAATATAAACGCCACATCTAAAATCAAGATCGATATAAAAGCCACTAATATTAAAACACATTACAAAAACAGCATCGAGATGAACTTGTATCGGGTGCTTACCGAAATGATCAACAATACCATAAAACATGCATCGGCAAGCGAGGTTCAAATTTCCTTTATCCAAAAACCCGATAAGCTTTTCATTACTTATAACGATAATGGCAAAGGTTTTGACTACGAGGAGGTGATAAAGTCAAAAGACAAGGGAATGGGGCTAGGGAACACTTTGGGCCGGATAAGCTCGATTGGTGGGAAATGCACCATTAAGAGCAAGCCCGGAGCCGGTTTTTTTGCCGGTATAGAGTTGGCAGTATAACACAAAACAAGCATGGAACCTACGCAATATGCCTAATTAAAAATCAGTATTACTCATACAGGGTTTAGGCAATTCCCTCTTTTATAGCTTGTTTTTCACAAGTAGATTTGTTGAAAATATCTAGCATGCTTCAGCGAATCGTAAACAACATACTTTATTACTCCCGATCAGAGGTGCAAGAGGTGATTTATGATATAGGTCTTTTTTATGAATATCTGCGGCAAAACGAGAAGTTGATCGACCAATGGCATTTCAAAAATGTTTTCTCGGCCCAATATTGGCGATATCTAAGACACTACAACTGGCTTAAGCCCGAGGAAATAAATTATGTCCATCAGGGAATCCTTAACCTGATCCTGTTTAAAACTTATCTGAACCTTGGCGACGAGAGGCAAATAAACACAATTGCATCCGGTAAGATAATCAAGGCCGTCAATAAGCTTGAATCAAGCAACGCACTTACTATAAAGCTTGAGAACAAGGTTGTAAATGCCTTGAGATTAGTGGCAAACAATCGAAACACATTACTGAACGACGAAAAGAGATCAGAAATATATAAGTCTGTTAACTGGGCTTTAAAACATATAATCTTATCAGATGAGCCCTCGAATTTAAATAAAGTCAAAAGGTAGGAAATTTGGTCTTCCCCGAGATGCCGGCTTGCGCCGGCTTTCGGGGCTGAGGGCTTTTTAAAGCGAAGAATTAAAACATTGATATCATGAGACGAAATATTTTATTGCTTGCCTTGCTGGTTTTATCAAGCGGCTTGATTAATGCCCAGGTGGCCATAAACACCGGCGGAAGTGCTGCTGCGGCCTCATCCATGCTCGACGTGAGCTCAACCGCCAAAGGCGTCTTGGTGCCGCGCATGACAAAAACCCAGCGGGATGCGATCAGTTCGCCCGCCACCGGATTAATGATCTACCAGACAGACAACACCCCCGGCTTTTATTTTTATACCGGTACTGCCTGGGCGGTAATTGGTTCCGAGGCTGTTTCCATAAATGACTTGAGCGATGGGAAAACAGGGGGCAACAGTGTTTTCCTTGGTTCCGGCGCAGGTGCAAATAATGATGGCAGCAGTAATAATAATGTGGCTACCGGCGACTCTGCACTTTACAATAACGGCACTGGGGCAAGCAGCTCGGAGGCCGTGCATAACACTGCGATCGGATCAAAATCGCAATACGCTAATACTACGGGTTACGATAATTCCTCCCTTGGGTATGTTTCGCTAAAAAACAACACCACGGG
>JAJRQZ010000103.1 GCA_024279935.1 Bacteroidota bacterium
AGCAAAAGTGGGTAAGGGGGATTTGTGCCCCTATAGTCGTGAAATAGAACTTTTTATGAGTTTTTAGTAAAAAATATTTTCAATTCATACGATTTCAGGTATTTGTGGACGAAAATATTCTTTTGCGGATTTAAGGTGATAGTTTCTGTTTTCTCTTTTGTTTCTTGCGATAGAAATAAATCGAAACAGTTCGGTATGGATTACCGGGCATCCTTATCAATTGAATTGCCCGAACGGGAATATGTTCATCCCGATTCGTTGCTGATAAGGACTCCCGGAATGGATGGTGAGGCGAATGCAACTATTGTAATATCAGACATGCCGAAAGAAGAAGAGTTCACTATCTTAAAAAGAATAATCCCGGGGATTTCTTATCTGCCGCTTACGGCCGAGGAAAAACTATCGGGCAAAGCGCGTGCAAAAAGCATGAAACCCCTTGTTCGTTATTTGAGTGCCGATGCCTCATTATATGTTATAACACCTGAGGCAAACACAAAGAAACTACTTCTTCCAAAGCCTTTGTCAATTAATCATGATAGCATATCCTTATTTGATGCAATTGCAGGTCGAGCCGGATTGATAAGCGTACAAAATGAAGATACAATTTACCCACCCCTAAAGTTGTTTTCTGCCAAGCCCATAAGGGCCAAGGCTCTCGACTTTGAATATAAGGACGATGCCGTTTATGATATTTGCTTTTTAGGAGAGAACCAGAATCTCCCCAATTCCTATATCAGAAGTATATCGAGAGATAAATACGGCATTATCTGGATAGCTTCTTATACTGGTGGGCTTATTTCCTACGATGGGCAGTTCTTCGACCAGTATTTGGAAAAAACGGGATTGTCGGATAATGAAATCATCTCGATGACAATTGGCCATGACAATAAGATATGGATGGGTACAACCAGAGGCGGCGTAAATTGTTATGATGGGAATACGATTACGCAATATACTGTTAAACAGGGGTTTCCGTCAAATGTCGTCCTTGCGGTCATGGAAGACTCAA
Organism: Bacteroidota bacterium; assembly: GCA_024279935.1. Classification (GTDB taxonomy): domain Bacteria; phylum Bacteroidota; class Bacteroidia; order Bacteroidales; family F082; genus BM524. The sequence goes on from JAJRQZ010000103.1 coordinate 1,010, forward strand.
AAGGAGGGATGTGGTTTGGGACTACTAAGGGGCTTGCTTGTCTCAAGAATGATACCCTGGAAGTGTTTACAACACAACAAGGCTTGGCGACGAATGCCGTTTATACGCTTCTCGAGGATAGCCGCGGGAATATCTGGATTGGGACTTATGGTAAAGGCGTACAGAAGTGGAACGGGAAATATTTCGTTTCTTATAGAGAGAAAGATGGCCTTGCCGGCGATAAAGTGCTCTCTCTGTTCGAGGACAGCAAGGGGAATGTTTGGATCGGCACCCAAGGTGGCGGCGTTTCCTGCTTCAACGGTAAGTCATTTGTCAACTACAGTATTGAGCAGGGTCTTGGGAACACTAATGTTTTGTCGGTGGTCGAGTCGGCTGACAATAAAATTTGGTTTGGCACTTTCGGAAACGGAATCGTTAGTTTCGATGGCACAGCTTTTGCCAGCTTTACGACAAAAGAAGGGCTTAACGATAACTATATCAGGACATTGTTCGACGATGGGGACGGGAGCTTGTGGATGGGCACCGATGGGGGCGGGCTTTCAAAATTCAAATTAAACGGCTTTAAACATTTCACTAAAGATCAAGGCTTAACAGACAAGCTTATTGTATCCGTATATCATGATGACAACGATAGAATGTGGTTGGGAGCCTTTGAGAAAGGTCTTATGTTGAGCAATAAAATTAAGCATGACGAGCATTTGCGGACTTTTGTCCCGATAAATACCGGCGAGGGCCTGGCAAACAACATAGTAACATACATCTTCCAGGATAGCAAGAAAAATTATTGGTTTGCGACTTATGGCGGGGGAGTTAGCATGCTGGATCATAAAAGCTACGAAAACGGCAAATTGAAATTTACTAATTATACAAGTAAACAAGGATTGTTAAGTGATATAGTACGAAACATAATTGAAGATGAAAACGGGGATATCTGGTTCTCGACCATGGGCGGGGCTACAAAATTCGACGGCAAAAGCTTTATTACGCTGACAAAAAAGGCCGGTCTTGGCAGCAATGACGTTGTATGCTTGTTCTTGGACAAGGAAAATGCCATCTGGATAGGTACTAAGGAAGGAGGGGTTTCCCGATTGAAAAATGATAGCATTACCACCTTTAACACTATTAACGGCCTTGCGGACAAGAGCGTTTGGACCATAACACAGGATAAAAACGGTATCCTTTGGTTTGGGACGGACGGCAATGGGCTGAGTTATTATGACGGAAAAAAATTCGTTAACATAAATACTGATGACGGTTTGTGCAATAATTTTGTGTTTTCGCTTACAGCTGACGATCAAAACTCTCTTTGGGCAGGAACAACGAGGGGCTTGAGCAAGTTGATACTAAAGCCCGCTATTGATGAAAAGAACGGAAAAGGCTTTTATAAAAAACCTCAAATAATAAATTATTCAAAGCACGAAGGTCTCAAGGCATTGGATTTCTACCATAACTCAGCCATGCTCGATAAATATGGCGAATTATGGTTCGGGACCGTAAGCGCCCTTACAGTGCTTGATTTGAAAGCTTTGGATAAAGCTTCCGCCGAAACTATTGTTCACCTTAACGGATTGTTGATCAATGATAATGACCTGGCATTTACAGGCTTGAAAAAAGATAAACGAAGACTTAGTGAAGAAGGTGTCCGATTCGACAGCCTTGTTCCGTTTTTGCACCTTCCGCTTGGTTTGAGTTTGCCCAACAATTTAAATCACATTACTTTTAGTTTCTCAGCCACTAATTCGGATTTGCCCCATAAGGTGGAATTTCAATTTAAATTAAATGGTATCGACGATGCTTGGAATCCGGTAACGAAAGAAAAAACAGCCGATTACCGAAATATTTCCCCCGGAACTTATTCTTTTGTGCTTAGGGCAAAAGGGATTTCCGGAAAATGGAGCAAGGAAGTTGAGTACCCGTTTGCGATCAGAAGCCCCTGGTGGCTGTCGTGGTGGGCAATAACTGTTTATTTTGTTGCGGTAGTCTCGCTTGTATGGCTAATCGTTCAATGGCGGGTGAATATTGTTAAAAGGCAAAAAAACGTGCTCGAGCGAATGGTTGTAAAACGAACCAGGGATCTCGACAAAGCATTGGTTATGGCTGAAAAAGCAACTGTTGCCAAAAGCCAGTTCGTTGCCAGGATGTCGCATGAAGTGCGTACGCCCTTGACCGCAATCCTTGGATTTACAAAACTGCTGGCTGATATAACTACCAACCCAAAACAAAAGGACTATCTGACAAAAATTGACCGATCGGCAAGTACCATACATTCTTTAATCAACGAGATCCTTGATTTCTCTAAAATAGAATCAGGTAAAATGGAACTGGAGTTTATCCCTTTCGACCTGGAGATTCTTCTTAACTCAATCATAATATTGAACCACAAGCAGCTACATGACAAAAATCTTGAGCTGATAATCTATATCGAACCGGAAGTGCCTAAAACATTAATCGGTGACCCGCTTAGGTTGGGGCAGGTGATCACGAACCTGATCAATAATGCCGTTAAATTTACTGATACCGGCGAAGTGTTTGTCCGCATCAGCCTAAAAAAGAAGCTTGCAAATAACAAAATGCTGCTGCAGTTTGCCGTAAAAGATACCGGAATAGGTATTGACGAAAGTCAGATACCCAATCTTTTCGATGAATTCCAGCAGGCCGACAACAGTATTACAAGGTGCTATGGTGGCAGCGGCTTGGGGCTTGCCATAAGTAAATCCTTGGTGAACAATATGGGGGGTGAGATATGGGTTGAAAGTGAGCAATCCGTAGGGAGCACCTTTTATTTTACTGTTAAGCTTTCGGGGAAACAGCCAGGGGCGGGACCGGAAAAAACAATGCCGGACGAAATAAAGGGCATAAATGTGCTGGTTTGCGACAGTAGGCCTTCAACCAAAAAGCTTATAAATGATTATTTGGGTGTTTTCTCATTGAAAACGGAAACTGCCTCATCGGCAACCGAGCTGGCAGGGAGGCTTGAAGCAAGGCATTTCGATTTGTTGCTTATCGATCATGATTCATTTAGAGAAGGTGGTATTGATGGCTTTATAAAGCTTTTGAGCAATCTTGAGGGCGATATGAAAACAATTGTGCTTACTGCCTCAGAGAATCAAATAAACGATTTGGGCAAACAGAACATCCCTTTCGACGATTACCTTTTGAAACCTGTTTTGCCCACTGCTCTTTTCGAGAAGATATTGAATGTCTTCAATATCGAGGATATTTCTGCCGGCGATAATCTTAACGATGACGGGAAACTTGATCAGGTCCGCTCGGCCCTGTGCAACAACAAAGTCCTGCTTGCCGAGGACAATGAAGTAAATAGCGGGCTGATCAGGGAACTGCTCGAAAAAGTGGGGGCCCTTGTCGATTTGACGGATAATGGCGCAAGTGCGGTCCGGAAAACCATGGATAATGATTACGATTTGATTCTCATGGACTTGCACATGCCTATAATGGATGGTTTTTATGCCTCTGTGCAAATAAGGAAGAATAACTCAAAAATCCCTATCATTGCCATATCCGCCGATACTTTACAAACGATAAAAGCAAAATGCGAGGAATCGGGAATAAACGATATCGTCGCTAAACCCATCGATCAGGACGTGTTTTATAAAGTATTGATGAAATGGGCCTCTTTTAAAAAGAAAACAACAAGCAAACCTAAGATATCAAGAACAAGCCAATCTTTAAGCCCCGGGTCATTGTCCATAAGCGGTTTGGACGTGGAAACCGGGATTCGCAGGTTTGGGGGAAATGATGCCCTTTATTATAAAATGCTAAAGAAGTTTATGATCGGGAACAAAAGCATTTGTGGCAAAATAAACGATTTAATACAAAAAGGCGACTTTGCGGATGCCCATTTAAAAATACATGGCTTGAAAGGCGAGAGTTCCAATATCGGTGCTGACGAGGTTTATCTTCAAACAAAAGTCGTGGAGAGCTTTATCTTGGGGGACGACGGCTTCGAGGCCTCAAGGTCCTTGAAAACCCTTGGCGGATACCTCGACGACTTGATTTCCGGGCTGCAAGCTTACTTTGAGCATTCGGCCACTGAACAGCCTGGCAGCCCATTATCCCTGGACATCTTAGTGAAGGATTTGATCATGAACCTGCGAATGAATGACCCCAAGGCCTTGGACCTGCTTGATGATTTGAACGAAAAGGATCTCCCCGCTCCGCAAATAGGACGCATTAACAAGGCGGTTAATGACGGAAATAACGATGAGGCCTGTGCTTTGCTCAAGAGCTTATTGAAGAATATCTAAGGGGAATTTAAGTTTATTTTAACAAGCGGTAAGGGTAAAACAACATTTGTCTGTCTTATTATTTAGAAATCGCTTTTTTTTGTCGAATAAAAAGATTCCTGCCAAACCGAGACTGAATTATAATTGTCGATATTGATTATATAGTCATGTCCTTCTTGGACTTATAGTTAAGGGTATCGACCGTGCGTTCATAATATATTACTGATGAAAAAAACAAATATACAGATGATGTTGTCGGTTTTGTTATCGGCGATTTTCATGAACATTTATGCTAATGACAATTCAAATTTGCTAGGGTCTGATTTGAGCAAACAATCCAAAGAATCAACCTTTCTAATAACTGGTGTTGTGAGCGGTAATATTACCGATTGCAATACCGGAATTGGGATTTCCAATGTTTTGGTCGAGGCCGACGATGGCACAAATCACTATGAGGTTGAGAGCGACCAGAATGGCGATTACACTCTGACCGTTGAAGCATCTACTTATAGCCTTCAATTCAACTTACTTGGTTATCAGGAGGTTATATATAACAATGTTGTTGTTAGCGGAGGACAGACAAAAATCCGGAATACCCAATTGTGCGAAAACGCCAACCCTGTGTCCAATGTTTATGCCAATCCCGACCTAAACTGCCCCGGGGTTACTATTAGCTGGGATCTTCCGGCAGGGCCTTATGCGATAATTTATGATGATAACTCGGCCGAGGACTATTCCATCTGGAATCAGGCAGGTGGGGAAATCGCAGTTGAATTTACGCCCGGTTCTTATCCGGCAACCCTGACGGGAGGAAAGATTTATGTTGGCGATGGTTCTTTTCCCGCTGGTGGCAACTGGTTGGGAACCACAATGGAAATAGGTGTTTTGGATGATGATGGCCTTTACGGCCTGCCGGGAAGTGTTCTGGAGACCGATACAGTTACCGTCGATAATTATGGATGGGTTTTGTTTCAGGGAGTTTTTTCATCGGAAATAAGCGAAGGGAGCTTTTATATTTATTATAAGCAGCTTCACGACTCGCCAAATGCCGCTCCCATTGGAGTTGACGGTGATTTGCCGATAGTGTATCAATCATACGTAAAACAAGCCGGCGGCAGTTGGGTGTTTTCGCCTTATCAGGATTTTATGATTAGGGCTGAACTCTATGGCCCAACAGGACAATATGCTAATTTTACCCCAAGCCGCACATATCTGGAACCCGCGGAGCCTATTGCGCGGGACGATGTTTATTTAGCCACTTCCCACAAAAGAATTCAAGCCGGTTTCAGGAAATCGGGCGAAATAATTCCTCTGGGCGATAAAACCCGCTCGCTTTCTAAATATAATTTGTTCCTTGTCTCGGGTTTCGACCCCGATCAAGGGGAAGGTCCTGAATCAGGAACGCCGACCAGCATTGGAAGCACCAGTGCTATCTCATATTACGATAATTTCCTGAAATCACCTGGCTTCTATGCCTATGCCGTTGAGGCAGAATACGATAGCGGTGATAAATCATCGTGGGCCTATTCAAATATTTTTAGCTGCGGATTAGACAATGTTGTTGATTTAAGAGCAAGCCTTTGCGATAGTAGCCAAGCCGATAATGTTGAATATCATGCAATTGGAACTAATTTTCCTTATCAGGATATCTTATTGATGAGCGATGACAGCGGCCTTGTGGTTTTCGATAGCTTGATAAACGGAAGCTATAATATTGAGGTTTTTAAGATCGGATATGAGAAAGTTAGCCTGAACGACGTTTTAATTAGCACCGACAGTAGTTTGTCGGTCGAGTTATATGAAAACACTTTTTCGCCGCGGAATTTATTTGTGGATTCCTTGACAGCAGTTGCAACATGGCAACCAGCCTTGGTAACGGCTCTGGAAACTGAAGACTTCGAGGGTGTGCAATTCCCTCCCGAAGGATGGTACCAGACCATCGACCTTGGAGATCTTTCGTGGTGGCAGCGATCGAACACCGGATATAATGTGCCTCCGCAATTTGAGGACGGCACCTCTTCCTGGTTTGCGGCTGGTAAAAAAAGAGAAAGTCTTCATCCGGGAAATTCATATCTTGTTACTCCTTATGTTGATTTAAGGCTAAGCGATAGCTTATATCTAACTTTTGATAGATATTTTGACGGTACTTATGGTGATGTATCAAGGGTTTTTTATTCCAATAATAATGGCCTCGACTGGGTGTTGCTGCAGGAACTGTATCTTGCTCAGCAGTGGATAAACCAGTCGATTGATTTGTCATCTATTTCAGGTTTTGAAAATGGAAACGACAGTGTCGTGTTTGCCTTTTCCAACGCTTCTGCCGGAGGTTACCCCGCAGTTTTTTGTGTTGATAATGTAAGTGTCCACAACGGCCCGGCAGCCGTTACAGAATATGACGTTTATCTGAATGACGGTTTTGCCGGGTCAACTGCGCCAGATACCTTGACTTATTCATTCAGTGGCTTAGAGTATGGAGTAGAATATACCGCAAAGGTAAGGGCGGTTTATTCATGCGGTATTTCCGACCCCATTAGTTTTACGTGGACATCGTCTTTTCTTTATCCGCCGCGAAACCTGGATCATGATTATACTTATAATACCGATGAGGTTTTGTTGAAATGGAATCCTCCTCTGCACCAGGCCAACTACTATTCAAACTATGTTACGGCAATTTCCGATACTGCGTTTATACCTGCGGGATTGATAGGTTTCAATGTTTATAAAAACGATGAATTAATTGGTTTTCAGGATTATATAGGCCAGGCTGAAGACCAGCTTGTTTATTTTCTGGATAATAATGTCGATCCAGGAACTTTTATATGTTCAACAAGCGCTATTTATGACCTGACACCATACGGGTTTGCAGGGGATACTGCGGAATCAATGCCCTCCAACTTTGACACTGTCAAAGTAGTCTGGGGAAATAGCATGCCTTTCTTTGAAGGCTGGGAACAGGCTGATTTCGATTTTCAGGGATGGGAGACAAGCCCTGGCAATTGGAGAATAAGTTCACAAACGGGCGATGATGCACCATCGGCGGAATTTTCCTGGGAACCTCAGCTCGACACTTCCTATAAAAGGATGCTCGTTTCGGCCCCGATAAACGCAGATATGATTGGCATAGGTGATGTTTTCCTGGATTTCGACATAAAACTAGACGATAGAAATGCCGGCAATACTGAGAAGATGATGATTCAGGTTAAGAAAGCAGGTGAAACAAATTGGCATGGCATAGATACTTTATACAATAACGGATCTTTCGATTTTGCTCGCAAGCATTACGATATTACGTCGAAATCGCGTGATAACGTATTCAAGATCAGGTTTGTGGCAAGTGGCGAAAATTCCTTTAACATAATTTCCTGGTATATCGATAATATTAACGTTTACCGCACTTGTAAACCGCCGTCAGGCTTGAATGCCGATTATTTTTGGGATGCGGACGATGATTATGGTATCTCGCTTTGTTGGGAAGCACCCCAATTGCCAATATATTACCTTCATTGGGGCGATGGAGTGGTTTTTAGCGGTATCGGACTTGATTCCGGAGGTGTATTTAGTGCCGCAGCTCGTTGGGATGCGGATATGTTGACGGATTATGACGGCTTATTTGCAACAAAAATCATGTTCCGGCTTGCAGATACAGGGTTTCAGAAAGTAATTGTTAAAATATGGGAAGGGCCCGATGCCGGCATCTTGCTTGCTGAAAAGTTGGCTGTTTCACCAGTTGTGCCCGGCCTGAACACTGTGGAACTTGATGTTCCGGTGCCAATAAATGTCAGCAAGGAACTATGGGTCGGATATACTATTTATAGCGATCTCGCTTCCTTTCCTGCCGCTGTCGATGCCGGGCCAGCCATCTCAGGCTATGGAGATAAAATTAGTTTAGATGGCATTTCCTGGGACAACCTCTCTGATTTTGGTTTGGGTTATAATTGGAATATAGGAGTGCGGCTGGAAGAATTGTATCAGTCGTATCCCCGGAATGTTATTGGCGAAGCTGCTTACGGAAATACCGGCAGCAAGGCGGAATTTGTTTTGGGGCCGATAGTGAAAAGGCAAAAAACCGCACCATCTTATTCTGAAAGGAGCTTAGACGGTTTTAATATTTACTCCAAAACAGGTGAGGATAACGAATACGGATTTGTGGGATTCGTTCCTTATGCCGAGGGGCAATCAGCCTATTGTTATAAATTTAAGGCCGAGGATGATGTGCAGTCCGGTAAATGCTATTTCTATCAGGTTACATCAGTAAACTCTTCTGCCGAAGACCAATGTGAATCGGCCCCGGCCACTGCGCAAGATGGTGAAGATTATGCTTATGCTTGTGTTACAGGCATAAACGAGGCTTATGTCCCTATAATCAATATGTATCCTAACCCGGCTTTAAACACGGTCAATATCAGATCAATATCAAATATCAACAAAATAGTGGTCACGAATTTTTTAGGACAGCTTATAATAGAAATTAAACCCTCGCAGAGAACATCAGTAATCCTCAACACTACATCGTTCCCCAACGGTGTATATCTCGTTCATATTGATACCGATAATGGAGTGCAAACCAAAAAACTAAGTATCGCCAGGTAAAATAGTTTGTTATTTGTATCAGTAAAAAGGTTGCCGGTAATTTACGGCAACCTTTTTTTTAAAATTTGTTGTCAATTCAATGCTGCTGCATAAAAAAACGGCATCAAAGTTGTCTCATACACCGACCTTGATTCCACAATAGTGCAAATAGGATAGTTATTTAGGTAATTGTGTGTAAATGAGTTTAATACAAATGAAGATAAAATGCCGTTTATGGGAATAATGACATAATGGCGCAAACATCGAATATAATTTATGGAAACGAAGTTTAATCTGACAGAAATACTAGATGCAGACACCGAATTTTTCCCTTTGCTTTCTTCGGAAGACGAAGAGATGATTAACTCGGAGGATGTTCCCGGCGATCTGCCGATATTGCCACTTAGAAATACAGTTTTGTTTCCGGGGGTAGTTATACCTATTACCGTAGGGCGCGATAAATCGATAAACCTGATCAGGGATGCTTATAAGGGAACCAAGGTAATTGGTGTTGTTGCCCAAAAAGATGCCGAGGTCGAAGATCCCGTCGCGGAGGATTTAAACAAGGTAGGGACGGTCGCGCGCCTTATTAAGACGCTTCAAATGCCCGACGGCAACACCACAGCCATCATCCAGGGGAAAAAGAGGTTTGAAATAAGCGAGATAACCCAACAAGATCCATATTTCAAGGCCAAGGTCCAGAATTTTGAATCTGATAATGTCGTTCCGGAAACTAAAGAGTTCCAGGCTCTTATTTCGTCAGTAAAGGATATGGCAATCCAAATCATCGAAAAGTCGCCCAATATTCCCACCGAGGCGGTATTTGCAGTAAACAATATTGAAACACCTGCGTTCCTGGTTAATTTCGTTTGCTCAAACCTGAATGCCGATAATACCACAAAACAAAAACTGATCGAGATTTCTGATATCGAGCTGCGCGCCAATAAAGTCCTGGCAATACTTACCAAGGAATTGCAAATGGTGAACCTTAAGACCGATATCCAGAAAAAGGTAAAGACCGATCTTGATAAGCAGCAGCGCGATTATATGCTCAACCAGCAGCTAAAGACCATACAGCAAGAATTGGGCGGCGGCCCGCACGATAGCGAAATAAAAGAACTGGAACAAAAGGCAAAGAAGAAGAAATGGAGCAAGGAGGCCGCCGATACTTTTAAGTCGGAACTACATAAACTGCAGAGGATGAATCCCTCGGCGGCGGAATACTCTATCCAGCTTAACTATTTGGACGTATTTGTGGAACTGCCCTGGGATGAGTTTACAAAGGACAACCTGGATTTAAGGCGCGCCGAAAAAGTATTAAACGAGGATCATTACGGACTCGACAAAATAAAGGAGCGGATAATTGAGTATCTCGCTGTTCTAAAGCTGAAAAACAATATGAAGGCCCCGATCCTATGTTTTGTCGGTCCTCCCGGGGTTGGTAAGACTTCGCTCGGGAAGTCGATAGCCCGTGCCCTTGACCGAAAGTATATCCGCATGTCGCTTGGCGGCGTTCGCGACGAGGCCGAGCTGCGCGGCCACCGCAAGACTTATATCGGCGCCATGCCAGGCAGGATTATACAAAACCTTAAAAAGGTAAAAGCTTCCAACCCTGTTTTTATGCTCGACGAAATTGATAAGGTAAGCGGCAATACATATAGCGGCGATCCGCAGGCTGCTTTATTGGAAATACTTGACCCTGAGCAAAACAACCATTTTTATGATAACTTTTTGGAGCTCGAGTACGACCTTTCCAGGATAATGTTCATCGCCACGGCGAATACCTTATCGACTATTCACCCGGCATTGCGCGACAGGATGGAGATAATCGATTTAAGTGGTTATTTGCTGGAAGAGAAACTGGAGATCGCAAAAAGACACCTTGTCCCTAAACAACTTGAGGAACATGGTGTGAAATCATCTCAGCTTAAGTTCAACAAGGCTGTTTTGGAGGCAATAGTCGAAGATCACACCCGTGAGGCGGGAGTGAGGCTGCTCGAAAAACAAATTGCCAAAATCATACGGAACCGGGCGAAATTCATTGCCATGGGCGAAGAGTTCAAGGCTAAGATAAGCAAGCAGGACCTGAACAAGATTCTTGGGCCGCCGCGATTCCAGAAAGATCGAAATATCAAAAATGACATCGCCGGAGTAGTTACCGGCCTGGCCTGGACTGCCGTGGGCGGCGAAATACTGTTTATAGAGGTTAGCCTGAGCAAAGGCAAGGGGCTGCTGAAGCTTACCGGCAACCTGGGCGACGTGATGAAAGAGTCCGCAAGCCTGGCTTATGAGTATTTAAAAGCTCATTCCATGCTTTGGGACATTAATCCTGATGCCTTCGATAATTGGAACGCGCATATCCATGTTCCTGAAGGGGCGACGCCGAAAGACGGCCCGTCGGCGGGCGTAACCATGTTGACCGCACTGGCGTCGGCGTTTACCCAGCGAAAAGTAAGGGCTAAGATGGCAATGACAGGCGAAATCACCCTTCGAGGTAAAGTAACACCGGTAGGGGGTGTGAAAGAAAAAATTCTTGCGGCTAAACGCGCTAAGATCAAGGATATTCTTCTGTCGAAAGAAAACGAGAAGGATATATTGGAGATAGACGAGAGTTTTATCAAAGGTGTTGAATTCCATTATGTCGAAAATATGACCGAGGTCCTGGACTTTGCCCTGCTAAACGAAAAAGTGAGGAACCCCATCAAAATTTCATGATGTTGCCTTAGGGCTGATAAAAGCCTTGGGAAGAATAAGAAGGATAGGCAATGCGATGGACACCGATGTGGCTTGGCCATATAAGTTCTGGTGGTTTGAGCGACGCACCGCCCTGTTTGTAGCACTGCCGGCAACAGTTCGTCGAGTTGCCGCATACGGCCCTTTAGTACAAGGAGGCAAAGCGTCCGGCTTCATATCCGGGTTTTGTTCCGAAAGCTTGATTTTGCCCCCTGAACATTTCGGTCGTAATTAGTTGTAAATGTGCAAAAAATTAGTACTTTTGCAGCCAATTTTTTCAGCGAAAACAGAAGATGATAAATATTATATTACCGGATAAATCGAAACGCGAGTATGCCGAGGGAGTTAACGCTCTAGAGGTCGCTAAAGACATCAGCGAGGGCCTCGCCCGCAATGTATTGGCGGCAAAGGTGAACGGAGAAGTATGGGATGCTAATCGCCCCATATTTCAGGACGCTGACGTTCAGCTGCTTACGTGGAAGGATGATGAGGGTAAAGCTGCAATGTGGCATTCTTCGGCCCACCTGATGGCGGAGGCAATCGAATTGCTGTTCCCGGGTGTCAAGTTCGGCATAGGCCCCGATATCGAGAACGGCTTTTATTATGATGTTGATTTCGGGGAATATGAGGTCTCGGAAAACGACCTTGTCAAGATCGAGGGCAAAATGCTGGATCTTGCCCGCGAAAAGCAGGTTTTCGTGAGAACGGACATTTCAAAGGTTGACGCCCTAAAGTATTTTACGGATAAGGGAGACGAATATAAAACAGAGTTGATAAACGATCTCAACGATGGTGAGATCACTCTTTATAAGAGTGGGCATTTCACTGACTTATGCCGCGGCCCGCATATACCCAGCACTGCTTTTATCAAGGCAATAAAGTTAACAAGCATAGCCGGTGCTTATTGGAGGGGCGACGAAAACAGGAAACAGCTTACGCGCATTTATGGAATTACCTTTCCAAAGAGAAAGGAGCTTGATGAATATTTGTTGATGCTTGAAGAAGCCAAGAAGCGTGATCATCGCCTGTTGGGCAAAGAGCTTGAGCTGTTTGCTTTTTCGCGGAAAGTGGGGCAGGGATTGCCGCTTTGGCTGCCGAAAGGCGCCGAGCTTAGGGAAAAGCTCGAGCAATTCCTGAAGAAGGTTCAAAAGGAAGCAGGGTATAAACCGGTCATCACCCCCCATATAGGCAACGTTGATCTGTATAAGACCTCGGGGCACTTTCAAAAGTACGGCGCCGAGTCGTTTCAGCCCATTAAAACCCCTGCCGAGGGCGAGGAGTTCTTTTTGAAGCCGATGAACTGCCCTCATCATTGCGAGATCTATAATAGCAAACCTCATTCATATAAAGAATTACCTATCCGCTATGCCGAATTCGGCACCGTGTATCGTTATGAGCAAAGTGGCGAGCTGCATGGGCTTACAAGGGTCAGGGGGTTTACCCAGGACGATGCTCACATCTTCTGTACGCCCGATCAGATCAAGGACGAGTTTAAGGCTGTCATCGATATCATTGAGATAATTTTCAAGGCCCTCGACTTCAATGACGTCATGGTTCAGATATCGCTCCGCGACCCTGAAAACAAGGAAAAGTATATCGGTAGCGATGAAAACTGGGAAAAAGCCGAGGCTGCCATCAAAGAAGTTGCCGAAGAAAGAGGCTTGAACGCTAAGACCGAGTATGGCGAAGCGGCGTTTTACGGGCCTAAGATGGACTTCATGGTAAAAGATGCCCTAGGCCGCAAGTGGCAGCTAGGCACTATCCAGGTTGATTATAACTTGCCCGAACGTTTCGATTTAACTTATATCGGATCCGATAACGAGAAGCATCGCCCTGTAATGATTCACAGGGCGCCCTTTGGCTCAATGGAGCGTTTTGTCGCCGTTTTGATCGAGCATTGTGCCGGCAAGTTCCCTTTGTGGTTAGCACCCGAGCAATTTATTCTCTTGCCGATAAGCGAAAAATATCAAGTATATTCCGAAAAAGTTTTAAATTTGCTGAATAAACAGAATGTCAGGGGTATAATTGATGACCGCAGCGAGAAAACCGGAAGGAAAATCCGTGACGCCGAATTGAAGAAGATACCGTTTATGCTGATAGTGGGCGAAAGAGAGGAATTGGAGGGAAGCGTGTCGGTGAGAAAGCACGGCCAAGGTGATTTAGGAACATTTAGTATTGAGGATTTTGCGGCAATGATAAACAAGGAAGTTGACAATTTAACCGCTCAGGATAATTAAATAAAGTATTAATAAATATAGGAGGACACGACAATAGCACAATTTAGAGGTAGAAGAAGGCCTAGGAAGCCTTTTAGGAAAGCAGAAGATCCGCACCGGATTAACCATAAGATCACATCTCCTGTGGTAAGGCTCGTCGGCGATAATGTCGAAACGAACATTTATCAGCTGCGGGATGCTTTGGATATGGCCGACAGACAAGAACTGGACTTGGTTGAGATATCACCATCTGCCAATCCGCCAGTTTGTAAAATAATGGATTATAAGAAGTTTCTTTATCAGCAAAAAAAGAAACAAAAAGAAATTAAGGCTAAAACAGCAAAAGTAGTCATCAAGGAAATCAGGCTTGGGCCTAATACCGATGATCACGATTTTAATTTTAAGCTATCCCATGCCAAGAAATTCCTTGAAGAAGGTGCAAAAGTTAAAGTTGACGTGTTTTTTAAAGGAAGATCTATCATTTATAAAGACAAAGGGGAATATATCCTTTTGCGGTTTGCCCAGGAACTTGAGGACTTCGGCAAGGTTGAGAGCTTGCCGAAACTTGAGGGCAAGCGCATGATAATGATAGTTACCCCCAAGAAATAGAAATTTTTTAATAAGTATATTTTAATCAATAAATTCATTTGTGCAATGCCAAAAATGAAATCTAAATCCAGTGCCAAGAAGAGGTTTACCTTTACAGGCACCGGTAAAATTAAAAGGAAGCACGCTTATAAAAGCCACATCCTGACAAAAAAATCGAAAAAGCGTAAGCGTAATTTAACTTACTCGGCTATTATCGATAAGTCGGATGAAAAAAGGATAAGAACCTTGCTTCGTAATTAATAAGTTGTTTAACGTTTGTTATAGCAAAAAAGATCCTGGAAAGGGCGCTATAACGAAGAAAAATTTAAAAAAATGCCAAGATCTGTTAATTCAGTAGCTTCAAAAGCAAGGAAGAAAAAGCTTATGAAGCAGACCAAAGGACAATTTGGTCGAAGAAAAAATGTCTGGACGGTTGCCAAAAACGCGTACGAGAAAGGAATGCTGTACGCTTACCGCGACAGAAGAGTTAAAAAACGCAGCTTCAGGGCTTTGTGGATTCAGAGAATCAACGCCGCCGCCCGCTTGCATGGAATGTCGTACTCGGTTTTCATGGGTAAGCTTCATGCCAAGAATATCGAGATTAGCAGGAAGGTCCTGGCCGACCTTGCCATGAACAATCCTGAAGCGTTCAAGGCAATTGTAAAAGCAGTGAAATAAATGCTTTCGAAGAAACAAAAAGCCGTCCCGCCTTAGGCAGGGCGGCTTTTTTTTTGAAGAATTCCCAAGGACTTTCTTTACAGGCTGTCTTTGCCGTTTTTAGCCAAAACACATTTGTATAGGTGATATTTTCCTGCTCTCTAACCAACAGCCCGGCTGCGGCCCCGGATGGATTTTATTCAATACCCAGTTTCTTTATCCTTCTGTCAAGAGCCTGCCAGGTGATGTTCAACAATTCGGCAGCCTTCGATTTATTATTGTTGCATTTATCTAGTGCCCTTATTATTAGTGATTTGATATTTTCGTCTAAATCAAAGATCTCGTTATTGGGAATAGTTGCCGGTTCGCGGGCCGTATTTGTGCCTTCATTGGAGAACAGCCTGAAATGCTTGCTCGTCAACACATCGCCATCGCATAATATCACTGCTCTTTCGAGCATGTTCTTGAGCTCCCGGATATTTCCGGGGAAATTATAATTGCTTAAGTCCTCAATTACCGATTTATCGATCGACTTCACTTTGTTCCCCATCTGCTTTGCGTAAAACCTCATATAATAATCCAACAGTATAGGAATATCTTCCCTTCTTTCCCTCAATGGGGGGATTTCAATTACGAATATGCTGAGGCGGTGGAATAAGTCCAACCGGAATTTATTCTCCAAGGCCATGCTTTCCAGGTTTTTGTTCGATGCCGCAATAACCCTTACATCAACCGAGCGGCTGACGCGCGAGCCAACTTTATTTACCTTTCGCTCTTCGAGGACCCTTAGTAACTTGGCTTGTTGCATCAGTGGCATATCACTTATCTCATCGAGGAAGAGGCTGCCTTTATCGGCAATCTCGAACCAGCCGTCCTTATCTTCCGTGGCACCGGTAAAAGCTCCTTTTTTATGTCCGAAAAACTCACTTTCGAATAAGCTCTCAGGTACTGCTGAGCAGTTTACCGAATAAAACCTTTGTTTGTTCCTTTTGCTCAAATAATGAATGCCATGGGCTACTAGCTCTTTGCCAGTGCCGCTTTCCCCCAACACCAGGACGGAGGTGTTCTCGGTTTTTGCAACCTTGATCATCATCGAGATCAGGTTGTTTACGGCGGCACTGTTGCCCAGGATTTGTACCCCGATGTTATGCATCAGCTTTTTCGAGAGTATGTTCACGTCTTCCCTGCTGTCCTTCAGCTCGCGGTTAAGGAATATAAACCTCTTGGTGCGCAAGATAGCATTGTTGATGTCCAACAGGCGGAATGGCTTTTGGAAATAGTCGGTTGCGCCAAAACGCATGGCTGCTATAACAGTTGACATGTCGCCATGGCCCGAGACCATGATAACCTCGGCATCAGGCTGTTTTTTCTTAATTATTTTCAAGACCTCGATCCCGCTCATTTCGGGTAGTTTTATGTCGAGGATTACAATATCTATCTTAGTTTTGTCAATTACCCTGAACGCAATAGAGGGCTTGGTAGCCTTGTAAACAGTAAAATTCTTGTTCCCCAGGAATTCGTTGAGCTCCTCGAGCAATCTTTCCTCGTCGTCAACTATCAATATATTAAGTTTCTTCATTTATTCTTTTATTAATGGTAGTTCTATTGTCAGCTTGGTGCACTCTTGAGGAGAGCTTTCCACTCTTATCAACCCGTTCATCTCTTTAATTATGCCATACGAGATGGATAAGCCAAGGCCTGTTCCGCTTTCTTCATCCTTAGTTGTAAAAAACGGATCGAAGATCTTGTCGAAGATCTTGTCGCTGATGCCAATTCCGTTATCGCTTATATAAATTAAGATAAAGTCGTCTTCGGTATCCACCTCAATCTTTATTTTCTTCTTGAAATCATGGTTTTTTGATTGGGCCGCCCTCTTGTCAACCGCCGATTTGGAGTTCGAGAGCATGTTCAATATCACTTGCTCAAGCTTAAACGCGTTGCCCGATGTTGTAAATATGCCTTCCGGATAAGTAAACTGTAGATCAACCGAGTGGTTGAGATATTGCCTGTTTATGAGGGAGATGGACTTGCTGATGACTTCGATGACATTGATGATGGAGTGATCCGCTCTTTGTTGGTCGCGGGAGAATACCCTGACGTGCTCGATAATGTTTTTTATCCTGTCGATATCCTGGAACAGTACATTTATCTTGGATTTTATATAGTTGATGTTAAGATCGCCCTCGGCTATTTTGTATATTATGTTCTCGAGCCCCATCGAGATACCTCCCAAAGGTTGGTTTATTTCGTGGGCAAGCCCGGCACTCAGCTCCCCCAATGATTCCAGTTTCGACTTTTGGATAAGCAGCTGCTGCTGGCTTTTTACCTTCTCGACTTCGCTCTTGATTCGCTTTTCGAGGTTCTTGTTGAGTTTTGTCAAGTTTAATTGTGCTAGTTTTCTTAGTGTGATGTTGGAGGCGAAAACAAGGTAGCCCGCTTCGTTGTCCCAGTCTATAATATTTATTTTCAGCTCAAGCCATTTTTGTTTCTCGCTTTTGGTGGAAATCATCACCTCGAAAGATTTCTCCGTTTCCAAAGGTTGCTCGTCCAAGAAATATTCTTTGATATCGTCTGCGTTTTTGCTTTTAATGAATTTGTAAAGAGGCTTCCCGATAAGGTTGCGGGGGATATCCTCCATCAGGTTGACCATTGTAGGGTTCAGAAGGATGATTATGCCGTTTTGGATAAGAAGAATACCGTCGCTGGCATTTTCATAGATAAGTCGGTATTTTCCCTCGCTTTCCCTCAAAAGCAACTGGGCATTGGTTCGTTCGGCTATTTCAAGCTCAAGTTCCTTTGTCCTTTCCCTTACCCTTTTCTCAAGGGTTATGTTCATGTTTATCAGTTCTTTTTCTGCTTCGATACGCCTTTTTTCTGCTTCGGCTAAATTCCTTTCGAGTAAGATGTCGTTTGCCTGTTCAGTAACTATTTTAATAAGGTCCTCGTTTTTGACCGGTTTGATGAGGAAGCCTTTCACGCCGGTTTCAATGGCATTTAAAAAGTATCTCGACTCTCCATAAGCCGACATTATGATGATTCTTACTTTGGCGTTCCTGTCGCGGATTTCACGTATCATGTCAAGCCCGTTCATGATCGGCATTTTAATATCCGACAGTATTAAATCGGGTTTGATGTCGGAATACTTTTGCAGGCCTTCCTCGCCATTCGACGCTAAATAAATCTCATTAACTGTTTTCTCTAAAACCCTATAATAGATATTTCTTATTATGGGGTCGTCTTCTACTATTAATAGCTTAATGTCGAACATATCCTATTTTGCGTGTTTGTATCTTTTTTCACCTGCCTTTATATTGATGTTCAGATGGTTGCCAAAAGGGACCAAGGGGCACGACCACCTTTCGGAATATGCGCAATAAGGATTGTACGCACTATTGAAATCCAATTCTACACTATCGGTTTCCGGGATGCGTAAATCTAGATATCGGCCTCCGGCATAAGTGGTGTTTCCATTTGTTAAATCGGTAAAGGGGACAAATAATGAGTTGCCGTAAACCGGATGGTTAATAAACTCCATGTTTTGGTAAGCGGTCAAGTTGAGCATGGTGTCGTCGAGGTTGAAATCAAGATGCCCGTAAATTCTATAAAGCGGCTTCCTGGATGTGGTTGTCGGCATCTCGAAAACAGCGTGTGAGGTGTCGAGGCTGAATTTGGCCTTGGCGACATACCGGGGGCTTATATCAAAATAATTAAACTTTTTGTGGTGGGAAATCTCCTCTTTGTTAAAAGGGGAGGTCAGGGTATCCGTAAACTCAAATTGTTTTTTTGACCTCTCATTCCTGTGCTTGTCAAAGAACTTGCCCCTGTCAATTCTTGTTAAATAATCTTTTTCATCAGGGTAAAAAAACAAGCCGGCGTAAAAGTAAGCTAGCATCTCGTTGGTGACCGTGCGGAAACCAACGCTGCTGGTCCACCATTTGTTACCTATGTACGTTCTTACCGAATGAGAGATTACCCCGATTTTATAATCTCCGCCGAATGCTTTTTTAAACAATAACAAACTGCGCCTCGAATGAACGCCCATGGAATAAACGTTGAATGACTTATCCCACCCGGGATGTGCCTCAAATATTTCCTTTGCCGTTAAAGCAGTGCTATAGGTACGGTCTTGGTAGATGTTTGTGGGTATCGAGGCCTCGTAAATCGTGTCGTTGAACCCGAAGTGATTTAATGCCTGTATGGTGGCTTGCGAGGTATAATTAAAATCGGATGCATATTCATATTGCGTTATCGGGATGCCGGTAACGATAAGGTGCTTGTAATTGTTGGCCTCATAGTATTTAATAAGGTCGGTCAGGGCATAGGATGAAACCCAGCCTTCAAGTATCATGGTTTGTGAGTCAACAGCTTTGTCGAGTGATAAAAACGAGTGCATAGCAGGCATCGACAACCTCAACAAACTTAATATCGCACCTAGTATGATGATTGCTCCAGGAATAGTGGGTCGGTAACAGTATTTTTTTTTGAACAAACTGATTTTCATCTTGCTAAAAACTCATTAGTTTAGCCCAAAAGTACACAAAAAGCTTATTGTTATAACTGTTGTGGTATATGTTTTTTTAATTTTATCAACATCGGATATCAAGTGGCTTCAAGCCATTTCGTTCAGTTCTTGTACAAAACCCTCGATATCCTCGTCAGAAAACGACTTTTCTTTTGCGGCTTCTTCCAGCGTCCCCCATATAGGTTCGCCGCACATGACGCACTTAATTCCTTTTTCCATCAGATATCTTACCGAAAACGGATAATCGTTCACCAGATCCTCTATGTAGATGTCCTTGCTGATCATTTTTTTGTTTAATCCAGAAAAGGCAAATTTACTTTTTATAGTTTAGAATGGCTTATAAATTGTAATTATCGCCTTAGTGCCACGTAAAGAGCTTAATCATTGATATCGAATTCGATCAGGTTCTTCAGGCCGGGGCTTAGTGATAGGTTTGCTTGTAGCTCGCCGGTAATTTTCTTTATTAAAGCCGAATGTTCATCACTAAGCTTGGCGGCTGCAAGAAGCTCTGACAGGAACAACCAATCATTGACTTTTAGTTTCTTGTATTCCTTAAATAGAATGGACGGCTCATTATAACCAGTTTGCCTTCCGTTAACAAACTCTTCGGTTTTTCTGTACAAGTCATGAAGCTTTATTGTCTTGTCGTCATAGTTTATCTTTAGTGTTTTTTCTTCCGGGGCTTGTTTAGGCAATTCAAAAGCATCGGCATCGGCTGGCCCCGAAAAGGCGGAAACGATACTTTCGCCAACAGCCATGTCATAATGCCCCCATGATGGGTCGAAAAGTATTTTCCTGTTATGCCTTACTGTGCAATCATAAAAAGTAATGAGGAGTATCTTGCCGTCTTTCCTGACCACCCTGTCAAGCACCCCCTCTACATTTATGCCCGATTCAAACTCAAAACTACAATGCTTGCCTTTAATGATCCCGTAATCCGCAAGGTCGGCATCGCTTAAGAACCGGGTAGGCTTGAGCGTTCCTTTTATTTTGCCGATGGGCGAGCCAAAACCGTCAGCATGATTTTCCTTTCCTTGCCCGTCCATCAACTTGTTCTTGTAATTGAGTGTCGTAGGGC
The DNA here is from genome assembly GCA_024279935.1 of Bacteroidota bacterium. Classification (GTDB taxonomy): domain Bacteria; phylum Bacteroidota; class Bacteroidia; order Bacteroidales; family F082; genus BM524. The sequence continues at coordinate 21,617 of JAJRQZ010000103.1, forward strand.
CATTGGTGTTTATATAAACCGGGCGTCCGCCAGAAATTAAAACATCGCTGAAGGAGCCAGATACTTGAAGCCCTGACGAATATTCCAGCGTTGCGGTATTGCCGGATTCAATCGCTTTCATTATTCCGTCAAGGCCTCCTGTAGTAAATGCCATTTGCTTTGCGAACTCCTCTAGGACGCTTGTAAGATGCTTGAAATCAGGCGTTACAAATAGTTGCGGTTGTGGCTTTGTTATATCAAAACCATAATCCATCGCATCGAGGCTGTATAGGATTTTCTTGACATCGTATTTTAAGGCGTTCTCGCTCTCGCTTATGCTTGAGAGCAGGCCAGCCCCATATATTTTAGGTTTTGTCAGGCTCCCGATTAGGCCGTACTCGACCGTCCACCAATGCAAATTCCTTATCAGGGTCATTTCCGAGGGCATGCCCGATTTAGCGCTTAGCATTTCGATCATTTTCACGGCCAGGTTGATTTCTTCCCTTTTTGAATATGGGTTGGCCTTTAAAATCGATAAGTGCCTGATCGCCTCGTAAATTTTATGATCGTTCCTCGATGAGAAAGCTTTAGAGCCCAGCTCGCCGAAATATCGTAAATATTCAGCATATTCAGTATCGGCGATAATGGGAGCATGGCCGGCTGCCTCATGAATGATATCAGGGGCAGGAGTATATTCTATTTGGTCGAAAGGCCTTATGTCAGCAGCTATCACCAAGACTTTGTGCTTTTGGAATTCCATAAATGCCGAGGGCGGTATAAAGCCGTCAACGCAAACCGCAGCCCATCCGATCTTGCCCAGGCTGTTGTTCATCTCTTCAACCGATGGGATATGACCCATTGATATCCCCGTGCTTTCCAGCCCTTCCACGTATGATTTATGGGCATGATTGCCTAGGAACTTCATGTTTCTTTTCATGACATATCTCCAGACCGCTTGGTCGCGGGATGTATATTTATCGTAATTTTGCTCTATTATAAAAGTGTGCAAATGCCTAGGCAGTTGTTGTATTATTGGATTGTCGTGCATATTGTTATTTAGAAGTGTTTTAAATAAGTTCAAAAATACTTATTTTTTTTACTTTTTGAGGAATCTGTGGTTTTTTACAAATTTTTATGATTTACTTGGCGCTCCCAATATTGAACGAGTCGGAAAACCTGCCGGCTTTAATTAATTGTTTGTCGTTTCAGGAAACGGACGGGTTTGAGCTATTTGCCTGTGTAAACAATTATGACTATTGGTGGGATGAGGAGGATAAGCTAAGCCAATGCAGGGATAATCAAGAGAGCATAAGGATTTTACGCTCAATTTCCGGATTTAAGGTAAATGTCCTCGATAAGAGTTCACGAGGAAAAGCCTGGCACAAAAAGAAAGGTGGGGTGGGGCATGCACGGAGAGTGTTGATGGATGCTATCAGCAATACCGCTGCCCCCAACGATATAATAGTGAGCATTGATGCCGATACGTATTATCCCCCTGACTACTTGCGGGAAATTGCCAAAGTGCTTGATGGGACAGGCGTAATAGGGCTTTCGTTGCCTTATTATCATAAGTTAAACGGGCTAAACGACCGATTGATATTGCGATATGAGATTTATATGCGCTATTATTTGTCGAATATGCTCAGGATAAAAAACCCTTATGCTTTTACTGCCATCGGCTCGGCAATGGCATTCCCGGCCTGGGCTTACCGCAAAGTGGGCGGGATAACGCCAGTCAGTAGCGGAGAGGATTTTTACTTTTTGCAAAAGCTGTCGAAAAGCGGTATCGTTTGCAATTGGGCAAACACGACTGCCTATCCGTCGGCGCGCTTTTCCGACAGGGTTGATTTTGGTACCGGACCTGCACTGATAAAAGGAGGCATGGGCGATTGGGGCTCATATCCGTTTTATCCACCGCATTTGTTCAATATCGTTAAAAGCACTTATGATAAATTCCCGCTCTTGTATGAGCGCGACCTAAGGTGCGATATGGATTGTTATTTGCATAAACAGTTCAGATCCAATAATATATGGGGTGCGCTAAGGGGTAATTATAAAGATAGGGAAAACTTTGTTAAAGCCTGTGCGAATAAAGTCGATGCCTTGAGAATATTACAGTTTCTAAGGTCAGAGAATATAAAATCCCCTGTAAATGATTCAACCGTTCTTAAGCGATATTTAAAAAAACATCATTTAGATGATTTAAGCCCGGAGCTTATTGAGCTTGTTGAAGGGTTGGATCTGGTTAACTCCTCCGTTCAGGAACTGGACTTGTTAAGAAACTGGATGTTCGACGCTGAAAACAAAATCAGGGAACAACGGGCGTCTGGGCATTTCAAATAGTTGATGGCTTTTGTAATTTATTTTCATTCTTATATTACTTTCTAGTATCTTGCACTCATGAACCGATTGATATGCATTCTTGGGCCGACGGCGGCCGGAAAGACTTCGCTGGCTTCACATTTGGCTGCTTTGATAGGGGGTGAGATAATTAGTGCCGACTCTAGGCAGGTGTACGTAGGGATGGATATAGGCACCGGCAAGGACTTAGGGGATTATACCGTTGGCGGGGTAGAAATCCCGTATCACCTAATTGATATTAAAGAGCCTGGATACGAATACAATATTTTTGAGTATCAAAACGATTTTGCGGAAGCATATAAAAAAATCATCACCAACAAAAAAATCCCCATTCTGTGCGGGGGCAGCGGCATGTACCTCGATAGCATACTGCGTGCCTATGAGATGAACAAAATCCCCGAAAACAAAGCATTGCGCACGGAATTACAGCAAATGCCCGACAAACAGTTGTCGGATATGCTAAAAGGTTTGCAAAACTTACATAACACAAGCGATACGACTAGTCGGGCGCGGATGATTAGGGCCATAGAGGTGGCAAAGGCCAATAAGGTCAACCTGGATACGGTGAATCTGGTCAAGTCGTTGCGCAGCATTAATTTCGGTGTTCTTTTCGATAGGCAAACATTAAGGGAGAGAATCACCGAGCGCCTTGTGCAAAGGCTTGATAATGGCATGCTTGATGAAATAGGGCACCTTCTCGAAAAGGGCATTTCCAAGGACGAGCTTCTTTTTTATGGTTTGGAATATAAATTCCTCACCCTGTATATTACTGGCGACATTTTGTACGATGAAATGTTCGACGGCCTCAATACGGCCATTCACCAGTTTGCCAAAAGGCAGATGACCTGGTTTAGAAGAATGCAAAAACATGGGGTCAGGATAAATTGGATCGAGGGGAATTTAAGTATGGAGGAGAAAATCTCTCTGATCTTGAATATAGTGTCAAAAGTAAATTGATGGTTGGGGAAATGCGCATATTGATTGTTTTTTGCTCGTTGATCATTGCGACGGGGGCAATGGGACAGCGCAAGCTGCTTTATAACGAAGCAGTCGTCAAAGATATCCAAACAAGATTTATAAACCTTAACACTTCTGACGGACTAAGCAATGATGTTGTTACCGATATGCTCCAGGATGAAAAAGGTTTGATGTGGATATGTACCCTCGATGGTATTAATTCATACGACGGCTCTGTTTTCACCAACTACTATCATTTTGAAGGCGACAGCCTTAGCCCGCAGTCTAACGAGGTTTACTGTATCGAGGAGGATGCAAGCGGGAATCTGTTTTTCGGGACGGAGAAGGGCTTGTGCAAATATTCGCCCTATTCCGATAATTTTGTTCAAATTAACTTGAGAGGTAGTTCCTATTCGAATAAGTCTGCTCATATCAGGCAGTTGAGGAGCAACGGAAAGGGCGGTTTGTGGATTGAGGTCCTGGAAGGTGCTTTGTTGTTGTATGATATTGAAAACGACTCCGTCGAGAAAGTGTTCCGACATAATGCGACACAGCAGCCTTATTATCATTATCATGCTATTTATTACGATAGCGACTCAACCTTATGGGTAGGGGGAAGGGGCTTGGATCCGCTATTTCTGAAAAAAGGCAGTAAATTAATGGAAACAATCAGGAATGATGAGCTTGACCCGGACAAAAAAAGGGAAAACGACGTCGCTTGTTTTTATGAGGACAGCAGGGGCGATTTTTGGGTGAGCGCCCTCGACGGGGTTTATCTGCTGAACAGGGAATCATTGGTATATACGAAATTCATGAGAACCTCGACCTGGGATATTATCGAGGATAACGAGAGTAATATCTGGTTTGCCGGCGGCAGTGGCGTTTTTAAGTATATGCCGAGCACTAATCAAATGGTCTGGTTCGCAAAAGATAAGGACAATCCCGCATCGCTTGCCTCCAACAGTGTCTTAAAAATTTATGAGGATTATCACAATAATTTGTGGTTTGCCACTAATAATGGAATAAGTATATATAGTCCAAGCGTTTACCCTTTTGGCACTTATTCGCATATACCCGGTATCGAACAAAGTCCGCAAGGGGTTGTGGTAACTGCTGTCGCCGAGGATAAAAAGGGTAATTTATGGATTGGATATGAGGAAAATGGCCTGGATTATCTTATGCTTCGCGACAGGCAGTTCGATCACTATCAAAAGGCTTGGAACGGCCTGTCGGCCAACGAGATATCAAGTCTTTACATTGATGAGCATAATATGCTTTGGATAGCCTTGTGGCGGGGTGTCGGCTTTAATTCGTTGAACCTTGCCAATGGGAAGTTCACCTTATATACTTATGACAAGACTAGTTCCAAATTTGATTGGTACAACGATTTCATAGAAGATGATTCGGGCAATTTTTATCTTGGGTTTTGGGGCGGTGAAGGATTAACGCTTTTTGATAGAAAAAAAGGAAAGTTCATAAAATCACTTAAGCATAAATTCCCTCGCTTGCAGCAATCAAGGTTGATAACCCGATTGTTAAAGGATAACAACGGAAATATCTGGTTTGGGACTTCAAGGGGTGGCTTATATGTTTACGATCCTATAAGCGATACTTCAAGGGCGTATTTTGCCGATATTGACGACAATAGAGGCCTATTGTCGAACTCTGTAAATGATTTGTGCATGGACAACGACGACGATATCTGGTTAATAGGAAATAGCTTGCAAAGGTATGTCCCCGAGACCGATTCGTTCGTGTCGTATGGAGCAGAACATGGGCTTGGCAGCACCAATCTAGTTTCCTTGCTGCCCGATAATTTGGGCAATATCTGGGTCGCTACGGCTGATAAAGGTTTGTTTAAGTTTAATAAATATGATAAAAGCTTTATTCGATACACCGAAGATGCAGGTCTGCAGTCGGACAAGTTCTCAAAAGCAAGGTTGAAGCTGTCAACAGGTGATTTGTTTTTCGGCGGTTCGAAGGGATTTAATTTGTTCACACCCGGATTTATTATCAGCAGGTCGATTATACCAAAACCGTTTTTCGGGAACCTTTATGTCAATTATAATAAAACCTTTCCTAATTTGAATGACCGAGGAAGGCTGGTGTTTTCTTCCGATGTTAATAATATCAAGATAGAATTAAGATCTACCGATGCGGTAAACCCCGAACGCTACTATTATCAATGCATGCTCGTTGGCTACGATGCCGATTGGGTGGATGTTGACCGTAAATACCGGGAGATCGGATATTCGTTTATACCGGCCGGCAGTTATACTTTTAAGTATAGGATGGGCGACGGCATCAACTGGTCGGATAGGGTCGCCGAGTGCAGCCTGGTGTTTCGGGAGCCTTTTTATAAGTCGTGGTGGTTCGGGCTTCTGGTGGTTGTAGCCTTGGCGGCAATACTTTTTGCTGTTGTTAAACAGCGTCTGTTCGACTTAAGCCAGAAACACAATAATTTGGAGCTGGAACAACGTTTGTTCCGTTTGCAGATGAACCCGCACTTCATTTTCAACGCCTTGCTGGCAATACAGAATTTTGTTTTTAAAAAGGACGTGAAGGAAGCCGGCTTGTATATCTCTGATTTCGCCAAGCTGTATAGGCTGATACTCGACAACAGCCGCAGCGAGTTCGTGCTTTTCGAAAAAGAAGCTGAAACGCTGAGCTTATACCTGAAGCTTCAATCGCTGCGCTACGAAAATAAATTCGATTTTATAATAGACGTTGATGAAAACATCGGAAGCGGTATGTTTATGATTCCGCCCATGCTGGCCCAGCCGATTATCGAAAATGCCGTGGAACATGGTATTTTTAAAAAACAAAGCAAGGGCTTTATCAACATCAAATATATATTGTCGGATAAGGTAATTTATTTTGAGGTCGTCGATGACGGGATTGGGCTGACTGCTTCAAAAGATTCCGTAAGATATACCGAACATAAATCCTCGGCCCTAGATATCACGCAGCGCAGATTGAAGGTCTTGGCGAAGAAATATTCCTTCAACCCAAACTTTGTATTGGAAGAAATAATTGAGGATGAAGTTGTTAAAGGCACAAAGGTAAGTTTTAACCTGCCTTATAAATATATGTATGCAACATAATTTAATTATAAGATATGATCAGGACAGTTATTATCGATGATGAACCAAATGCGAGACAGCTTATCGCAAACGTATTGGAATTGTATTGTGAAAACGTGGAACTTGTCGGTCAGGCAGAAAGCGTTGACACCGGCTTGGAGCTAATTAACAAACTTAAGCCAGAATTGGTCTTGCTCGATATCCAAATGCCCGACGGCAGTGGTTTCGATTTATTGAAAAAAATAGAGAATATCGACTTTAAGTTTATTTTCATTACCGCTCATCAGCAATATGCGATTAAAGCGATAAAACTGAGTGCTTTGGACTATGTTTTAAAACCCATTAATACCAACGAGTTGATCGATGCGATCGAAAAGGCGGAGCTGAGCCATGAGAATGCTGATGAAATAAGGACAAAGCTTGATAATTTCCAGAACAATATAAATAGCAATAATCCTGACAAGCGCATCAGCATTAATACAACTGATTCGGTTTATAGTATCCGCATAAAAGATATCCTATATTGCAGATCGGATAAGAACTATACTGAAATATTTCTTTTGAACAAAAGTAAACTGTTGATATCCAAAACATTAAAAGAATTTGAGCATTTGCTGGCCGACTATGGTTTCTTTAGGGCGCACCAATCCTATTTGGTGAATATGAAATTCGTGAACCGATTTGCGAAAATTGGCCTGGGCGGAAGTGCGGTGCTCGACAATGATGTGAAAATACCTGTTTCGTCGCGCAAAAGGGAAGGGTTCCTGAGGTATATGGAAAATATGTGATTCTAAACCGGGGCCCTCTCCTGTATCGTATTTTAGTTTAACCTAGACGTTTGTTAAATAAACCCTAACGTATCTACATTAAATTCTGCCATCAACTTTGTTTGTAAGTAATTTAGTTTGAAAATTATTACTAATCGGTTTGATTTGGCTCAAACACAAAAATGAAAATTATGAGAGTAAATAGTATTTTTAAGTTAATCGCAATTACACTGGTAAGCGTAACAATGATCTACGGATCCTGTAATAAAACTGATGACCCCGTTGCGCCCGCACCTTATCTTCCAGGCTTCAACGCGACTTCCATATCCGGTAATGTTGGTGGCGTGGAAGTTATCGAGTTTGCAATTGTTTGTACAACAGACGATGTAAACATTACTAAAATAGAAGTTCATGCACCTGACGGAAGTACTTATACCTATACGGGCGGCTTATTTGTGAGAAACCAGCAAATGATAATCCCGGATACTTTTGTGAAGCTTTCGGGCAACTGGACTTTTGCCATAACAGGATCGGTATCGGGTGGCACGCATAATGCGGAAGGTTTTAATGCATCGGCCGCGGTAAGCGTTTCGGCAAAATAAATTTTTCCCGCGGAAACTGATTAATTGATTCTTCATATTTTTATATTGGACCTGATATGTTATTCAGGGAATAAGCCACTGTAAAGCAGTGGCTTTTTTTATGTCTCTTCTTTCCTTTCTTGGATATTGTTTTTTGATTTATACCAATGAGCCAAGATCGGGATACGCTCAGCAGTTTGGTGATAGCGTTCAAGCAGGCGCTTTTGGTGTGTTAGTGTCCTTTCGCCTTTGAAGGGTAGGAGGGCGCATATAGTCTATATCAAATTGAGGGGATATGTATTCATGAATGGCGATACCTGTCTAATAGACAGTCCCCGTCTTCTAAGCATAATTTGTCGTTGCTTTATTTTCGTTCCCCCTTGTTTCACAATAATGTTAATGATTAAGGAACAGATTAGACGCTTGTGTACAAATGTAACCTATCCCAATTACATACCTGAATATCAAACATATAACGGTTGAGCCATTTTGACGTCCAATATCCGGATGTTTACAAATGTATATACATTTGTAAACAATGCTGGATTTAATAAATGCTTAATATAATAATCACATAACCAGACTTATAAATGTCAATATATCAAATACACTTTAAAATATCGGCATAAATGTAGTAAAAATTCGATGAATGTATTTAGTGATATAAATATATATGTATCAATGTAATATAATAATGAATCAGAATTATAGTTTAAATAATTATGTTGTTACATTTGTAACAACCATATCTTTTTCATTGACGTTTACATCTGAATACTATTTTGTTTAACTTTGTGTATTAAACATTGCTGTTATGATACAGAGAATAAAAAGTTTTATCGAGAGCCAAAACCTGAGCTCCTCGGGATTTGCGAACGAGATCGGTGTTCAGCGTTCTTCTGTTTCGCATATCTTATCGGGCAGGAACAAGCCTAGCCTGGATTTTATATTAAAGTTTAAGGAACATTATCCCGACTTAAGTTTCGAGTGGTTGTTGACGGGCAAGGGTGGCATGTTCGCTCACGAGGAAAAAGTTGCCAAAACCGATAAGCCCGGCGGCAAGAAAAAAGCTGCTGACAAAGAAACCGGGGAAAATGAATTATCCTTGTTTGCCGATGAACAAAAACCATTTAGTGAAACAAAACAGGTTTCCCCGGATATATCAAGTGAGGTAAAAGACGAGGAAATACCTTATTATGGAATAAAAAAGGTATCTAAGAGGCTTAAAAAGGTTATTTTACTTTATCATGACAATAGTTTTGAGGAGTTCAATCCAGAATAATGCAAAAAAAAGGCTGCCTTTTACGAAAGGCAGCCTTTTTTGATCTTTAACGGCAAGCTTAAAACATCTCCCTCTGTGAGAAGAAGAAATTTGCTTCGATTCTTGCGTTCTCATCGCTGTCGGACCCATGAACCGCATTGGCTTCTATTGAAGTAGCATATAGCTTGCGGATGGTTCCCTCCGCCGCGTCGGCAGGATTGGTTGAGCCAATATATTCCCTATAAGCTTCAACAGCATTTTCTTTTTCAAGTACGGCGGCTATAATCGGCCCCGACGACATAAAGGACACTAAGTCGTTATAAAAGGGGCGTTCTTTGTGAACTGCATAAAACTTTCTCGCGTCATTTTTTGTTAAGCGTGTAAATTTAAGGGCTTTAACCGAAAAGCCGCCCTCGATAATCTTGGCGATTATGTTTCCCATATTGCCATCAGCAACAGCCTTGGGCTTAATCATCGTAAAAGTTATGTTTCCTGACATAGTTAATGTTAATTAAAATTTTCGCAAAAATACATGTTATTTTTATCTTTGCCACTTCTAATTTACAAAATGCAATGTTGACGAAACAACAACTTGACGAAATCAACGGTTTTATTAGTGATGGGAGTAAAATCGTTATAACAGCTCATACAAACCCTGATGGCGATGCTGTTGGGTCTTCACTGGCCGTTTACCACTATTTAAAGGCAAAAGGAGCTGAGGTAAGTTCGATGGTGCCTAATAAATTCCCGGGTTTTTATAACTGGTTATCAGCGAGCAACGAGATAATCGTTTATGAAACCGATGCAAAGAAGGCTAAAAAAGCCCTGATGGGCGCGGATTTGATCTTCTGTTTGGATTATAATGCCGTCCACAGGCTTGGGGCCATGGCGGATATACTTCGGGCGGCCAAAGGGAAGAAAATCCTTATCGACCATCATGTTTCCCCCGAGACCGAAAGCTTCGATTACGTTTTGTCGGATATAAACACTTCTTCGACAGGTGAATTAGTGTATGATTTTATCGTTGCCCTGGGGGATGAGGAATTAATAGACTCGAAGGTCGCAGAGTGTCTTTACACCTGTATTATAACGGATACCGGCTCTTTTAGCCATTCGTGCAACAACCCGAAAACTTATGACGTGATGGCAAATCTTGTGCGCAAAGGCATCGATGCGCGAAGGCTGCACGGTTTTATATATGACACCTTTTCTGAAAACCGCCTGCGTTTGCTGGGCTTTGCCATAAACGACAGAATGCTGGTCTGGGAGGAGCTTAAAACGGCCCTTATTTACCTCACTAAAGATGATTTAAAGAAGTATAAATATCAAGTTGGTGATACTGAGGGAGTTGTTAACTTTGCCCTATCGATGGAAAAAGTAAATTTGGCAGTGTTGGTTACTGAAAAAGATAAAAAAATACGATTAAGCTTCCGCTCGAAAGGGGATTTTTCCGTAAACAATCTTGCCCGCGAGCATTTCAACGGAGGAGGGCACCGCAATGCCGCCGGTGGTAACATGAACCTGCCCATCACGGACGTTATCGATAAGGTAAAGTCCGTCTTGAGCAGTTATCGTACAGAACTGAATTATAATAATGCAAGTACTGATGGGCTTTAGCTTTAAAATGCTGATATTGGCTTTATCGATGGCTTTCTTTTTTTCTTGTACAAATGAGGTCGATAAGGGCGATGTTATTTATAAGACAACTAGCCGCGACAAGGAGCGGGCATTGTTGAAGGCCAATAAATATATGCTGAAGATCGAGAATCAGGAGATAGACAACTATGTGCGCAGGCATTCGTGGAATATGGCCTCGTCCGGTTCCGGGCTCAGGCTCGGGATTGTGGAAAAGGGCAGTGGCAAGGCAATAAAAAAGGGCGAGTTGGTGAGGATGGATTACGAGACCCGATTGATAGACGGCAGCCTCGTTTATTCTTCGGCAAACGATGGGACGAAATCGTTTATCGTCGGACATGGTGGCGTCGAGTCGGGTCTGGAAGAAGCAGTGCTGTTGATGCATTATGGCGATGAGGCAAATATTATTATTCCTTCTCACCTGGCTTTTGGTTTGTTAGGTGACCAAAAAAGAATACCTTCGCACGCAACTTTGATTTATAAGGTTAAAATATTGATCAATTAAAATAATAATAGTAGTTTGGGTTGTAAGGTTTTGTAAACCAGGATATTGCAATTCAACAATTAAAATTTAAGGTAATGAAAAAAACATTTTTAGGATTAATGGCCATAGGGTTTTTTGCTGTTTTAATCTCCTCATGCGGGGATAATGGCGAATCAAAAACTACCGAGAGTGGGCTTAAGTACAAGTTTTATGAGACAAACGATGATGGGCGCATCCCTGTTAAAGGCGATATTATTGAGGTAAACATGAGTTATCAAACTCCCGATACTGTTTTATTTGATAGTAAGACAATGCCGAACCCCTTAGTTATGCGCCTGGACGAGTCTGTTTTCCAAGGTGACTTATACGAAGGTATTTATTTGATGCACGAAGGCGACAGCGCTTCTTTTTCTTGTAATACCGACTCTGTTTTCATGAAGCTTTTCCGTCAGAAAGTAACACCGCCGCAATTTGATTCGGTCGATTATATAACTTTCAACATCAAACTGTTGAGCGTCAAGTCGCAGGATGAGCTTAAGAAAGAGCAAGAAGCCGAGAATAAGGCCGCACAGGAGAGCGAGAAGGCTGATTTGGATAAATATCTGGCCGATAACAATATAACTGCCACCCCTACCGAAACTGGCCTGATCTTTATCGAAACTCAAAAGGGGAAGGGCGAGAAGCCTCGAAAAGGAGATAATGTGAAAGTTCATTATACAGGTTATTTGTTGGACGGGACTAAGTTCGACAGTTCGCTGGACCGCGGCAAGCCTTTTGAATTCGAGCTTGGCGCCGGGCGCGTTATTAAAGGCTGGGACGAAGGTATTGCCCTTATGAATGTCGGTAGCAAGGCCACGCTTATCATTCCATCTGCCATTGCTTATGGGCCAAGAGGCGCCGGTGGTATGATCCCTCCTTATTCAACTCTTAAATTCGATGTTGAACTTTTAGGCTTCGACAAGAAATAATTGATTCTTAGTGAATGAGTCGTTGGTTATGGTAATGATAATCAGCGGCTTTTTCATATTTGTTTTCTAAATGTGTCCCATTGGCACTAGCAATCTTTTAATCTTATGAAGAAGTATTTTGTAATATCAAGTGTGATTATCGCATTTTTCAGTTTATTTAACGGATGCTCGAACTCGGGATATCCGGGTTATGAACTGTCCGATAATGGGGTCAACTATAAATTTATTACTCGCTCAGCCGATACTGCAAAGGCAGAAGTATCGGATTATGTGGCAGTTAATATGACCTATGGCCTGGCCGACACCTTGTTGTTCGATAGCAAGACATTGGACGACGAGCTGGTGTTCCCATATATTGAGCATACATTTGCTGGCGACCTATATGATGCTTTGGGCCTAATGTCGGTTGGTGATTCCATGTCGTTTGTTATAGTAGCCGATTCGTTTTACCTTAAAACTGCAAATATGGACAAACTGCCAAGTTATGTAAAGGCAGGGGAACCAATGTATTACAAACTGAAACTGCTGCGGGCCGAGACAAAAAAACAGTATCAGCAGGCAATTATAGATACTCAGACGGAGAAGAGAAAAAAGGAAATCAGCACCTTGCTCGATTATGTGCGCAACAACAAGATCAGCACACCGCCAGCTGCCAGCGGCTTATATTTTATAGAAACAAAAAAGGGCAGGGGGCACAAGCCCGAAAAAGGCGACGTCTGCAATATAAGACTTATGGTTAAAACCTTGAACGGGACTCAGTTATATTCAAACCTTAAAAAAGATATCCCTGTCCTGAAAGTAGAGTATGGAAAAGAGTTCGATACCAAAGGATTTATGGAGGGTCTGGGTATGATGAAAGAAGGCGGGGAAGCCAAGCTTATAGTTCCTTCCAACATTGGTGTCGGGGCTTATGGAATGCAAGGCGTTGACGGGTTTACAACTCTGGAATATATACTTGTGCTTGAATCAATAACTCCGTTTGCTGTGGCGGAAAAACAAAGAATTGAGGAAGAGAAGATCAGAAATGCCGAGCTAGTTTCTGTTAAGTAATGTTTGGTTGGTGGTCAACTCTTTATTGTTGTTAAAGTATTTCTCGATCAGATCTGTCAGTTCTTCTACCAAAAAAGGTTTTGCCAGAAAATTATCCATGCCCGCATCGAAACAGCTTTGCCTGTCTGTCTCCATGGCGTAAGCGGTAACGGCAATAATTTTTACCGGGGGTAAATTGTTTGCGGCTTCATATTCCCTTATTTGGATCGTGGCATCCAATCCGTTCATTTCGGGCATTTCCAAATCCATAAGTATTAAATCGTATTTATTCTTTTTGTAAAAACCTATGCCTAACTGGCCGTTTACGGCGATATCTGTTTTATGGCCTAATCTGTCAAGAACAATTTTCACAAACTTTATATTCATTTCGTCGTTTTCGACTAGCAGTATTCTCAGTCCTTTTACTCTTTCCATATTAGTATTTCTTTGTTGTTATTAGTACTTAATTATTGTAAATCAAGATATATGCCATTTTTAAACTTATTGGTATAATACTGGTAACGTGGTCATTATAATATTACATGCGAAATGGTCGAGTTTCAAATCGGGACATTTTCTTTGATAATAAAACAAATAACAATCAATGTGGTTCTTAATAGAAGAATTTTCCGCTACAAATTTAATACTTTTTCGATTACGGAGATCAATTCCGTCTTTTTTATCGGCTTCGACAAATATTCGTCGAAACCTTCATTCAAGAGTTTTTCCTTTTCATTCGACATGGCATAGGCCGTTTGGGCTATAAATGGCGTGCTTTTCATTACAGGCCAGTCTTTTTTAATCCGGTGCATAAGCGATATTCCGTCAAATTCACCGGGCAGGTTGATATCCATTAGCACAAAATCAATTATAAATTGGTCGAGAGCCAGCTTGGTAAGCTCGTCCAGAGTCTCTTCCCCGGAGCCGCGGACAACAAGCTTATTGCAGCCGAATAACAACTTTGTAAATAATATTTGGTTGATCTTGTCATCTTCCACGAGCAAGATATTTTTGTTTTCCCACGGAGCCTTGTCGCTTATTTGCTTCTTCCCGGCCTTGGGCTTTTTTTGTGCCTGAGCTTCTTTTGCAAGTTGCAAGCTGATGAAAGCCTCTGTCCCGCTACCTTTTTCAGACTCGATGACAATATTTCCGTTCATCAGGTGGAGGGCTTTTTTCGCAAGTGGCAAACTTAAGCCTGCCCCTTGGTATTTCGTTGAATACCCTAAGCTTTCCTGCCTGTAAGGCTCAAACACAAGCGGGATATAAGATGGGTCGATCCCGATACCGGTATCTTTAATGCTGACGGTAACAATATCACCCTCGCTTCTTGCGCCAATTTTAATATACCCTTTATCGGTAAACCTGACCGAATTGTCCAAAACCGAATCAACAATCCTTCTCAGGGTTTCCCTGTCTGACAAACAATAGTAGGCCGGGATTTTATCGGTTATAATCTGTAAGCCTTTCTCGTCGGCTATTTTCTTGTAGTTCGCAATCGACTCGTTGAGTATGGATCTTAAATCGCAAGCCGCCAGGTCGAAACTAATATCGTTTACTTCTATCCTGCTTATATCGATAATATCGTTTAACAGCTTGAGCAAGTTCTCCCCGCTTTCGGAGATGCTGTTCCCAAACTCATAGAGATCGTCCCTGTTAAGGTGGGCCATCTCGGTTTTAAGCAGGTTGGCGAAACCCAATATCCCGTTCAGCGGGTTTCTTATTTCGTTACTGACATTTGTCAAGAAAACATTTTTCATATAATTGGCATTTTCTTCCTTTTCTATGGAGGCTTTCAAAGACTCGTTCCTGATCTTGATGTCTTGTATGTCAATCTTTAGCGCCCCCGATTCGGATTTGTAACGGGACTCGAAACTGTTTTTGGGATTGTTAAGCTCGTTTAAGTTCAGCCTGATGTCATTCTGCTTGTCGTTTATGGTTTTAGCCCAAACAGATTTTTTTCTGTAAAGAATCAACACCATGCTTAGGGCTAGCAAGACAAAAACGATACATAAAACATAAAATAAGCTCATGATTATTTATTTGGTTTTTTCAGCAGTGAACAAGGTTTCTTTCGGGAACAGCTTTAACCTTTCGACTTTCGCAGGGTCAAAATCCTCCTGTTTTATCAATTTTACCATAAAGCCTACCGATTCCAGAAGCTTAGGATAGTCTTTCCCATACAGCCTGACATGATCGAACTGCCCATAATTATCTTCTCTTTCCTTGACCGTGCTCAAATCAGCTCTCTCAAATGTTAAGTCAGTATTATTTGAATAAGGGATCTGCAATATGGCGATACCACCTTTTCTCAATGTCCTGTGTATCTCGCTAAGCGCCAGCTTATCGTTGGGGATATGTTCCAAAACATGATTGGCAATGATTATATCAAATTCGGAATCGGAATAATGCACGTCCGTTAAGTCCACCAAAGTCATTTCGGCAGGATAGTATATTCCTTCATGGTATTTGGCGGCAGGTATATAATCAGCATTTTCATAGGACGATAAAAACCTATATAAGCCGGGCTCCGGGGCAATATGAAGTATTTTTATCCTATCATCGAGCAAGTCGGGGCGACTATCGAAAAACAATTTCACGAACCTGTCGCGGTCGGTGCTCTGGCAATTGGGGCAGATATGATTTCTTGTCCCGGCCCCTATGATTTCCTTTTCCCCGATAATAGGCAAATTAAAACCTCCCGGCAGCATTTTCCTGAATTTCCTGTTGCAAATATTGCAATCATAAGAATTACCGGCATAATAAATACCCCTTAAACACAGAAATGTTTTTTTCAGACCTCTGGCATAAGAATTCGGCAAGTTCTTTTTTAAATCGGAAATCATAGATTATTATTGAGTTATCAGCTTGCGGTTTACTGAATAAGTTCCGGCATTAACCGTTAAGATACATAATTGGGGAGGCAAGCTATTTAAATCAATTTCTATCTTATTATTTATGCCGCCCCGGCAGTACGAATCAAATTTCAATAATTGCTTACCGTCAATTGACCGAATCGTTAAAGTACAAACCCCGTTGTTTAAAGGCTTGATGTTGATATAAGTAAGATTTTCGGCAGGGTTCGGAAAGGCCTGGCCGATAAAAGCGGTCTCTTTCCCGGTTTCGCCGATTGCGTCAGGCCCCTGATATTCGTATGCGCCAACATCGTAAAAAGTATTATAGGGGCGGTCATGGTTCAGTAAATCGAATGTTACGCCTTCGCTACTGAGATTTTTCCCGAAGTCGATGGCGATAGAGCCATTTTTGAGGCTATAATCGTCGGACGAGGGATTTGCAAACCCGATGTCCGAAACCGAGGGCGAAAAAATATTATTGCTCAGGGTTAAATTTGCCGAAGAGGTGAGGTTGTTGACATAAGCTGATTCCCCCTCGTCAACTTTACCCGGGTCCGCTATTATATTATTGATTATGATGCCTTGATTGGCAACGGCGTTATTATAGGTGATCCCATAGGACTTAGGGCTGACGATAGTATTATTGTAAAGCTTGAAGTCGAGATTGGCGAGCGTTACAACATCGCCGACATAAATGCCGTGCTTGGCAGAGTTTGGATTGCCAGGCTCAAACGTTCTGCCGGCCCTGACTATCAGATTGTTGTAAACCATAAACCCCCCAAGGCCGAGAATGTCGATACCATCGCCCTTGCCGTCGTAGATTTCATTGTTATAGCAATTGCAGCGGGAGCCGCCACCGATTAATATCCCCGACATCTGATAAAGCGTTTCCTTGTCCGAGTCGTAGCGGATAATATTATTATAGATACTGCAGTCCTCGTCGGATGACGATACCTGTATGCCGTCCCAACCACAATGCTCCAGAATGTTGTTGTATATCTTTACGTCTTTGATCAGGTGCGGGAAAATAGTAGTGTCGCAGGCATCCAAATAAACACCTTGTTCATATTTCGAATGACCGATATACATGCCCTCGTCGCCGATGTCGTGAAAATAACAATCGTGGATATGCAGCGAATACATGGTGAAATTGTCGCGGCTGGAGGCAAAAGTACAATCGGGGTCGGTCTTGGCATAAAGCCCGGCAATGAGGGTATTGCTAATCTCAACATTTGAGACTTCGACATTGGTGCTGAGCTCGTCAATCGACATGCCCGAACCATTGGCAACCCTTTTAATTTTAAATCCGTAGTCGATGCCCTCATAACCATTGCCAAGAAATTTTATAAATGAACAATTCGCGATCTTGATACCGTAAAAGTGGTCGGTATCGAATAAGACCTGTCCATTGCTGTTGATAAAAGTTATGGGCTGGTCCTCGGTGCCGTGCACGTTCTTGACAAGCAAATAATCCTTTTGCGACGCTTCGATACATACTGTGCTTCCGGCCGCTATGCTTGTCGTTTCGCCATCAACAATAAACTCATTGGCTGCTATTGTCATGTCGCAATCTTGCGCCGATAAGCTAAAGGTTAGTAAAGAGCAGAATAAGACAATATATATTAGTTTTATCATGACCCTCGTTTTGCCCTTTCCCAATTTACGGATTGCTGCCCTTTTAAAAACCGTTGAAACCCGAGGTAAACGGCATAGTTCATAACGAAAAAGTAATAGGGGACGAACAATACCTTTATGCTGATCTTTTTGTTTTCAAGAAACCAGCCCAACATTGCGAAAACGTAGAACAATACCTGAGCATAGAAAAGCAAGGTGTAAATATTGGAAAAAGTAGTTATTCCGGCATTTAAGGCCAGAAAAAAATTAAAGATAAAAATAAAAGGCAATGCAAGAGGGGCCAGCGTCCAGCGCAAAACCCTGTGTGATATATATTGAAAACTGAGGGTCTTGTATTTAAAGATGTTCAGTAAGGGGCTCAGTCGGATTATCGACTGAATGCCCCCGGCCGCAATCCTTATTTTACGTTTCAGCTCTTCCTGTACGTTGGCCGAGGAACTTTCTATCGCATAAGCTTCCGGATCGTATTGAATGGTATAACCCTCCATGGCCACGCGCAAGGAGATTATGAAGTCGTCGAGAAGGGTGTCTTTTTCAACTTCGCGGAATAATTCGGTCCTAATCGCGAAAAGCTCACCCGCCGCGCCCACGACGGAATACAGCTCGGCATCCCATTTTTTCAGCTTGGATTCATATTTCCAATATATCCCCTCACTGCCGACTGCAGAGTCGGAGTCCTTTTTGAAGATCCGCTTTTCGCCTGATACACAGCCCACTTTAGGATCCTTAAACATATTTACTATCCGTTGGACCGATTCTTCGCCGAGCATGGTGTTCCCGTCGGAGAAAATCACTATTGGCGACTTGACAAACTTCATGCCCCTGTTCATGGCGCCAATTTTTCCTCCCCTGGCGTCTTCATGATAAACTTCAACGCCCCGGTCTGCATATTTCTTCAAAATGTCGGGAGTCCCGTCGTCAGAGCCATCGGTAACCCACACTTGTCTTACTTTATCCTTGTTATATTTAAGGCTGAATGAGTTCTCGACCTTGGCATCAACATAATCTTTTTCGTTATATGCCGCAACAAACAAAGTTACCTCGGGTTCGTAGTCTTCAATAATGTTCTTCTGCGAATTACCGAATATCCTCTTCATCTTGACCAGGAAGAACAATAGAATTCCATAACCCAGATAAGCGTAGAAGACGATGAAAAGCAAAAGCCAGAATATAAATGCCAATGTGTTCATAAGACCGAAAGATTATTTTTTAACTTTATTTTGACTGATAACACGTTCCCACTTGCCCGATCCCTTGTTATATTGCTTGAGCAGCTTGGCAGGGTTGCCTCCAACAATCGAATAAGGAGGCACATCTTTGGTTACAACGCTCCCTCCGGCCACGACTGAGTGCTTTCCGACCGTTACTCCTGCGGTGATAACTGCATTTGCGCCAATCCACACTTCGTCTTCTATGGTTATCAGGCTTGTTCTTACATGTTGGTCGGCAATAGGGACATTAATATCCTCGTAAACATGGTTAAGCCCTGAACAGACAATGTTTTGCGCGAACATGATATCGTTCCCGATCTTTATCGGGCCGATTATCACATTGCTCATCCCTAGCCTTGTCCGGTCACCTATCTCTACATGCCCCACGCCGTTGTTTATCGTGGAGAAGTCCTCTATAGTGGAATAACTTCCCAGCTTAAAGTCGTTATATGGAAAGACATCCATTCTGACCCGACGTCGGATTACGGAGTTTTTCCCTCTTTTGTTCAATATAGGGTTAACGAACATTCTAACCCATAATCGCGGACGTGCCTGGTTACGGGGCATTAACATCCAAAGCGCAAAGTTCTTGAGTTTTTCGTTCGATTTTATTTTACCAGCTATACCCATATTATTTATTATTTTCGTTTTCCACTAACTTGATATATTTGAATATTTCTTTCGCATTGGCCTCCCAGGTATGGCCGCGGGCCAGTTTCTCGCGTTTCACTTCCAGTTCGGCAGAGTTCTCGTCTAGCGCTTTTTGCACCAGTTCAAGATAGCCCTCCTTGTTTTCGGCAAGGTAGGTGTAGTCGGCAAAAACCGACATGCCTTCGGTCTTGGTGGCTACGGTGGGCTTGCCCATTGCCAGGTATTCGTCGATCTTACGCGGGTAATTCCCTATCGTAACCTCATTTAACAGTTGCGGATTCAGGGCAACGTCGAAAGAATTAAGGTAGGCAGGCAATTCCTCCATTTTTTTGCTTCCAAGAAAATGTACGTTCTCTAAATCGTGAAGCTCACTGGACGCAAAAGCGTCATCCTCGGGCCCAACAAGTACTATGCTCCAGTCGGGGCGGTTTTTTGCCAGATGGACCAAAACCTCTATATCAAGGCGCAGGTTGAAAAGCACGCCAATATATCCAATTATCGGGCCCTTGATGTCCTTTATGTCGTGCGGGGCTTCATCAATGAGCTTTTTGTCGAACAAGCTCACATCGCATCCCTGGCCTACATAATAGGAGTGGGGGTTGAATTGCCGTGCCTTGTCGGCCAGATAAGTCGAGTTTGCCACAACAACATCCGCTTTTGCCATCAGCTTGGCCTCGTTGCGGATTCCCTGCGCCTTCCAAAAATCAACGGCAACCATATTGTCGCGCGTATAATAACATAATGTTCTGGCCTTTATCATTTCTTTAAGATAAAAACTACGGAACATATCGGTATCGTTGAATATTATAATATCCTTAAAACCAAGTGATTCGATTGCCTTATTGACTTCCCCGGCCTGGCGTTTGTTATTTGTCTTGTTTAAAACGTCGAAAAGCCAATCCACTTTCAGCTGGCTGATGGATTCAAGCACCGTATTGGGATAAAGGTTCCAGAAATTATCGGCCACTTCAACCAGTTTCGGCTTTTTACCTTTCATTATCTCCCGTCGCTTGATAACCAATGGGTCTTTCCTTTCGCGCCAAAGCGTGAACCTGTCGAGGGGATAATTCACATAGAGCACCCTGTTGTGTTTGGCGAATTCGTAAGAAAGATTTATGACATTGCTTCCGATACGGCTGTCCATGGCCGCTAAACCCACAACTACTATATCCCTGCCTTTGATCATAATAATTATTTTTTGTTATTGTTATAAACAGTTTTATAAAGTTCCAATACTTCCAGGGCCATATTCTTCCAGGAGAATTTTGCGGCTTGTTTTAGTCCTGTCCCTATCAGTTGCCCGCGAAGTTCCTCATCGTCCCCGATTTTGATCATTGCATCTGTAATTTCCTCCGGCTTATATGGATCTATGATAAAAGCAGCGCCGCCGCTAACCTCAGGCATTGATGAAGTGTTTGAAGTAATTACCGGCGACCCGCAGCCCATGGCTTCCAGCATCGGTATCCCAAAGCTCTCGCGCAGCGAAGGGTAGAGGAATATCTCGCATTGCTGATAAATTGAAGGTAAGTCGGTATTGATCACATAACCCGTCAGGATGATTCGCTTTATTAAACCCGGATCGCCTATGCTGCTTAGTATTTTGGCAAGTTCTTGTTGCTCGTAATCGAGCATGACCAGGTAAACGTCCTCGCCTGTTTTTTTCAAATAATCGCTAAAGGCCTTCAAGGTGTTCGGGGTGTTTTTCTTGGGGTCGGTATTTCCGAGGAAGAAAAAATACCTGTCGGGAAGTTTATACTTTTCTTTAACACGTTTAAGCTCATCCTTGTCGGTAACAGGCTTAAAGTGCTCGCTAACACCATTATACACCGCAACCAGCCTGTCGTCGGATTCGGGGAAGCCGAAAAAATCCTTAATTCGGTTTCGCTCAAACTTGGAAACAGTGATAATCTTGTCGCTTTTCTTAACCACGGCAGGTACTACATATCGGCGGTACATATTCCCGAACTTCTGATACCAGGTGCCACCCTTTTTGAAGATGCTGATGCCTTCGAGGTAAATTATATCGTGAAGTGTAACGACCAAAGGCATGCCAGGGTTTACGGGCGCCGTATTACTGGTGCAATGCAGTATTTCACAGCCCTCTTTTTTGGCTGCTCTGGGCAGTGCGAGCTGTTCCCATATTGGGTAAGGGCCTCCGGGCAGTTCAACTATCTTAAAGTTTTTTGTGTTCTTTAAGGTATCCTTGTCAACGTCAGGTTTCACAAATACAACATATTCGTTATCGTGGTCCAGTTTCTGTAATTCGTTTATCAGTTCCAAAGCAACCATGTCCATACCATGTTTCTTGGTACGGAAAAGCCTTTGTCCTTCAATTGCGATTTTCATCTGTTTATAATTTTGTAATTAATTGTCATCTAGCATATTATATTTATCATCGGATTTAACAGATTAAGTGGGTTTTAGTTTTTCGCAAGCGAAAAACACCCGTTAAACCCGCTTAATCCGATGACTGTATTTTTGCAGAATAATCATTTTCCTGTTTGATCTAAATTAAACATGGATGTTTCATTTTGTCAGTGTTTATTTATATTATCTCCATCACGAATAAGTAATCCCTGTTCAGGTAAAAATTCGATGGTTCATATTCCGAGCGTTTAATGATCCTATATCCGGCTTTTTCGGCAAGGATGTCAATTGTTTGGGGGTTTACGAAATAAAATCCCCCCGGCCAATATCTGTCCTGCACTTTAAATCTGTCCCAACCGCCCTGAGTGCTTAGGTTTGCCGTATGAAGAAAAACCTTTCCGTCATCTTTGAGCACTTTCTTTATTTCTTTGAAATAAGCCCAAATATTATGCAGGTCGAGATGGACGAACACATCGAAACTATAGACCATGTCAAAGCTTTTCTCTAATTTGTCATCGAACCTTGAGCTTGTGAGGTGGACATATTCGATGTTTTTATGTTCTTGCAGCGAAAGCGCAGCCTTTTTGAGCATTTCCTTTGCGACATCGAAGCCATAGAGTTTTTTTACTTTAGGAGCCACTATATCAGCAATCCTGCCGCCTCCGATACCAATTTCGCCAACGGTGCTGTCCTTGTCCACGTATCTGAGGAGATAGTCGTCGATCAATGTGTTGGCGTCCTGAAGATTACCCCATTCGTTGCCGATGAACTTGAGGTAGTCCTTGCGTTTAGCAGGATCGATCTCAACGTTCTCGACGTCTATTGTTTCGTGGTCCCAGTGCTTCGCATAGTCGTCCCAAATTTTAACATTGTATTCGACATTGTCGTTAGGGGTTACGTTTAAGATGTCTTTTATTTTTGCTTTTATTTTCGAGATCATTGAATTTATTTTAAAAAGTTCACTAATATACGAATTTTGAGGGCTCAATATCCAATTATTGAATTAAAATTATTTTTTGGTTATTACGAAAAGCGGGTATTGACCGTATTTTCCCGCTGTTTCAGGATGTCTGTCCTCCCATTTAAAAATCGATTGCAGAATTTTTTTACCGCCTAGAAACGGATGAATGTAAATTTTACTGAAAGGAACCGATATGCTGCGCCAGACGAATATATCGAGTTTGAAATCCCAATCGGTATTATTAAAATGCCCATAGGGAAAAGCGTGGAAATACAATACGGGATCTGCGCTATTGTCGGTTTTTACGGGTATAAGCTTGAGTTTTTTGAGCATTGCCAGGAATATGCGTCCAATTTTTTGGAAAGCCATCCAAACCTTTATATAAATGAGTGCAATATTCATGAAAAGTGAATACTTATCGCCCCATGTATAAACAACAGCTGCTGTATGCCCCGGTTTCAAGGCCCGGTTTATTTCGTTTAGTGCTTTCGACTGCTCGTCCATTGGAATATGATAAATGGCGTTTAGGGCAATTGCAGCATCAAGGACGTTGTCTTTTAGCGGGAGGTTAGTTATGTCTCCCATGATGCATATCCCTTTGTCGCCAAGCTTGCTTTTGGCTTGTTTAAGGCTTTCTATCGATAAATCCACGCATATCCTGTAATCGTAGTCCTCGGAATAAACCATATAGCCGTCGTACTGTATAGGTCCGCTGCCAGCGTCCAAGATAAATTTACCTTTGGGTTGAATATATCTCTTAACCCTGTTGTTGCAGCCAGTAAAATAATCCAAGGCCACCGGTCGAAGGTCCTCGAAAATTTTGGCATCTGCAAAATGCTCGTCATCAACCTGTTTCCAACCGATATTGTCGTAAAAATTTTCGACGTCCCTCTTCTCGCTCCTCAGGTCAATATGTTCGGACTTGCGGTCATGAATCATTGCCTTGTCTTTTCTTAACACGATAACATCTTGAATAATAGGATAGTAGCAATCGGCCTCCTTTGAGAAAAGTGCCGATTGTATTTCTTCAAGCACTTTATCGCCACCCGTAAACTCCAATTCTCCGTTTTTAACTTTTTTGTTAAGTAAATCAAGGTCGTGTTTACTTGCAAGTACTAAATCGCCTCCGCTTATGGGGCATTTTAATATCTTGATAATTTCTTCTTTCATTATAACTTACTTTTTTTAGTTTTTTTTTGAAAAGCGTTGTATGAATGTTTTGTGTGAATAAATTCGTTATTGGCGCCTTTTATTTTCAGTAAAGATAACAACATATAATAAAAGCCTGACGGGATTTTCATCAATGCCGCAAGTGTTCTCATATTATAAAGATAGAGAGGCGTTGAAACGGCAAAAGTCAGTATGCATAGCAAAAACAGTATTCCCCATTCGACGAACAGCTCATGGGGCGCAAGAACAAAGTAAACAGCATTTATAAAAATCAACATGCCCAATAGAAGTATCCTTGGGATTAGGATAAACTGGACTGCCTTGTCGAACAGGTCGATATTGCCCTGTGTGATAAGTGCTTTTGTAGCCGGGACAAAGCTTTTCCCGAAAAAATGCAATTGTGCCGACAGCCACCTCCTGCGCTGGTCTGAGAAGACCTTTGCATCAGGAACTTTTTCGTCATAAACATAAGCGTCGGGGAGATATTCGATCTTTATTTTTTTGGCAAGCGTCAATACTTCGATTTCCTTGTCGAAGCCTCCGACAACTTCAACTTTCTCCATCATATCGCAGAAATACGAATATTCAAAAGCCATCGCTGATCCTATCAATGCCGATGAAAGACCTATCACGCGATGGCCCTTCCTGAAGATATGGTTGTTGATTTCCTCACTGGCGGCATCGAGGATAGAGTAGGAAGTATCCATGTTTTTGGCAACCCGGTGTGCTTGTACAACCGTGTTGCCTGCCGAAAAGGCCTTGTTCACTTTTTTCAGGAAATCTTTTTCCATCAAATTGTCAGCATCGAGAACAATGGCAACGTCATAATCTTTTTCCAGTGCGCGGAGTGCGGCGTTAATTGCCCTCGACTTTGTGCTGAATTCCAGTTCAACAACAATTAATCTGATATCCAGTATATTAAGTTGGTCAAGCGTTGATTGCCTAAAACCGTCGGCTACGATGATGACATCGAACAACTCAGGTGGATAGTTTTGTTTCAAAGCCTCGTTGGCCACTTCTACCACAACGGTATCTTCTTTGTAACCAGGGATTAATATGGCAAACCGCCTCTGTTTGTCGTCCAAAGGTTTTTTTTGCCTGAAGTTGAACAGTCCGGCTATGGCGAAGAAAAAAATATAAATTGTCGAGAAGCCGACGATTACAAAAATCAAGTAGTTCAATATATATAGATAATTCATAGTCAAATATTTTACAACATCGGGTTTTCGTGTATTTCCTTCGAGAATATATTCCTGATGTTCCAGCCAATGGCCCGGTAATAGGCAAAAAACAACTTAAACTTGCCTTTCAACAGGAATTTAAAAGCATTTTTCGGGATGGCGACGAACAGTTGATAAAACAAGCCCAAATAAAACTCGCGTCCTTCGATGTTACGGCGCATAAAAACTATGCGGTTTCTGTTCTGATAATATATTTTCAATGCGCTCAACCTGCCTGTAGAGACTGATTCCTTGTGATACACGAATGTGCTGCCTATAAAATAGTTTTTATAACCGGCCTTCCTGATCCTGGCACACCAATCAGCCTCTTCGTAATAGAGGAAGAAGATATACGACATCAGGCCTATTTTCTTGATTACCCTCATAGGGACTATCATTGCCGCCCCGTGAGCATAAGCAGTTTCCTTATCCTCCTTATATTGGCCTTTGTCCTTTTCCCAGTAACCTATCGAGGCATTGCGCATAGTTATAGGGTTTATGGGAGTGTATCCGGCGTATTGTATTGTGTCGGGTTGATAATAAAATTTAATCAATGGGCTTGCTGCACCGATATGATGGTTTTTCTCGAGTTTGTTTACCAAAGGTTCCAAAAAACCCGCTGGAACCTCCACATCGTTGTTCAACAACATAACGTATTCGCCCCTGGCACGCATCAACCCGAAATTGTTGCCTGCCGCAAAGCCGTAGTTTATCGGGTTTTCAATGTATATTATATTCGGGTATTTTTCTTTTATTATCGATGGGTCGTCTTCTGTGGAATGATTATCGATTATTATTACCTCAATATTGGGGTAGGTTATCTTATTCAAGGATTCGATCAAGGCGCAAGTAACATCAGCCTGATTGTAATTAACTGATACTATCGACACTAACGGATATTTATTACTGACAGGCACATTTCCCCCCTTCCTTATTTAATTGTGCTTTGTTTCCTCCACATGATCGTGGGTAGTATGCAGAAACTTTTTGCTAGCACCTTTTATCTTAAACAAGCTTATGAGCATCAACAAGAAGCCATGGGGTATTTTAAGCAATGCGAGAAATGTTTTAGG
Organism: Bacteroidota bacterium; assembly: GCA_024279935.1. Classification (GTDB taxonomy): domain Bacteria; phylum Bacteroidota; class Bacteroidia; order Bacteroidales; family F082; genus BM524. The sequence continues at coordinate 47,862 of JAJRQZ010000103.1, forward strand.
ATTATAAAAACTTCTAGGGATTGAAATAACCAAGCCAATGGCAGTCATCACGAATATATCGAGCCATATAGTATAAGATGTTATAAATATTCTACTTATAAAATCAATTGACAATAATGAAAATATGGCGGATACAATTACGCTTATGAACAACACACCGGCAAGAATAATGCGCGGAGGCATTATCATTTGTATGACTTTATCGAAATAATCGACATTGCCTTTGGTGAGAAGCTGACCCAGGCCGTCGAGGAAATGGCTACGGAAATAATCGAGCTGGGCCGCTATCCACCTTCTGCGCTGATTAACGAAAACATCTGATTTAGAGGTCTTCTCGTCATAAATTAGAGCATCGTGTACATATTCGATCTTGTGCTTGTCGCGAATTATCTTTAGTTCGACCTCCTTGTCCTCGCCTACGGAATCGACAGTTGCCATGGTAGATTTGAACAAATGGTATTCCAGGGCCATGCCTGAGCCGATAAGTGCCGACGAAAGGCCAAACACGCGATGACCTTTCCTGAAGATATGATTATTGATCTCTTCGCTCATGGCATCGAGGATGGCAAAGTTGGCATTCAGGTTCTTGGCCGTGCGATGCCCTTGGACGGCAGTAAAGCCTCTTTCAAAAGCCATGTTCATTTTTGCTATGACGTCAGGTCCCATTACGTTGTCGGCATCCAAGATCATTGCCACGTCATAATTGTCGCCTATGCGCTCCATGCACAAATTAAGAGCCTTCGACTTTTTGCTTACCTCAAACTCGACCACTTCAACCCTAATGGGAAGTTTTCTTAATTTTTCCAAGGTAGAATCGGAAAATGAATCGGCAACAACTATAACATCGTATTTTTCATCAGGGTAATCTTGTTTTGTTGCTTGTTCGGCAACGCTGACTATAACGGCATCTTCTTTATAACCGGGAATCAAAACAGCAAATTTCCTGTGTTTGGAAACGGAAACGGTTTTGCGGTTTTTATAAAACAAGCCAGCAAGTGCGAATATAAAAACATAAAGGGAAGCCAGGCCCAGATAAACGTAGAATACTATTTCGACGCTGTTAATCAGTAATTTAAGTACACCCATGTCAATTTCTTTTTAATTTTGGTATTCCAAAAACTATATCTTTACGGTGTGTGATGTTCCACCATACAGCTTTCCAGTAAGCAGCAAACAAGTCGAAGCGTTTACGCATGATGAACCCCAAACTAATCCGCGGCCCTGAAATAAAGTATAAATATAATAAAGTTATCAATCTTTTTAGTCCTTTTGTATTTCTTCTTGCAAACAATATTCTTCCCCTGTTGATATAATAAATCTGAAAAGGGCTGTCTTTAACGGTGGAAATGGATTCTTTGTGCAAAACAAGCGATTTGCCCTGGTAATATATCTTATAGCCAGCCTTTTCGATGTGCGCTGCCCAGTCATGTTCTTCGTAGTACAGGAAGAATACTTCCGTCATCATGCCAACTTTCTCGATTACTTCCATGGATACCAACATGGCGGCGCCGAATATAGAGCCGGTTTGGCAACAGATATCATATTGCCCTTTGTCTATTTCGCCGAAACCAATGGCAAAGTTTCTGATGGTTACCATGTTAAATCTTGTAAAGCCGGCAAACTGAAGGGTGTTTTTTGTGTGGAAGTATTGTATTTTAGGGCTAACCATCGCAATGCCCGCGTCGTTTTCCAGCACTTCCACAAGAGGCTCCAGAAAACCAGGGTCAACTTCTGTGTCGTTATTGATAAAAAGGATGTATCTGCCCTTGCAGTAGGGCAGGGCCAGGTTATTCCCGCCAGCGAAACCAAGGTTCTTGTCGCTTTTTATTAAATTGATATACGGGAAGTCAAGCCTAAGCCTGTCCGAATCATCGATGGGCGAAGCATTGTCCACAACGAAGACCTCCGTCCTGGGATATGAAATTTTTTCCATTGAACGGAGAAACTCTGCCGTTACCTCAGTTTGATTATAATTTACGGTTACTACTGAAACTAAAGGTAATTGTATGGCTTTCTTCTCCATAATATATATAATTTATGTTTTTGTAAATACTGATGTTGGTGTTATGCCCTTGCTTTTTAAATAGTCCCACTCCCTATCGAACTGCTGGGACATGAAAACAAATGCCCAGCTCAGATATATCAGCGGCCCGGTTGGGATTTGGCCCAGTACACCATTACCGTAACTGGCGCCGACTATGCCTGCAAACCCGGCATGGACCGCTCCTAGAATACCTGCCAGCTCAGGGTTTCTTACCTTGAACAGTATTAGGTAAAAGCCTTTTATCATTATGTACGACAGTATAAATACATGGATAAACAGCCCGACGATCCCAGTTTCGGCCCATATTTGAACATACCAGCTATCGGTTGCTATTTGAGCAAGGTAGCCTTGTGGCGAAAAACGCTGGCCCCAGTTGCCCGCGCTGCCTACGCCCCCTCCAAAAGGCTTGTTCGACAAATATTCTTTTAATATGGCCCTGTTTTCCAAACGGACCTGATAAGACGCATCCTCCGTGGGCCTGAAGGCGGTACGCATCCTGGCAATTTGATAGTTGCTGTCGCCAATATATGTATGGGCAAAGAAAACATATACAACAGCCATAAGGAATCCTCCGATTATGATGACCCTTAAATTTTTCCTCAAAATAATATATACTACTCCTCCTATCATGGGCACTATCATTGCACCCCTGGTTCCTGATAGAAACATTCCCCAAAGTCCCAGAAACCCCATTGTTAGAAAGAAGATCCTATTTCTCATCCCTTTTATGGTTGACGCCACCAACAGGCCAACTACGCCTGCAGCGGCCTGTGCCGCGCCAAATTGCCCGGCGTCGGAAAAGAATGAGAAGATGCGTAATTTGCCGAGTATTATGTGCGTTACCGCCCCAACGGTGTCAAGCCAGTATTGTTCGGCGGAATCCAAGCCTATGTATTCTTGTTTTAAGCCAACCAAGGTTGCGAGTATGGTAAACACCCCCCATAAATACAGGAAGCCCATCATATACCTTATTCTGTTAAAGGTAAACAGGGCAATAGGAATTAATAGCATCGAATATAGCGCGACACCCCTCATGGCATAAAACCATGCGGTGCGGCTAAGAGCCTGTGGGTTGCCCAACTGCATTAAGATATATAAAAACCAAAAAAACAAAAGATATACTATGTCCCTGTTAATTTGCTGGAAATCAATTCGTACATGGAAATATTTAAAGAAAAACCCAAGAATTGTCACTACCATAAACCCATCGATACTAAGCCCCAGGGGCACTCCTTGAATATAACGGGTGAGGCCGATGGCTAAAAAAGCAAATATCAATAAGGTATATATTCCTATCGGCGGATTGTTGAACACCCTGTTCAGGAAGAATAAAACAGGCAACATCGCCACAAGCATTACAGCGGTCTTAACACCTCCCTTTGCCATTAATACACCGGCAATTACGGCAATCATCACCAATATGGCAATAACCAAAGGATGTTCAAGTTTTCGCGCACCGCGCTTTTGCTTTAATGATTCCAACATTCTATAATGATTTGTGCCTTAAAATTAATAAAATTCCTTTATTTATTTTTTTAATAACGACTTCCTGATAAAAACACTGAAAAATGAAATACCGCCTGAAAATATATTCCTGAACCGTAAATCCAATTCTTTATATAAGTAACTGAAACCCACAAATATACCTATTACTGAAAACAGTAATGTGACCACAGCCACTAATTCAAGAATGGTCAGTTTGGTAAAACCCGACAGTACGCTTATAAAGGTGTCGATACTTTCGACCTGGGTGAACAAAAGCGTAAAACCGGTAATGAACAATACAAAATAATATATTCCGAACACCATTATCCCATCACCTATAATATTGGCTAGTGTCATATAAACTACCTTGATAAAATTTTGCTTGGGCATATTTACGCTGTCCAGGGCAACTCCCGTAAGCCTATCGATGGGAAGCAAAAGACCATAGAAGCAAAAGATCCTGAAAATAGTCGCTGTTTGCGCATAATTGCTTCCTCCCAATACGGTAACAAACTCCTCGGCGAAAATAAAACAGAATAGCATCACGGGCATGAGCATATAAAGAAGTCCTCCGGCATTTTGATAATACAATCGCTTTACCTCTTTTTTGTTTCCTTCGATACTTGCCTTCGACATGCCGGGGAAGGCAGTCATGGCATAACTTCTCACGGGAATCTCTATTATCTCGGTAAGCTTTAGCGGTATGCTGTATAAAGCGACTGCCGTGGTTCCCAAAAACGGGCTCAAGCCGATGATAAAAGTATCTGCGCTTTTAAGCAAGTTGCTCCCTATCAAGGTGCCGGTCGTATATTTCCCGAAATCCAATATCACCTTTATCTTAGCCTTGTTGGCATGAAATATATAACGGATCCCGTCCCAGTTGAACAGCATCGTCAACAATGACGTGAGCAAGGTTGTAGAAAGGTAAACTATCATTATTTCCAATAACCCATAATTCAGGAAGAAATAGTTGACAACCAAAAACAACATAAATATCCCTACGTTGACTATTCTGACCAAGAGGATAAGGTCGAAGCGCAAACGAGCCTGCAATACCGATAGTGAGTTGTTGAAAGGCAGGCTTAAGACGGCATAAATAGGAAACCATTGGAAAAACAGCGAGAAACCCGAACTGGAAACCGTGTCGCGGAAATAATGATCTATCAGTAAAGTAATTACGATTAGGGAAATTGATGAAATAATATTTATAGTGTAGTTGGAGCCTATAAGCTGCCTGGCCTCATTTTTTCTTGCCCCCGACAAAAACCTGACCATTGCTGTTCTGGTAATGCCGAACCTGAGCATGTCGAGAAAGTTTGCCGTTGTCAGGAACAAGACCCATTTGCCGAAATCATCGGTCGGGAGGCTGCGCACCAATACCATAAAACTGAAAAAAGCCAAAACGGCGACCAATCCATTATTTGCTAAAGAAAGGAAGTTGTTGTTCTTTAGTATTTTAGTTAACAGATTCCCCAATGGTTATTCCTCCTTTCTGATGTTAATCTTGTATTTTAAAGGATAGGAGAGTACATTTTTAATCTTTTTTATCAATGCTTGTCTCTTACTCTTAGGTAAGGATGTCAGTAATTCCTCAAGGTTATAAAGCTCAACTTCGTTGAGGATTACCATAGGTTCGATTTTCATGGAAGCCTTAAATATATCAAGAGCGTTTTTATCGGCTTTTTGCAAGCTGCTGTTTGCTGATACCACCAATAAAACGCTATCAGCCAAATTGATTAGCTTTATTGGGTAATTATTGTAAACTATTGAAGGGAGCTCGATAAATATATAGTCATATCCATAGTTTTCCTTCCTGATGTTTCTTGCGTTCAGCAAATCGGGAATCGAATCCAGATCTATAAAATCGTTAGCTATTTTATAGGTGAACGAATAATTATAATCTTCGTCAATCTCGTTTAGGTCATCTTTGCTGTAATTGGCGTATAGGATAGTGTTGCCCATGTCCCGCATGCGGTTGACAATTTTCTGCCCTAATAAGGTCTTGCCCATTTTGTCCTGGGTGGAAACCATTAGGACAATCTTCGGTTTTTTGTCATCGTCATCCGATTGTGCAAGTTTGAACTTGATGTTTTGGATGATCATATCCACCAACCTTCCGGTAATGCGGGCCAATTCCCTGGCCTGGGCTGCCGAGCCGATTCGCGGGTAAGCACCGGCAAGTTCCAGTTTGGTCTCGTATTTCACCCTGTTCGGGCTCTTTACCGAGGAGTCGAAGTATTCCAGGATGAGAATTACGAACGCCACCAAAATAAGGCCGAACATAAATGCTGCCGCAATAAGTATTTTTGTTTTTGACGCTTTTGGCGAAATAGGGAAGAAAGCTGGGTCAACAACTTTTATGTTCGTTGACATGTCAAGTCGCTGCTGCTTCATCTTCGCGGCGTTCAGGCTTCGCAAAAGCTCGAGATAAGATTGTTCGGCAACCTTTATCTCGCGCTCTATTCGTTTAAGCATAGCACCCAGCGGCGCAAACTTTTGGTATGTCCTTACAAAATCCATCTTGCGCCTTGCCAAAACAATAAGTGCTGCTTTTGCTTCTTCGTAGCTGAGCGTGTTCGTCAACCAGCTATCCAGCAATGTTTTTATAGGCATTCCCTGGGTTGAATGGCTATATAGGAAAAGTTGGTCCACGTACAGCTTTATATGGTCCTGTAAGTCTTTTTGCCTCAGGCGAAGCATGTTTAGCTTGTTCTTCGTCCTTTCGTCATAGCTTTCCGATAACTCGTTCAGCACTATTGCCTCGGTAATATCCGAAAGCTCTTTCTTCATTTGGTTGATCTCGTCGCTTTTCAGGTAAATGCTGTCCCTGGCTGTTAAATTAGTTTCAAGTTCCCTAAGCGACGAGGCCGACGACGCCATCCTGACCTGTTCGTTTTGATAATATAAATCGAGGTCTTCTTTTTGGGATGCTATATATTTACTCTGCTCATAGTAGTTGATAATATTGTTTTTCATATTGAACTTCAACAAGCGGTCTTCTGCTTCCTGGAGTTTTTTATCTGCCAGGGCAACCTGTTCCTCAAAATATTTTATAACAAGGTTTGTCTCGTTTTCGCGAAGCATCTTATAGTTCTTCATAAAAACCTTTGATAATATCTTAAGTGTCTGTTGGCATATTCCTGGATCATCGGCAGAATAGATAATTTTTACCATATCACTGTTCTTCTCTCTAAAAACCTGAAGCTGAGATATTTTAGCAATGCTATAATGAGGATGCTGGCCATAATGCAATAATCCGTAAATGAAGTTGCTGTCGTTGGCGCCGTAGAATGCCATCAAGTTATTAAAAGTTTTCTGGAAGTCCTCCGGATTGATTCCTGACGGGGTGATGGGGTCTTTTTTTGTCTTGTTGTCGCTACCAAATGTAGTGCTTATCTTAGTTGTGATACCGTCATAGCTTTGGCTGCCGTGTGATACGGGATTCGATTGAACGACAATTCCGGGCGAGACCTGTTTTACGGCATAATCATAAGTAGTGCCTTGGTTTGACAAAGTATTATAACCTTGTTCGATTATTATTTTTTGTCCTGGACTTAATGCCCTGTTGTTCAAGTTATTGATTTCGCGGAGCTTGCTGATGTTCATACCGTAGCGCTTAGCAATCGAATAGAGGGTCTCACCTCGTTTTACGGTGTGGTATTTAGAAGTAATGCCGGAGGGAGCGTTTTTTTTGATGATGATTGATTGTCCTCCGGATAGATCTTCGCTTGTCAGGTTGTTAATTTCCATCAGCTGCCCTCTTGATACTCCGTATCTGCTGGCGATTTCCGACAATGATTCACCTTGCTGCACCTCATGGAAAATATAGTTATCGTTATTGACCGCTGCCTGATCCTTGCCAACTCCGGCAGAAGGCCTTAATGCGGGGTCAACATATCCTTCTTGGCGTATTTTGTTTTGGGCGGCTTTATTTTTCTTTTTTGTGATTTCTCTTTCAAGCGAGGTGATTTCTTTTTCGAGATTCTTGATCTGTTCTTCTTTCTCGCGCTCTATTCCCGATTTATTATATTTCACAACCAGGTCCTTAACCCTTTTTGGTATAAACTCCTGCAGTTTCTTATAATGTTCTTCCGAAATATACTGATTGTTGTAGCTTTCGAGGGAAAGATCCTGTGCCAATAGCCAAAGTGAGGTTGAAACAATGGTTTGGCGCGAGCTTAACATGGCAATGATATTGTCGAACTGGGCACTGGTTGTAAAAAAGTTCGTGCTTTGCTGTGTATTGGATTCAATGGAATAACCTGTTGTGATACCTGTATAAATCAACACTTCCGATTCATATTCCAAAGTTTGGTTTCTGGTAAGGAAATAAACCACAAAGGCCAAAATTAGCGGAATGGCTGTTAGTATTACCAAGTTACGTTTGAAAAGCTTTAAAAACTGACCAATATCCATGTTAAAATTATCTAATTATAGTTATTAAGTTAAAGTGCATACCTGTAATAACCTCGAGAGCATCGTAATTTTTCTGAAATTCGGTAATAACTTTAATATAGTCGATGGCACCCCTGGTCTGAATCTCTTTGAGCCTTGCGTATTCAGCAGTTGTTATCTCGCCGTTCAAGAATTCGTTTTGGGCCATTTGCATCTGTGCCAATGTAAAACTCTGATAATCATTATATATCTTAATCTGGCTCTGAAAGTTGACCAGGTCGTTATAAATGTTGATGACCCTGTCGGCCAAGAACCTCCTGTTGATTTCTTTTTGTGTTAAGGATAACTCTATCCATTTTTTTTGTTTGTTGATCCTGTTTCTTCTATCGATGAGGGTGACCAGTGGCATGCGGATATAAAACCCCACTGCGTAATTTCCTCTCCACGATTGCGAGTTATAGAATTTGTTGGGGTTGTTCGGGTCGCTGATCTGAAGTTCCTGCCAGTCCCAATAATCCCATTTCCCGAAGTTCAGGTCAACGCTCCAACGAAGCATATCGAGCCATTCCCGCGCTGCCGAAAGTTGTTCGTACCTGTAATAGTCTGCTTTTAGGTCTTCATAAAGCATATCGGGAGAATTGAATGCAGCCGAGTCGATAAGCACGCTCAAAGCAGGTAGCCTTTCGGTTATGTCATCAGTTAACGGGTTGAACTCCTGCTTTTTATCGTTATTGGAGATCTGTGCGGACACATTTAGGCTAATAATTGTGAGCAATAGGAACAACCACAAATTATTAAATATATTTCCCAATGTAGATTTTATCATTTTTTTGGTCTCTCGATTCTAGAAATTTTGTCCAAACTACTAATATATGGCATACATTAAATTGTAGTTTTCATTTATTTATTAATAATTTCTCAACATGCAACCGTCAGACATTATCCTTCTGCAACAAAGCCGGAATCGTCCTTAAGATAAGCTTTATGTCCCCCCAAAAAGAATAATTGTTAGCATACTGATTATCAAGCATCTTACGCTCCTCTTCGCTCATAACCCCTTTTTTCCCCCTCAATTCCACCTGCCATAAGCCAGTTATCCCGGCGGGTCCCATAAACCGCAGGCTCCAATCGTCGGATGTTAATAACTCTGCCTCGTACAAAGGCAGGGGGCGGTTGCCCACGATAGACATATCTCCCTTAAGAACATTAAATAGCTGTGGTAGTTCGTCGATACTGGTGTTCCTGATAAAATTACCAACTTTGGTAATCCTGGGGTCATTGGATATCTTTATAAACGTGGTATCGGTTAGCTCCTTTTTTTGTTTTATATACCAGTTTTCACATATTTTGTGGCCTTTGATATAGAGTATGGGGGAGCAATGCTTGCCTTCGGGAAGCTTTGCGCATTCAGGGCAGTTGAGATCCAGCTCGTAATCCTTCTCGGCTTTTTTTTCTTTTTCCCCCTTCTTGCCGCCGGCATATTGGTTCAAATGTTTTAATTCGGCAAGCTTGGCGTCGGCGCCGGTGTACATTGACCTGAATTTCAGGAAATCGAATATTTTATATCCCGTGCCGACCCTTTTGCTCCTATAAACTATCGGGCCTTTCGACTCAAGCCGTATGGCAAGGGAAACTATAAGGAGTATGGGCGAGATCAAGAGAAGAACGCTGGCAGATACCAGTATGTCGAAACCTCTTTTCACCAATGGTATTTTATACTCGTATTTTTTCTTCTTTTTGACTTTTTGGTCAAGTATTTCGGAATAGTACTTTTGAAGCGACCTGATCCTGCTATAAATATCTATCGGTTTTACCGGGTAAAAGTAAAGATCGTCGATTATGCCCTTTGCCGCAAAGGATTTTTTTAATAAATCATTGTCTTTTTCAAATGCGAGCATAATAATCGGCGTTTTCAAAAGTTTTTTGTTGCCTCTTAAAATCCCTGCATACTCGATACCGTTCATTCCGTGCATGAACGCCTCGCAAACGATAGCGTCTATGTCCTCGTCCGATTTAATATAGCTATTGGCCTTTAGTCCATTGTCGAACTGTGTAAGCGCAAATAGCTCAGTGCTCGCCCTTAACTCCGCAATAAAGCTTTCGTTGCTTCCAACATAAAGAACTTGCAATGGTGAGCGGGTGGGATTTTCCATAATCAAAAAATTTCGGAAACTAGATCAAAAGATTTTCGATCCTAATTGCCAATTCTTCAGGGTTAAAGGGTTTGACAATGTAATCGTTTGCACCCAGCTTTAAACATTTAACCCTTTCAACACTGCTTTCAATGCCCGAAAGCATTATTATGGGTATATGTTTGAAGAAACCGCTCTCTTTTATTTTTTGCAGTAATTCGTAGCCGTCCATGTTCGGCATTTGTATGTCAGCAACAATAAGGTCGGGCATATTACCTTCCTCCAGCGATTTCAATGCTTCGATACCGTCGTTGGAAGTGGTGACGTTATAGCTTTTGCCCAAAAAATTCTCGAGTAACATTCTGATACTTAATTCATCGTCTATAATGAGTATTGTTTTCTTCATAAAAAAAAGTTTATTTCAATTAATATTGTAACAAATATATAAAATATCACCCATATCCTGACATTTAATATGTATTTTATTTACATGGAAAAGTTAATAACTAGCCAATATTTAACGAATTTTTTTTTTTGACCTCTCAATTCAATCGAAACCAACAGCATCTAGTTGTATTTTCCGCTATCAGGACGGTAGATGGTCCATCTTTTGTTAAACGCCAATTCCTGGGATTTATAGCGTTTTCCTGCATCGTTCTCAACTATGATCCTAAAAGTGCTAAATTTAAATTCGCTGGAATTTAGCAGTTTATAAAACTCATCGAAATCCAGCCCGGTAAGCGTTTCTAGTTGTCCATCCTCCCTTGCATTTTCTTGTTTGTCCTTTTCGGCAAGGTCAATAATCAGTCTTTCACGCTTGGTGTTTATCAGTTCCGCTTTTGGTGGATGCAAGCTTAAGTCTTTGTTGCGTAAGGTTTTAATAATAACCGATTTATGTTTCCCGTCCTTCTTTTCTATTAAAACCCACATTTGCAGGTCCGGGAATATCTGGTGCGAAAGCCAGTAAGGGCGAGGCTTGGCATATCTTATTTGCCAAACTGCCACACCCCCGATTATCAATCCGAAGATTATAAGGTAAGTAAGGATATCTTCCATTGTTTAATATTTGTTTATTAATGAAGCCTCGTCGCCCAGAAGAATGCCGATTACCTTGGTTTGTTCCCTGCTGTCGAAAATTATTTTAAGTATCATTGTCAAAGGTGCCGCGATGAGCATTCCTACGGGCCCAAGGATGTATCCCCAAAACAACAACGATATAAACACGATTAAGGGGGAAAGCCCTAAATTCCTGCCCATCAACGGTGGTTCGATAATGGATCCGATCAGGGAATTCACGACTAAATAGACAATAGCAGTGATAACCCCCTCAAAAAAACCCAACTGTATAAATGCAAGTATCACCGCCGGGATAGCTGCAATAATAGATCCGATGCTCGGGATGAAATTCAGTATAAATGCCAATAATCCCCAGAGAAGGGCAAAGTCAACGCCAATAATAGACAAAGCCACGTAAACAATTAGTCCAGTCGCAAAGCTTGTAATGGTCTTAATGCCAAAATATATCCTGATATTCTTAATTATTTTATCGAAGCCTTTCATGGAATCCGATGAGATAATCCTCATTTTCTTGCCGAAGCTCTTCACCTCCAGCATCATGAAGATGAATATGAAAAACACGAGGAAAGGATCGCCGACTATGCTTGGAAGGCTGGCAACAAATGATTTTGAGGAGCCAATTATATCAGCAGACTGGAGAATGTTCCGGATATTAAATTTATCGTCGATAAGGCCATTGCGGAACAAGAAGGAATATAGGCCATCCCAATAAGTCAATAATTTCTCTTCATAAAAGGGCAGCTTGCCTGTAAAGCCATCTAGTGATTTCGTCAATAAAAAACCAAATAAATAGAGTATTACGAAAATTATTGTTATCACGATTATAATTGCCAATATGCCCGGTATGTTTTTCTTGCGGAGCCATAAAAAGGGCGAGAGCGAAATAGATGTCAAAAACAAGGCTACCAACACTATTGTTACCAGGTTAGATGCAGTTTTCAAGCCTGCCACCACGATTACCACGCTTGCGGCAATTACCCAAAACCTAAGTCCTTTATAACTGCTCCAGAATTTTTCGTCGAACTCCATAGTATTTGTATTAGAGATTATTCAGTTTCCGATTTTCGTTTATCAACTGTATTCCTTACCCTTTTCTGCAAAATGATGTTTTCGACCTCAGTTTCAACAGACTTCAGGTGTAGATCAGTTTGGGGGAACGGAATATTTATCCCGGCCCGGTTCAGGCCATCGTATATTGCGATAGTTACTTCGCTTTTTGTTGTCAGTCCAACCTCCATGGCAGTCCATATCCGTACCCTGAAATTTAGCGAACTGTCGCCGAAACCATCGAACAACACCCATGGCTCAGGGTTTTGCAATACGTTTATGTTGCCGTTGGCAGCGGTTTTAAGAATTTCCATAACCTTGTGGGGGTCGCTTCCGTATTCAACCCCTACATGAATGTCGCGACGTTTTCTCCTGTCGGTCAAGGTCCAGTTTATTACATCGTTTGAAATTAGGTTGCCGTTTGGCACTATAACTTCGGACCCCTCGAAAGTCCTTATGGTGCTCGACCGCACCCCTATGGACTTCACCCTGCCGATAACCGTATTAACCTCCACGGTATCACCAACTTGTATAGGCCTTTCAAAGGCAAGGATCAAACCTGCGATAAAATTGAAGACCACATTTTGCAGGCCAAAACCAATACCCACGCCCAGCGCACCTGCCATCAAGCTGAATTGAGATATATCCACCCCCAGCGCCATAATGGAAACAACAATTCCCCATGCCACTATGAAGTACCTTACGACCATCGAAATGGCCCCCGGGATGCCGCGCGGCAAACTTATGCGGCTAAAAACCTCTTCTTCGAGGATTATTTTAATGAACTTGGAAATAAGGGTAGTGATTAATATTACGAGCAGGAAACTCAAAACCGCGCCCAGTTCAATCTTGATATCGCCAAACTCCCAGCTCAACATGAAAAAACCGCCAAACCATTTCATTAATATGTCATAGCTCGACATCAGGTTTAAAACGAACTGAACCCAAAGCAGAAGGCCGAAGGCCTTGAGAAGTATCAAGATGTATTTCTCTATTGTTTCCCTGTGCAGGGCTATAACATTCGATTTTAATAAATGTTTTGATTTAAGGAGGATGTTGAAGGTGGCATTCAGGATGAGAAGTGCCGAAAAGATAGCTATCGAGTTGAATATGGTGTTGATAATTATGTTATTGACAAAAGCCGTAAGCCCTATATAACCAAGAATATTCGCAAATAACGGAATTAGGACAGCAATATAAAACAACTTGACGGTTCCAATTGCCAGGCCGAGCCATTTTGTGGGCACGCTGGAGTATAAAGGCCCCTCTTTTTTGAGAATGGCCCTTAGGATTATAACGCTTAAAGCGAGCTCTCCAAAAATTATCAAACGGGTTATCGGGGCGTAGGGCGGCGATAAAAGCTGTAATTGATTGAGTAAATGCAAGCCTATTGCATAATATATCACTTTTCGGTAATCGTGGTGAATGATTTTGGGAAGCAGGAATAAAGAAAGTACCAAACTAATTAACTGGAAGGTGTCGTCAACAATTGACTGACGTATAGGATATAACCAAATAACGCTGAAACTTGTTAGGTAAACAGCATTCAGGATGTTGTTGTCCAGTACGTTAAGGGGTCTTTGCAGTTTCTGGCCATCCGGCTCCAATCCTGAATTGTTTTTTTTGAGGAAGTAAAAAAAGGCAAGAAACACCAAGAGAAGGATAAAATGCAGGTAAACTTGATTTCTGTTCGCATCATAAAAAACGTAAAATGTTTTTCCGCTTATGCTTAGCGATTGTTTGTAGCTGTCGATATTTGCCGTGAACAGGAAACTTGACTTGAGAATATTCCAAATCGCAACGCCATCCTTGTTCAAATAACTTTTAGTCAGTTTTGTTCTCGCATCTTTCAGCTCGTTTATCGTTGAATCGATGAACAGGGAAATTTCCGTGATCTGGCTTTGCTTTTTGTAAATGGAAATCAGCTCGCTGTCTAACTGGTTTCTCAAATGATTTAGCTGAGCCAGTATTTCCCTGATACTCAGTAATATTTCCTTTGGCGGCTTTTGTTTCTTCGCATCCTTGAGCGTCAGGCTCCATATAATTGCCCGTTTCTCTATCAGCAATCTGGTCTCATTTAAAAGAGTGGTTCGCTTACTGATTATACCCTGCCATTCACCAAGTTTCGACTTATAGTTTTTCCATTGCTGGATAGCGTCCTCCAATACCCTTGTGTTCGGTTTCATGTCGCTGTCGAATATCTTCTTTTTTTCGGCTGTCAGGTTCTCGGCGGCCAACTGGTAAATGGAATCTGTATGTTGAAGTTCTTCGTCCGGCTCAATATCGCCCAGTGTTTGGTTAAGCAGTTGAATGGTGCCTTCCAGGCTGGAATTCACTTCAGACAACCTAATGCTTTCCAAAACAGTGGTGTCGCCCTCATTTATGAATGTTTTTGTGCTTATTTCCTGCTGGGCAAAACCGCCAATCGAAAAAACAAGCAGCAGTTCCAGAACAATAATAATCTTTACCGATCTAATATTTAAATATCCAGGCATCATTATAAGTATATGGTAAATTTTGTTTAATGTACATCGCCTCTTTCAAGTTGTCCAGCTTTTTTATGTATAACCTGAGGTTGTTCCCCGTTTTCAATATGCCGGCTTCGTCAAAGCCATTGTGCTTTAAGCGCTTCAAGCCTTCCTTAGCATCTTTGTCCGATTGAAAACTTGAGACTATAATATAAAAACTTGAAGTTTTTTCATTCTTTTCGATAGGCGTAAGCTGTTCGTTCCTAGAACAAATACTTGCTTCTCCGGCTTTGTCTGCCTTTTGGGCGAACCAAATTGAAATATAGTTTCGGCTCATTGACGCGCCCATGCTTATCCATTTCTTTTGTTTGTATCTGCCTTTGGCAAGTAGCATGTCGCGCGCGGGTTTCGACGAGATAATAAACTGAATTACAGTATCAACATTAAAAGAGTCCTCGAAATAAAGGGCTAGCTCGTATCCTCTGTAAGTAAATGACGTGAGCTCCTTTGGCTTATCCCATATACAGTGGGGCTCAGGCAGGTATTTGTGGTAGCAGCACGATGTCCATCTGCCATTGTCGGACCAACTTGATAAATTGCAAATGCTCGTGTCCGGATGGTTTTCCTGTAAGTCGTTGGCGTGCAGACTTGCCACATAATTAAGCGATATGGAGTTGCTGATTGTCTTTTCCCCGTTCTCGGCCCTGAACAAATTAATCCTTCCCATCAATTGTTCCTCCTCGCTGCTGATGCAAAAATCGTCGGGGATACTGCTTTTTTGTTGCCCAAGAGCGTTAATTTGAAGTAGCAATACAAAAATTAGAAATATGTATGGTTTATTATTTTTCAATGTTTTTTTTGTAAAATTACGAATTCCATTTAAAAGCTCTTAAATCGTCATCCATTACAGATTGGAACTTTTCAAGAATCCTCAAAAATAATTTATTATTCGGAACGAAATCAAAAGAGCCGATTCTGTTTATCGGCAGTATTTTTATCGATGTCCCGCTTAAAAAGGCGGCATCGAATTGATTTATTTCTTTTAAGTGTATTTCCTTTTTGATCAGCTTTATTCCTTCGCTTTCGCAGATGCCCATAACTTTTTGTCTGCTCACACCTTTCAAAACGTCTGTGTCGCGACTTGTATAAACGTTTCTGCCTTTTATGAAAAACAAATTGCTACGGCTTCCCTCATAAAGCTTTTCGTTTTCGTCCATTATGATCAGCTCAAAGGCACCTGAATTATTAAGCTGTACCTGAACCTGTTTGCGAAGGACGTTATTAGAGGTTTTGGAATTCGGGTTTTCTCTTTTGCCTAGAATCAACTCACAAGCTATCCCGTTTTTCCTTTCTTCTTCAGTAGGATAAAAATAAGGCGACGCCCACATATAAAACTCTTGTTTGATGTTCAAATCCCACATCAGCGCCCATTTTACATTAGCGTTCACCAGTCTGTTTAAACGGATCAATGACTCAAGGCTGCTGATAATCTGATGTTTTGTGATTGTATAGGTTAAGTTGCAGAGGTTAAGTGAGTTATAAAACCTATTGATATGGTCGTCGAGAAATAAAGGGATACCATCGATAAGCCTGATCACCTCATAAATGCTCTTTCTGCCTGGTAATTCCACAATTGGGAAATCGCAACAGCTTTTAATCTCCCCATCCCTGACAAAATAAGATAACAAACAGGATTCCATTACCTGCTTTTTTCACCCCTTTGGCTGAAATATTCTTTTAGCAACGTTCTGGCCGCATCAAAAAAATCATCCTCCACGAAGACCTGCATGCTATCTCCCGGCAGTCCATCGGCCCAGCCGGCCTGTATGCTCGACTGAAAAGCATCTTTGGCAATGCATCCTATCTTGTTTTCCTTCAAGAGTTCTTTAATAAACAGGCCTTCGACCTTCGAGCCCGTAAACACTAGTTTAATTCCATCAGCCATAATAATCGTGTATTAAAATTTGTATAAAGATAACGAAATTGCCGTAACAAAATTATAGTTTTTTGGCGTTTAACCTGATTAGCGCAAAAACCATAACGGCGGCACTAATTAATTGTGTGTACGATAGAAGGCTGTCGTTTATTATGTAGTCGAAAATAATCGCCGAGATGGGGAACAACAGCTCGCTCATGGTGGCAACTATGGCCTTGACCCTCCTAAGTCCGTAATAATAAATGAATATGGCCCCTGAACCGGTGCTTATGCCGATAATGGCAAAAAACGCCCAGTTTGTGGGTGATGTTTTATAGAACTCTGAATAGTAGCCTCCAATTACTATGAATATCAACATGAAAATGGTCGTGAACATATATCTGAAGAAGGTGGCCGTTACAAAATTGTGGTTTAGCAGGATTTTTTTCGAAAAGACCGTGGAGCTACCGAATGAAAATGCGGCAAGCAAGGCGTAAAGTGCTGCTTCAATGGTTCTTGAGTCAGAGTTAAGGTTGGGTAAGCTGAGGCCGAAAGTCAGGAAATAACTTGCGACTATCGCAATTCCTGCCCATAGGCCAAAGCCTTTCCTGATTTTTTCCTTTAATAGTATCCGTGCAAGGATTATGGCAAAGATAGGCTGAAGCTTTTGCAGCAGAACAACTACCGACAATTGCTGGAAATCAACAAGGAACAAGGCTTTCACAATAGCCATTGTGCCTATTCCACCACCGAAAAGCGCAACCATGGCAAAAGTTAAATAATCCTGTCGCACAAAGGTTTTCATCTGCTTGTATTGCTTGAACAAGAATAAGTTCATCACCAGGAAGGGGAGGAGATGAAGCATAAAAACGACATACGAGACGTTCAGGTCGAACAGGCGCGGTGTCAACACTACCCCGTCGAAGCCCCATAAAATTGCCGATATGCTTATGGCAACAGTGCCTTTTATAATTTGACTTTGCTTAATACCCATCTTTGAAAATTGGCTGCAAAAGTAGGGATTTTTATGGCATAGGCCGTATATTTAATTTGCTGTAACAGGGCAATCTTACACTTTGTTGCCTAATAGTTTTGAACAATTCCTGTGATTAGTTATTATTATTGAAGTCGTTCCTGTTTCAACAGGAATTAAACTTATTTTTGGGTTTTTAAAATATTTGTCATGAATTTAAAAATAGAAGATAAGCTTTTTATAGTCGGCGGGGCAGGAGCCGGTTTCGGAAGGGCGGTTGCCATGGCTTTGGCACAAGAAGGGGCTAAGGTTATAGCCGTTAGCAGGACAGGGGAGAAGCTTCAGTCCTTACGATCGGAAAAGCCTTACGGCATACTGACTATAACAGGCGATATTACAAAAGTCGAAGTTCAGGACCGTATCTTGGAACTGATAGGCAACGATGTTTTATCGGGAGTCCTGGTAAATGCCGCAGGCCCGCCGGCAGGTGGTTTTTTCGACCTGGACATGGACGACTGGGAAAATGCCTGGAACATTGTTGTAAGGTGGAAAATCTCTTTTGTGAAAAAGCTCCTCCCATTGTTTTTGCAGAACAATTACGGAAGAATTGTCTTTATCGAGAGCGTTTCGGTAAAGCAGCCGATACCTAACTTAGTTCTGAGCAACGCACTTCGCCCGGCAATAGTGGGAATGGCGAAAACCCTCGCGCGCGAAGTGGCAGGCAAAGGAATAAACATAAATGTGCTAGCTCCCGGCTATCATGAAACATCTGCCATGAAAAGGCTTTATGACAATACAGCAAAAAACATGAATATCAGTGGGGAAGAGGCTAAACTCATTTTTGAGAAGAACTTGCCCGTCAAACCGATGGGAAGGCCTGAGGAAATGGCAAGCCTTGCTCTTTGGCTGCTGTCGCCGCTTTCGCGTTATGTTACCGGACAAACGTTTTCGCACGACGGCGGGCTAGTTGAAGGGCTATTTGGATAATAAGGTTTTGATAAAGGATGGAATGAGAAGTTGAGATGGGGAGAAGGAGTATTGGATTGATGGGATGAAGTAATAACAAGTATCCTATCGTGATCAATAATGAGTTGAAACAGTAATCGACAAACATTAAACAAATAGTATCCATTGCCGTTCGGCGGCAGCCAACGGCAATATTATAATCTGAAGGCAGGGTTTCACAGCATTTTTCAAGAAAAATAATGGGATTCCCATAAAAAAAACCCCTCAACATATAATGCTAAGGGGCAATCTATACTTCTGTGATCCCTCTGGGGCTCGAACCCAGGGCCCACGGCTTAAAAGGCCGTTGCTCTACCAACTGAGCTAAGGAATCATGCCTTAAAAAGGAGGTGCAAAAATAGTTTATTTTTAATTCCTGTCAACAGTTTTCATAAAAAAAACCAAATTTTTTGAGCTTTTTCCACCAATGAATTGCAGGGTGTTTGTAAGTGTGTCGTTCTCAGTTATTTATTCATCGATTATGCCAAGGCCTTGCCTTATAATCACTGGGCTTTCGCCTGTGCAGTCAATCACCGTGGATGGGATATTCCCCCCATAACCCCCGTCAATAATCATGTCAACACGGTCGCCAAAGCTTAAGTCGATCAACATAGGGTCGCTGGTATATTCGACAACTGTATCCGCATCGTAAATCGAGGAAGTTAATATAGGGTGACCAAGCTCTTCGATTATGTGCATCAGTATCTGGTTATTAGGGATCCTGATACCTATAGTTTTCTTTTTCGACTGGAATATCTTCGGTATTTTATTGTTTGCGTTCAGGATAAAGGTAAAAGGTCCTGGCAAATTCCGGTTCATCAACCTATAAACATCGTTGGGGATTGGTTTGGTAAAATCGGAAAGCATGCTGAGGTTGTTGAAAATAAACGAGAATTTAGCATCCTTTTTCTTTATTCCTTTTAAGCTTACGATTTTATCGAATGCTTTTGACGAATATATACTTGCCCCCACACTATAAACAGTATCGGTAGGGATGATCACAGTTCCTCCCCCGCACAGGCAATCTGCTACTTGCCTTATGTTTCGCGGTGCCGGATTTTCCTCGTAAACTTTTATCAACATCCCGTTATTTTTGCAGCAAAGTTAAAATGATTTAGCAATTATAATTGTATAAGCTGGAATATCCTTTCTGTTTCTTTTTTAATTTTCAGGCCCGATGAAAGGGTTGTAGGGTTAACTAACAAATATTCAGTTGTTTATGGCGATGCAGATTTGAATGCGAGGCATAAAAAAAGGGTAAGCTACTCATATCGCACCGCTACAACCACCTACCCTTGCTTCCTTCCGGACCTGGGGGAATTCAGCAGGAGCTGGTCGTATGAGACTTACCCGGCGGCAAAAGTAAATATTGTTTCCTTTTCTGCAACATTTGTTTTAAGTTTTTTTTAATTTAGCCATAAATAAAAAATCAGCTATGGACAGTAACAGTAAATCGGCTTTTATGCCTTCGTTGACCTCGGGTTTGGTGCTCGGTGTAATTTTAGTTATCTATTCTCTGATACTCTATGTCGTAGGGCTTAACGAGAACCAATGGCTTGCGGCCATATCCTATGTAATAACAGCCATCGTGCTCTTTTTTGTGATAGTAAATTTCAGGGATAAACAACAAGACGGCTTTATCACCTATGGCAAAGGTGTTAGCGTGGGAACGCTCACAGGCCTTTTCGCATCTGTTATTCTTGCCATCTTTACTTATATCTATGTGAATTATATCGATCCTTCAGTAATCGAGAAGGCATTGGTGCAGGCGGAGGAGAGTATTTTGGCGCGTCAGCCCAACATAAGCGATGAAGAACTGGACAATGCCATGAAGATGGTTGAAATCTTCACTTCCCCGGTTTTGATGGCTGTAATGTCAATTTTTTGGTACACCTTGGTTTCTTTAGTTTTCTCTCTTTTAATTTCTATCTTTGCCAAGCGGGAAGATACTAATATTGCATAGAAAAAGAATAAAATGGATATTTCTATAGTAGTTCCTTTATATAACGAGGAGGAATCGCTTAATGAATTAAATGATTGGATTTTACGTATAATGGAATCCAATCATTTTTCTTTTGAGATCGTTTATGCCGATGATGGCTCAAGTGATGCCTCATGGAAAGTTATCGAAAAACTTTCTGCTGATAATGAACAAGTTAAAGCTTTGTCGTTTAGAAGAAATTATGGTAAGTCTGCTGCCCTTAATGAGGCGTTCAAGATTGTTTCGGGAGACGTGGTAATAACAATGGATGCCGATCTTCAGGATAGCCCGGATGAAATTCCCGGTTTATATGATATGATCATAAAGGAAGGTTTCGACATCGTTTCCGGCTGGAAAAGGAAACGCTACGACTCCAAGCTCATGAAAAACATGCCCTCCCGATTTTTTAACTGGACTACCAGAAGGCTTTTCAGGACCAAGCTCCACGATATGAACTGCGGACTTAAGGCTTACAAAAACGAGGTGGTTAAAAACATTGAGCTTTATAGCGAGATGCACCGCTATATTCCCATCATTGCCCGCAAGGAAGGCTTTTGCAAAATTGGGGAGAAAGTCGTTGTGCACCAAAAAAGAAAATATGGCATAACAAAATTCGGACTCGACCGTTTTCTCAAAGGTTACCTGGATCTGTTGTCACTGTATTTTATTTCCAAATTCGGGCAACGGCCGATGCATTTTTTTGGTGCTTTGGGAACATTAATCTTTACGATAGGTTTTGTTATAGCATCTTATTTAACATACACAAAGTTCTTTGAGGCGGCTTATAAGATGACCGAGCGCCCGTTGTTTTATTTTGGGATGTTGGCCATGGTAATTGGTACTCAGTTGTTTATGGCTGGATTTCTAGGGGAGATGATTTCCCGGAACTCGTCGAAAAAATCGCTTTATCATATTAAAAAGAAAATTAATTTAAATAATGATTCTGAAAAACAGAAATAATAGAATCATTTTTGCCTAAATAATATTAGAACAGATGAAAATACATTTAGTATCCGGGGGATGCGGATTCGTTGGAAGGAACATGGTTAAAAGGTTGTTGAAAACCACTGAGGACATGGTGTTTATGGTTGATGACCTTTCTATAGGACGTCATCCGCGACAATGGTATGAAGGAGAGTTTAACTCTAGGATGAACAAGGATTTGGAAGTTGTCGGCAAGGACGGGCGCTTGTTGTTCTGGAAAGGCGACTTTAGGGATCTCTTATTCTTTATGCGTCAGAACCCGAGATATATACAGGAGAAATACAATTTGGAATTTGACAAGTTCAGCGATGTATTTCATTTCGCGGCTATAGTCGGCGGGCGTATGAAAATCGATGGCGACCCATTGATGGTAGCCCTTGACTTAAGTATTGATGCCGAGTTTTTCTATTGGCTCACGCGTCATAAACCTGAGCGAGTCCTTTATCCAAGCTCAAGTGCTGCGTATCCCACAAGCTTGCAAACTACCGAAGGTGCAATAGCCCTGTCGGAAGGCGATATTGATTTTGGGAAAAACCTCGGGACACCCGACATGACCTATGGCTGGACCAAGCTCACCGGTGAGTTCCTGGCTAAGATCGCAGCCAGCCACTACGGTATTTCAATAGTTTGTATCCGCCCTTTCTCGGGTTATGGCGAAGACCAGGAAACAGATTACCCCGTTCCGGCAATTGCCGCCAGGGCGGCCAACAAAGAAAATCCTTTCGAGGTTTGGGGCTCCGGCAAGCAAGGCCGCGACTTCGTCCATATAGACGACATCATCGACTTTATCCTGATATTGATGGATAATGTTAGCGATGGGTCGGCTTACAATATAGGATCGGGTAAGCTGACTTCTTTCCTCGACCTGATTCAGGTTTTCTCAGGTTTTGCCGGCTATTCGCCCGAGATTAAACCACTGCTTGACAAACCTGTCGGGGTTCATTCGCGCTATTGCGACATGAGCCTTGTTGAGGATAAATTTGGATGGAAAGCCAAAATATCACTTGAGGAAGGAATGAAAAGGGTTTATGATAAGGCCAGGAGCAGGTTATAGGAATATAGCCGAAGGATATTATAGAGGATCACCAAAAGAACACTTGACTTTTTTAAATATTACTTGTGCTGCAATCACTAAACCCCATTACTCTGCAACTCCGTCGCTTCGCAGCTCCACACCTCCATTCATAAAAATAATTTAAATACTTGAAATGAGCAGAAAAACCATAGTTTGTTTTGGCCCCGGGCCGATGTTTAAAGGGGGTATTGCCAACTATAACACCTCACTGGCCAAGGCTTTCGACATATTGGGTGATGTTGATGTTCATATCGTTTCCTGGACACAGCAATACCCGGCAATCATACCGCGTGATTTTATCGACCGCAAGAGCAAAGTGGATCAACTGGAAGGAACGAACATAAATGTTCATTATGTAACCAACTATAACAACCCGGCCAGCTGGGGCGAGACGGCCAGGCTTATTGCCTCGCTAAATCCTGACAAGGTTGTTTTTCAGTGGGCAATTGCCATTCAAGGGCTTCCCTTGGGAAGGATTGCTTCCAGGCTCAGGAAAAAAACGGATGCTAAGATTTATTTCGACCTTCATTTCGTTATCCAAAAAGAGGGGAGCGCCCTCGATAATAAACTAACTAAATTTGCTATAAGAAATGCCGATGCGTATATTGTTCATGCCTTTAAAACTGCTGATGAGCTTATAAGCCTTTTCCCCAAAAGGAAATTTGAAGTGATCGAGCGAGGGAAACCCATAATGGGAAAAGGAATCATCATCCACAAACTTTTTCACCCCGTTTATGATATGTTCTCACCCGACAAGGATTTAGATGTAGGTAAAATTAAAAAAGAACTCGGGCTGAACAAGCATGTTTTCTTGTTTTTTGGGTTTATAAGGAAGTATAAAGGCTTGCACAATGTTATCAAGGCCTTTAACCTTATTACTAAGCAGCGTGATGATGTATCCTTGCTTATTGTTGGCGAATCGTTCTGGAATACTCTGGACAGCAATAAGTTGGTGACTAAAATCAAGAATTTGGTTTTCGGGCTTGCCAAGTCTGCTCTTCTCAAAAAACAAGACGATGAACGAAATTATAACCCGCTTGCCCTGATTGACGAGCTCGATCTTCATGACAAGGTGTACATCGACAACGAATTTGTGCCGAACGAAGCAGTAGGGAAATATTTTCAGGTAAGCGATGCCATAATGTTGTTCTATTCCTACGCCACACCTTCCGGTGTGGAATCGATAGGATATAATTTCAAGATGCCCATGTTGGCGAGCAGGGTAGGTCATTTCCCCGAAACAGTAAAGGATGGTTTTAACGGTTATCTTGCTGAAGCAGAAGATATAGTGTCTATGGGGCAAGCAATGGTGAAATCTATAGAAGAGCCCATTGACAGGGAGAACGTAGCCGAGACTTCGAGAGAGATGAGCTGGGAAAACTATGCAAGGGAAATACTTCGCTAGTTTTGTTTTCGGATTGCATATCGAAATTATTTTTAGATTTGTTGGGAAGTACAAAAAATGGCTAAGAGTAATCTACTGATAAAGTTTTTAAAATGGAGGGCAAATAACCTGTCCGATAGGTTTTTCCTGATAATACTCAGCATTATAATAGGGCTTTTGTCAGGTCTGGCAGCTTTTTTGCTCAAAAAAACAGTATATACTATCGAGGACGTTCTTTTCTCATACTTCCATCCAAGCCAACAGATTTATATTTTTCTTTTCCTTCCGATGATAGGCATAGTACTGACGATCATTTTTTTACGCTATATTATCCGTGATAACGTAGGGCACGGCGTGCCGAGGATACTGTATTCGATCTCGAAACTTGACGGGAGCATGAAAAACCACAAAATGTTCTCCTCGATAATAGGTGGTTCGTTAACTGCAGGTTTTGGGGGGTCTATCGGATTGGAGTCGCCCATAATTTCGACGGGGGCTTCAATTGGTTCGTTCTTGGGGCAGTTTCTAAAGCTGGGATATAAGCATAAGACGCTGTTGATAGGTTGTGGTGTTGCCGGGGCCATGTCCTCTATTTTTACTACTCCCATTGCCGCAGTTGTTTTCGGCTTCGAGGTCTTGCTGCTCGATTTAACTACTGCCTCCCTAATCCCTTTGCTTATTGCCTCGGTAACAGGTGCCGTTACCACTAAGATATTGTTGTCGGAACAGTTTCTGGTCCACTTTAAGGTAAGCCAGTTGTTTATTGTCAGCGATATTCCTTTTTTTATCGTTCTTGGAGTCGCTTGTGGTTTCATATCCGTATATTTTCACTGGGCTCATTTTAAGATCATCAATGTTTTCTCGCGAATCAAAAGTTTTTGGCTCAAGGCTTTTATAGGTGGCTCGGCCCTTGGTTTGCTGATATTTTTGTTCCCCCCTTTATATTCTGAGGGTTACGATTCTATTCGCTTGATAGTGAGCGGCCATGCCGAAGAACTAACAAATTATTCCTTTTTTACCAATAGTTCGAGTATTTATGTTTTAGTTGGGTTTACCATTATGGTAATGCTTACCAAGGTCATAGCTGCCAGCCTTACTACTGAGGCAGGTGGGGTTGGCGGCATATTTGCTCCTGCAGCGGTAATGGGCGGTTTTGGCGGTTTCGCCCTTGCACGGCTTTTAAACGATGTTTTCCCGACTTTGGGCCTGCACGAAGGTAATTTCACCCTTATCGGGATGGGCTCGGTACTGGGAGGCGTGCTCCAGGCTCCTTTAACAGGGATTTTCCTGATAGCGGAGATGGCCAATGGCTATGAGTTAATAGTCCCATTAATGCTATCTACCTCGATAGCCTTTGTCATAGCACGCAGGTTCGACAAGCATTCAGTGTTCTATCGCAAGCTTATCGAGCAAGGCTTGTTTGTCCACTTCAGGGATAAGTCGGTGCTCAAGGAAATGAAGCTCGCCGACCTCGTTGAAACCAATGTCCAAACAATAAACGTACATCAGACGTTGGGCGATTTGATAGAGCTTGTTAAAACTGCTAAAAGGAATATATTCGCAGTTGTTGACGATGAAGATACTTTTATAGGTATTATATCGTTGGAAGAAATCAGGGAGATTATGTTCGATAAGTATAAATACGATGAGCCTATAACTAATTATTTGTATCAAATGCTTGATGATGAGAAGGTTACTGTTGACACTGATTTACCGGAGGTAATGGCTAAATTTAACAGGACGGGTAATTATAACCTTGTGGTTATAAGTGGGAAAAGATATGTTGGGCTTGTTTCGCGGGCCAATACCCTTAAAGCATATCGCGAAAATTTATTACAGGAAGAAACTGATGAAAAAGGCTGATGTAAGCTGCAGGGACTAAATGATTAAAAATAAAAAAAAATGAATATTTCTGAGATCATAAAGGAATCAATAAAAACCAAGGAGCGGTTTTTGCTTGACAAGAAGAATTTGGACAAGATCAGCCTGATAGCAAGCGAATGTGTCCGGGCATTTAACAGCGGGGGCAAGGTTTTGTTTTGCGGAAACGGCGGCTCGGCATCCGACGCGCAACATCTGGCCGCCGAGCTGTCGGGCAGGTTTGAAATCGACAGGGCTCCTTTATATGCTGAGGCCCTGCATGTAAACCCCTCCTATATAACGGCAGTTGCCAACGATTATTCATACGATATAGTTTATAGCCGCATGGTGGAAGCAGCCGGAAAACCCGGAGACGTTTTAATAGGGATTACTACATCAGGGAATTCGTCAAATGTGGTAAAGGCAATGGAAAAAGCCAGGGAAATTGGAATGAGGTGCTTTGGCTTAAGCGGTCGCGACGGTGGGAAAATGAACGATGTTTGTGATATAAATATCGTAGTCCCCTCTGAAAATACTGCCCGCATACAGGAAATGCATATCTTGATAGGCCATATTGTTTGCCAGATAATTGAGAACGAAATTTTTCAAGACAAAAACAATGGCAGGGTTTCTTAAAGATATTGATAATTCCTGGAGTTTGTTCCTCGATAGGGACGGCGTAATAAATAAACGGATTTATGGCGGTTATGTGACCAACTGGAAAAAATTCGAGTTCCAAAGCGGTGCTGAAGCAGCTTTAAGCATCTTTGCGGAAAAATTTAAATATATTTTTGTTGTTACTAACCAGCAAGGTGTTGGCAAAGGCTTGATGAGCATAGGCCAACTTATTGATTTGCATAAAGATATGATATCAGAAATTGAATCAAGAGGCGGACGGATAACGAAGGTGTATTTCTGTACCGATTTGGCAGATTTGAAAAACAACTGCCGAAAACCCTCGCCCATTATGGCTGAGAGGGCAAAACGGGATTATCCGGATATAATTTTTAAGAAGTCGATAATGATAGGTGATTCGCAAAGCGATATCATGTTCGGGAAAAATGCAGGTATGCATACGGTTTTACATCTCAGCTCCGACAATGCTGATATCAATGCTGAAATGAAAGTGGGCTCGCTCCTGGAATTTGCAAGATGCTTCTAAATTTAGCTTATGACCCCTCAGATTATATTTTTGGTTTTTGTATGTTATACGGCAGTCATTTTCACTATTTCATGGATAAGCTCCTATAAGGCCGACAACGACAGTTTTTTCATTGGAAACAAAAAATCACCTTGGTTCGTTGTGGCTTACGGCATGATAGGGGCTTCCTTGTCAGGTGTAACTTTTATCTCCATACCCGGTTGGGTAGGTTCCACATGGTTCACATATTTTGTTATTGTCATAGGTTATGTTGCCGGTTATACCGTAATTACTTTGGTGTTGCTTCCGGTTTATTATAAATTAAAACTGGTTTCCATTTACTCCTATCTAAAAAGCCGATTCGGGAACTATGCTTACAAAACCGGGGCGTCATTTTTCATTATTTCGAGGGTTGTCGGGGCAAGTTTTCGTATGTACCTTGTAATTAGTGTTTTACAGGTCTTTGTTTTCGGTCATTATGGAATGCCTTTTTGGCTTACGGTATTGCTCTTTATGCTATTGATCAATCTCTATACTATCAGAGGTGGTATAAAAACTATCGTTTGGACGGATACGCTCCAGACAACCTTTATGTTGGCCTCTGTTGTGTTGAGCATTGCCCTGATACTAGATAAAATGAACGTCGGTCTCGGTGAGATGATCAGCAGGGTTTGGCAAAGCTCCTATTCAACTATGTTTATTGATGATGTTGATTCAAAGCAATATTTCGTTAAGCTTTTCCTCAGCGGGATGTTTATTTCAATTGTCATGACGGGCTTGGATCAGGATATGATGCAGAAAAACCTAAGTTGCAAGAATATCAAGGATGCTCCAAAAAACATGACTGCATTGAGCCTGATATTGGTTCCGGTAAATCTTGCTTTCCTGTTCTTGGGTGCTGTTTTATATATTTATTCCGAAAAGCTCAATATTCCCCTTCCGGCCTCCACCGACCACTTATTTCCAACGATTGCGTTCCAATATCTGGGCATGGGCGCGGGCATTGTCTTTATCATAGGGTTGATTTCGGCGGCCTACTCCAGTGCCGATAGTGCCCTGACATCGCTGACAACATCCGTAAGCCTCGATATACTTGAGCTTGACAGGAAATTCCCTGATGATGATAAGTTGTTGAAAAGATATAGGATGAGGGTCCATTTGGGTATTACGCTACTTATTATTTTTGTGGTGATATTATTCGGCTTGATAAATAATGAGGCAATAATCGCTCAGTTGTTTACATTTGCCGGATATACTTACGGGCCATTATTGGGACTCTATGCTTTCGGGCTGTTCACTAAATTTAAAGTTCATGACGAGCGGGTTCCCTATATTGCAGTTCTTGCACCGCTAATATCTTATTTTTTAAGCAGATACTCGGTGGTTTTGCTAAATGGATACCAAATTGGGTTTGAATTACTTATTATTAACGGGGCATTGACATTTTTTGGTTTAATGCTCATCAGAAACAAAAACTTATAAATTATGGCTAATTTCAGGTTTGTTGCCCTGGAGCAAACTATCGACCGCCAGGTAAAAAAGGTCGATTACCCCTCCAACAAGATTTCCGATTATTTTGGCTCCATGGTGTTCAACCAGGCTACGATGAAGGAGTATCTAACCTCAGAGGCGTTCAAGGTTGTTATGCAGGCAGTCGAAAGAGGAACGAGGATCGATCGGGGCATAATCGATCAGATAGCATCTGCCATGAAGGCATGGGCAACCAACAAAGGGGCAACACATTATACGCATTGGTTTCATCCTTTAACGGGTTCCACCGCTGAAAAACACGATGCTTTTATCAACCCGATGAGCAACGGCGAAGCTATTGAAGAGTTTCAGGGAGGTGCTTTGATACAGCAAGAGCCCGATGCATCAAGTTTTCCGAGCGGAGGTATCCGAAGTACTTTCGAGGCGCGCGGATATACTGCCTGGGATCCGACATCGCCCGCTTTTATTATCGACCATACACTTTGCATACCAACCATATTTGTCTCATATACAGGGGAATCACTAGATTATAAAACACCTCTTCTGCGCTCTATCAAGGCTCTTGATGAGGTAGCAACGGATGTTTGCAGATATTTCAATAGCGATGTGACCAAAGTTTACCCAACCCTTGGTTGGGAACAGGAATACTTTTTGGTTGACAATGCTTTGTTCAACGCCCGTGCCGACCTTGTGTTGACAGGAAAGACCGTTTTTGGCCACTCCTCTGCCAAGGATCAGCAGTTGTCCGACCATTATTTCGGAACCATCAACAGAAGGGCTCTGGCATTTATGCAAGAACTTGAGATCGAGTCGCATAAATTGGGAATACCTTTGAAGACACGGCATAACGAAGTGGCTCCCAGCCAGTTTGAGTGCGCCCCCGTTTTTGAGGAAGTAAATATAGCGGTCGATCATAACCAATTACTTATGCACCTGATGGACACGGTTGCCAAAAGGCATGACTTTCGGGTCTTGCTCCACGAGAAACCATATTCGGGAGTTAACGGCTCAGGAAAACACAATAATTGGTCGCTGGCAACGGATACCGGTATCAACCTGCTGTCACCGGGTAAAAACACCGAGGACAATTTTAGGTTTATCACTGTTTTGGCGAATATTCTGATGGCCGTGCACAAGCATGAGGAATTGGTACGCGCAAGCATTGCTTCTGCGGGAAACGACCTGCGCCTAGGTGCCAATGAGGCACCTCCGGCAATTATCTCGGTTTTCGTGGGCGAACAGATTACTGAAACACTCGAGGGTCTCGGGAATATGTCCTCAAAAGTGGCATTTAGCAACTCGAACGGAGATTCGGGCTCGCTGGGATTCCCCAAGATACCAGAAATACTATTGGACAATACCGACAGGAACCGCACATCGCCTTTTGCTTTCACAGGAAATAAATTCGAGTTCAGGGCTGTCGGCTCATCTGCGAACACCGCAAAGCCCATGTTCGTCCTAAATGCCATCGTCGCCCAACAAATGAAGCTTTTCAAAACTGAAGTTGACGGACTTATAAAGAGCGGACAAAAAAAAGATGATGCTTTGTTCGATGTCGTAAAACGATATATTATTGAATCAAGGGATATAAGGTTCGAAGGAAACTCATATAGCGAAGAATGGGTGGCCGAAGCCGCAAAGCGCGGATTGTCGAACAACCGCTCAACGCCTTCGGCACTAGCTGCTTTTGTTTCCGACAGCACAGTTTCGCTTTTCGAAGACCTGGATGTTATGAGCAGGAAAGAGCTTGAGGCCCGATACGAGATAAAAATGGAGAAGTATATCAAAAAAATACAAATCGAGGCCAGGGTTATGGGGGATATAGCAATTAACCATATACTTCCGACCGCGATAAAATATCAAAACCGATTGGTTGAGAACACCAAGGGTCTGAAGGACGTTCTCGATTCAAAGACTTATATCAAGCTTTCCAGAAACCAAATAAACACCATTAAACAAATCTCGGAGCATATTTCTGCCGTCAAGGAACTTGTTGACGACATGGTGGCGGCACGTAAAATTGCAAATAAGATCGACGATATTACTAAACAAGGTTTCGCCTATCGGGAAAAGGTCGTTAAATTTTTTGAACCGATAAGAAAACATGTTGATGATTTGGAGCTGTTGGTTGATAATGAGTTATGGCCCCTGCCCAAATACAGGGAATTGCTTTTCTTGAAATAGTCGGGCCATTTGAACAATCTCGAATCGCCCGCTGAAGGTTTTTCAACGCTAAAGGAACGATTGGATTGCCTAAGGAGAATCACCGGTAAGTTGTGGTGGCCTTGGTATTTCAAGAGAATATAAAGCAGGGTAATATGCAAAATATCCCTACTTTTGTTAAGTTTCAATAAATAGGCATATTACAAAAACATATTGTATGAAGACTAAATTATTATCTGTTATAATTGTCCTTTTGATTAGTGTCCCGGTTTATTCGCAGTATCGAATACAAAAGGTGAACAGTTCCCTCAACACCTCTCTCGAGGGTATTGTTTATGCTCTGCCGCAAACGGTTATCAGGCTCGATATTAGCCTACGGAAAACTGAACGAATACCTGGTCCTTTGGCTGAGTACTCCTCTGAATTCCTAGGGGTTAACGATTATATTAAGAGCAAATCAAATACTTATGGCCTTGTCGATATAGTGCTCACTTCTTTTTCGGAGATAGATCCGGGGCAGATATATTATCTGCAGTTTCCAACTCAGAAATCAAAAGATGAGACCGAAAGTAGTTTTCGCTTTTCCGATATGGGAACCTTGATATCGTATAACGCGGCAGAGTCCGAAAGCCCCCGGCAAACATCTGCAAGCATTATCAACCAAACATACAAGGTTTATAATGAAAGGCCCGGTTTTGATTATAATGCCGCATATAACCGCAAAAAAGTTGTTGACACGATAATACGCAAAATAAATATCGACACTATAACTATCGACAGGTTCGTTTTTAGGACTAGCTGGGCGAATTTGAGCAAAAAGGACAAAGCCAACCAGGCTGCGTTGAAGATACAGAATATCAGGGAACAACGTTTCAATTTGCTTACCGGGTTCCAGGAAGTAAACTATGGGGAAAGCATTGTTTATATGGATGATCAGCTAAAGAAAATGGAAAACGATTATCTTCAGCTGTTTTTAGGCAAGGAAACAAGCAGCATGGAGAACTATACGGTTTTCGTAATTGCGAAAGAGGGTGAGAAAAGCCGGACCTTGCTTGAGATAGAGAACGGAAAATCTGTTGAAATTGAATTTAAAATGCATGGAAACACTAGTTTGCTGCCTGAGAAGCCATTGCAAAAGGAAAACCACCTTTACTACCGCGTCCCCGAAAAAACCACTATTATTTTAAAGTTCGACGGAAAGCTTTTTAAGTCAGCGGATTTATCGATAAACCAGTTCGGAAAGCTCCTGATGGCGCCACTTGACAACACACAGCTTTATTTTGATCCTAACAGCGGTAATCTTTTGAAAATGATCCGCAGGTAGAAATCACCTCTTTAGAAAGTGCTCAATGGCAAGCCTGTACGAATCGAGGCCGAAGCCCGAGATAGTGCCGATGCAGTATGCAGCCAAGTATGAGCTGTGCCTGAAAGCCTCACGAGAGAATATGTTTGAAATATGGACCTCGATCACCGGGATATCAATGGCCTTGATGGCATCGCCCAGCGCAACGGAAGTGTGGGTATAACCGCCTGCATTTAAAACCACCGCATCAAACTCGAACATCGATTGTTGCATTTTATCGATGAGCTCCCCTTCAATATTCGATTGATAGTGCTCTATGTTCAATCCCGGGAATGTTTCTTTAAGCTCATCCAAAAAGTCGATAAAAGAAATCTTACCATAAATACCGAGTTCCCTCTGACCGGTCAAATTTAAGTTCGGCCCGTTAATTATTAAAATATTCTTCATTCCTCAATCAAAGTTTGTGCAAAGTTAAAGTTAATTATTGATAGGTTAAAGCAAATGTGGATTTAAGCCCGTTTATGGTCGGAAATCCATTGCTAAAGTGGGCTCAGGGAAAAATGGCAAAGAAAGGCGCGCGGGCAAACATTTTTATATCTTTGCTGCGTATTCCAATAGGGGTGCCTTATAATAAGGGCTGAGAACATACCCTCTGAACCTGATACGGATAATGCCGTCGTAGGGAAGGAGATTTACACAACCCATAATAGGCTTACTTCTATTGATTTAATAATCTTAAATCAAAAGAATTATGTTTAAAAAGTTAAAAATCACATTCATGATCATGGTGCTTCTCCAAACAGGATTGATGGCACAATTTAGCATCAAGGGCAAGATAACGGACAGGAGCAATGGCGAAACCTTGCCAGGGGCCAGCATAATGCTCGACAATACCTTTAAAGCCACGGCTTCCAATGCAGATGGAGGCTATGCCTTAAACAGGCTTAGCAAGGGTAAATATATTTTGAAGGTGTCGTTTATCGGTTATCAAACAGTTGAGAAACAATTAAATATCAATAGCGACCTAAATATGGATGTCTCGCTTGAGCCCATGGTTTATTTGAGCGATGAGATTATAGTAAGGGCGTCGCGCGAGAATTCTTTATTGAACAACACAAAAACACAAATTTCACAAGCAGAGATCAAAAATAAAAATACCGGCCAGGATTTGCCTTATCTGTTGAGCATGACGCCTTCAGTAGTTCTAACATCTGATGCCGGAGCCGGAATTGGATATACGGGCATGCGCATTCGCGGCTCCGATTTAAGCCGTATTAATGTTACCTTGAACGGTGTTCCTGTAAACGATGGGGAGTCTCAGGGAGTGTTTTTTGTTGATTTACCTGATTTGGCTTCTTCCGTTGACAATATCCAGATTCAGCGCGGTGTAGGTACATCGACAAATGGTGCTGCCGCTTTTGGCGCGAGCATTAACATAAAGACCGATGAGTTTTCATCCGTTCCCTATGCCGAGCTAAATTCGGCTGCCGGGTCTTTCAATACGCTAAAAAGCAGCCTCAAGTTAGGGAGCGGCCTAATCAGCGGAAAGTGGAATTTTAACGGCAGGGTTTCAACGATTAACTCCGACGGCTATGTCGATAGAGCCTCGTCGGATTTGAAAAGTGCCTATATGTCAGGATCTTATTATGGTGAAAAGGATATCCTCAAGGCTGTTGTTATTCTTGGAAAAGAAAAAACTTATCAGGCATGGTACGGAATTCCCAAGGACAGCCTGGAAACCAACAGGAAATATAACCCTGCCGGGGAAATCCTTGATGCCGATGGTAATATCATTGATTATTATGATAATCAAACCGACAATTACTGGCAAAACTATTATCAACTCCACTACGCACATGAGTTTAATAAAAACCTGACTATATCAAGCTCAGGATTTTATACTAGGGGTTTTGGTTATTACGAGTCCTATAAGAACAACAAAAAATTCTCATCTTTTGGAATGAACGATACAATCATTGGAAGCGATACGGTTTCGCGCAGCGACATGATCACACAAAAATGGCTGAACAATAATTTTTATGGATTGAATTTCTCGTTTATCTATAATAGTTTTCCGTTGAACCTTACTGTTGGCGGAGGCTGGAACCAATATGACGGCGATCATTACGGTAAAATCGTCTGGGCCCAAATTGCCCGAAAAAACGAATTTGACAGAAACTGGTACTTTAATACAGGGCTAAAAACCGAAGCAAATGTTTTCGCAAAAGCAGAATATGCATTTACGGATAACATAAGCGCATTTGCCGATTTGCAATTCCGCCATATCAACTATAAAATCAAAGGCACACACGATGATCTTCGTGATTTAACACAAGAGCATGATTTTAATTTCTTTAACCCGAAGGCCGGTTTGGCCTATAAATTTGACGAAAACAATAACTTATTTGTATCGGTGGCCCTAACATCCAGGGAGCCAAATCGTTCAGTTTATCGCGATGCGGATGTAGGTATGGAAGTAAAACCTGAGAAGCTTAGCGATTATGAACTGTCTTATGTTTATGCCAGCACAAAGTTGAGCCTTGGTGCGAACATTTACTTCATGAACTATAAAGATCAGCTTGTATTGACTGGAAAGATTAATAATGTTGGTGCGGCAATTATGCAGAATGTTGACCGAAGTTACCGCCTTGGAATAGAATTTCAGGCTGCCTGGAATGTTATTAGTTATTTTAAATGGAACATGAACGCTACTTTGAGCCGTAATAAAATACAAAGCTTCACCGCTTATGTCGATGACTGGGATACCTGGGGCGAACAAAGGGTGGAGGAATATGAAGGTACCGACATCTCATTTTCCCCTTCGGTAATTGCCAATAACGAATTCAAGTTTGTCCCGATTAAGAATTTAGCGATAAGTTTTACCTCAACCTATGTCGGAAAACAGTTTGTAGATAATACTTCTGACAACAGCAGGGACCTCGATGCATATTTCGTGAACAATGTTCATTTAAATTATTCGATAGAAACGAGTTTTGCCGAGCGGATTGAGTTTTTAATCGCATTGAACAATATATTTGATGAAAAATATGCTTCTAATGCATGGGTTTATCGTTATTATACTGATAATCAGGAATATGAAATGAGCGGATATTATCCGCAGGCAGGTTTTAATTTTATGGCAGGGATAAACATTATATTCTAGTCCAGCCTAAATAATCTTTGTTGAAAAACTAGGCTGCCAAATTATCATTTAAGTAAAGCGAATAATAATCAGTTTCTTGCAGATTAATAATTTATGCCGGGTTAGCAGCCCGGTATTTTTAATTTAGCCCCATAAATTCGTTATAATGAAGTATCTTATCATAATCATCTCAATATTAATCATAAATATCTTTCAGGAGCCTAAGGTTGTAATATTGAGCGGTGAACAGATTAAAATAAAAGTTGACACCAACAGTCAATTGACATCGAGGGAAATACAACTTTTGAAATCGGCAAGAATCACCAAGGCCGAAGGAAGCTGCAACGGTTTTTGGATACAAAAAGAAACTATTACGGTCCACAAGTTCTCAAAGTTGGAAAAGTCGATCGGAACGGTTTTAAAACCCGGAAAATATACGGTTTACCCAATATTGCGAAGGAATCAAACAAAGGCAAAAATAAAATTGACACTTAATGTCAATCAATAAGTTTGCAAATTATGGTTTATGTTAAGATTATAGTGGATTGTAACATCATGTTTTGGTTTTTGGTTGGGCTGCTCTTCTTATAAGGGAGCAGTTTTTTTGTTTATAATTCAGTAAAATTGTTGATAATTGATTTAGGCCCGCTATTTTCCTAAACACTCTAAGCTTATCTTTACTGAAAGTAAAGATTGGAGATGACAACTAGGGCTTTCGTCATAATATTATTTCTAAACATCCGGGTTTTATATTGTCAGGATTTGCAAATAGTTGATACCTTGATGAATACAGCTGATAAATATGAGTATGTTAATTCGGTCTCATGGAATGGGGACGGAAGGGAAATTGTTTTCTGTGCTACCGACAGCCTTGGGAGAGGTATTTTCGTTTATAATCTGGACGCACGGGAATTCAGTGAGCTATGTCGTGATAGCCTTTTGTTGGGCAATGTTGTTTGGCATCCTGATCATCAGCATATCGTATATGACAAAAAGACCGGACAGCAATCTTCCTTGTTCCTCAGGGATATTGAGAAGGGTATAGAAACATCGCTTTTTAACAGGAAGATCCCGGCAAGGCAGCCTTCATTTTCCAAAGATGATGATTTAGTGGTTTTCTCGGGTTTTGATATCATTAACGATAATTGGCAAGTCTATACCTACGATTTTGTTTACGGCAACTTAAATCAGTTGACAAAAGGAGACTTTAATTGTTCCTATCCTGTTTTTTCTCCTGATGGGAAGCATATTCTCTACGAAAAATTATCCCCTGCAAGCGATACCTTGATCGAAATGATAAACTGGTATGGGAACTTTGAACTGAGAGTGGAAGGCGAAAATGCTTATTCACCTAATTGGAAAAGCGACAGCTGGCGCTTTATTTTTGTGATGGAAGCCAAACATAATGCCGAGGTTTATAGTTCCAGGAGGAACGGAGACGGCGTTTATCGGCTTACCAACAATGGCGTCAATGAGGTGGCTATGACGTTCTCGCCTGATAATCAGTTTGTAGCAATGATTGTTGAAGAAAAAACGAATAAGGTTTTGTTTATTCTTGAAGTGGAATAATATAGTTAAAAATACTTGCGAACATCATTAATATTGATGTACTTTAGTAAAAAAATTTATAGATATGGCGCAACAAGAAATTAGTTTAAAAAAAATTTTCCCGATAGGATTAACGGTAGTGATAATAATACTGGTAATTGCCTTTTGGAGCAGGATGACTGTAACGATACCCGCCGGGCACGCAGGCGTGATGTTCAGGTTGATGAACGGTGTTGATACGGTTAACACTTATGGTGAGGGCATCCATTTCCTGAACCCCTTAAACCACATGGTTGTTTACAAGGTCCGGCAGCAGGAAACCGCTGAGGACATGAACGTGCTTTCATCAAACGGACTTGAGATAAAGGCAGACGTTTCTGCATGGTATAAGCCCAGTTATCGGAAACTTGGCTTGCTCCACGCAAGAATCGGGAATGATTATCTTAGGGTCATTGTGATTCCCGCGTTGAGGGCGAGCGCGCGCAGCGTTATCGGCAGATATACCCCCGAGCAAATTTATTCGACGAAGCGGGACGCTATTCAGGATGAGATCTATGAAGAAGCAAAAAGGATATTGGATGATAAGTATATTGACCTGGATCAAATTCTGATCAGGTCGATAGTATTGCCACCTACAATTAAAACCGCTATCGAGAGCAAGCTGGAGCAGGAACAGCAGTCGCTGGAGTATAAATTCAAGCTGGAGAAAGCAGGTAAAGAAGCTGAGCGCCAGAAGATAGACGCAATGGGCAAAGCCAAGGCCAACGAGATTCTGAATGCCAGCTTA
Organism: Bacteroidota bacterium; assembly: GCA_024279935.1. Lineage (GTDB taxonomy): Bacteria > Bacteroidota > Bacteroidia > Bacteroidales > F082 > BM524. The sequence goes on from JAJRQZ010000103.1 coordinate 85,262, forward strand.
ACTGATAAGATTTTAAGGGAAAAAGGTATTCTTGCTACTATTAAGCTTGCCGAATCACCTAACTCAAAGATCGTAATTATTGGAAATCCCAAAGATGGCATGCCTTTGATACTTGGCGACAGTAGATAAAAAGTGGCTGTTTACTGCCATAAAAACTAAATGGCTGAGAACATTTAAAAATTTCCGGGATAATTTACATTAATTTGCGGGTTGATGTTTTATTATGCCGGAAAAAATTAATAAAGTTCAGTTGTTGCAATCGGTAGAACTGATTAGAGACGGGGAAAAAGACCTTTTTAAGCTTCGGTTAAAAGGTTGTTCGGAAAAGGCTGTAATGGGTATGCCTCTCTTGAGGTTGAATAAGCATCACGATAGCAAAAAGGGAATAATCGAATTCGAGTTCCTTGTGAAACCGCTTGAGATTATTAAAAAAAATTACATCGAATATAAATTAGAAGTTATATATAATTTGAAGCAATTACCATCCTCGCCTAGAGGTATTAAAGTAATTGCCGAGAATAATGCCGATATTATACTTTTATAAATTTATTTAGTAAATGTTTTTGTAATGATTAAAGTTGTTATAGCAGACGACCACCCGGTAATAATAGACGGGATAATGACAGTTCTCGACGATGTGCCTGAAATAGAAGTTGTTGGAAAAGTTTTTGATGGAATTCAGTTATGCGAGTTTATTGATGAAAACAAAGTAGATGTAATTTTATTGGACGTAAACATGCCCAATCTAAATGGTATTGAGGCAGCAAACGAAATTAGAAAGAAACATAAGGACATAAATATTCTTGCGTTTTCCCAGTTTAGCGAAGGCCGGTTCGTAAGAAGGATGCTGAAGAACGGCGCTACCGGTTATATGCTTAAAAACTCTAGTGCCAGGGAGATAGTGAAAGGCATAAAAACAGTATCCGAGGGCCGGATGTTTCTGTCCAAAGACTTAAACGATGTATTTGCCCCGGGTAGGCCTAAGGAGAGGCATACGGTTTTGTTCCCTAACCTTAGCAGGCGCGAGCTCGATGTGGTGGGCCTAATCTCAAAAGGCCTGAAAACACCGGAAATCGCTGATAAACTTAACCTTAGCTATCATACAATAGAAACTCATCGTAGTAATATTTTGCTTAAAGTAGGTGTGAAAAGTAGTGTTGAACTAATAAAATGGGCTGTTGAAAACGAAATTATCTAAACTCTTGTACTAATTAAAACTATTATCATGACACAAGTTCACATTAAAGATTTGCTATTGAAAAAGGTTGATGCGGCCGGAAAAGTTTTTGCGGTCAATATCAACCTACAAAACGTTCCTTTGGGAAAATCACTCTGTAGGGAAGACGGTCGCCGCAGTTGTACTTTTAATATCCCAACAGGAAATGCCGACCTGAATTTTGTGATTCAACCTTCTGCTACTAACGATTGTAAAGGTTCTCAATTCGACAAACAGTATTCTGTCGAATTGGGCTCTCCCTACAATGGTAATTATCAAAATGCTACCTGCAATATTATTGTCGATGGCGATTTGGAAATGACGACCTATCTAAGGGATGGTCAGTAAATTTGTAAGCGATTGTTTATGAAAATTTCTCAAATAATGATACCTCTATTAGTATCAAGCACTTTGGTGTTTGCCCAAAGTGCTGATACTAGTTTGGTTATGTCGTACTTTGCACATACCGCCGATTTAATTGAAACCGGGGAATACAATAAAGCCCTCCTCAGCAGCGATTCTGCCTTTTTACTGCAAAAGCTAAGTCATCAAAACCATAAAAGGGAATTCCTGTTTTCCCAAAGGGGTGAGATTTATCTTTATTTGTCAAGCTACGATTCGGCAGTTAGTAATTTACTGATGTCGAACAACTTAATAAAAGACAAAGATGTTTTGTTATATGCCAGGAACTCAATGCTTTTAGGGGCTTGCTATGGCAAACTGGGCGATAGGAACCAAGGGGTTGAGCTTTTGGATGAATCTATCGAAAAATTTATCTCATTGAAAGAATACAAATCGGCAACTGAGGCAATGAACAAAAAAGGCCTAATTTATTATCATGCTGACGAGTATGATAGTGCCATGGCAGTTTACATAGAGTGCATCGTTCTCGCAAGCAATAATAAACTTGAGGATGCAAAGATTTCACCGCTTATCAATATATCAAATGTTTACAATAGAACCGGTGATTTTGACAAAGCCCTGGCAACCTTGGATCAGGCAATGGGACTTTGCAAAACCGACGATATTGGGAACAGAAGCACCATCTCACAAAATATTGCTTCCGTATGGATTAAGAAAGGAGAATACGACAAAGCCTTAAAAGTTTATGAAGCGGCCATCGAGCTTGCCGAAAAGAAAAACAAATTGCTGGACATAGCTTTCCTGAAATCTAATTCGGCTATCATTTATTATAACATGGGGAAATATCAGAAAGCATTGAAATACTTGCTTGAAACAAAAAATATATGGGAGGAACTTAACGATTATCCTAATCTGTCACATACCTTAAATAACCTGGCAGTAGTGTATAATAAACTGGGTGATACCCAAAGTGCTATAATAATGCTTAAGAAATCCATTGATGTAGCAATAAAAATGAACAGCAAGTCCTCGATCGCACGGGGGTATAAAAATATTGCGAACATATACGAAGCTAACGGTAGTTATAAGCAAGCTTACGAAAGTATGGACATATACCGTCAGTATAGGGATTCCATCTTTCAGGACAAGAAAATAAAATATTTGAGCGAACAGCAGGCAAAGCTTGACAAGCTACAAGATGAAACTAAGATAGTAAGGCTTGAAAATGAGAAGGTAAAGGCCGAATCACAGAACAAGACCTTAAAATACAAAAGCCGTCAGCGGATATTTATTTTAATCATCGTCATTATTGTCCTTGTCAGTATAATCGTGTTTTATGTCTGGAAAATAAAAAAGAACAGGGTCATCAGCGAACAGCGTATTAAACGCATGGAGAGCGAACGTAAGTTCGAGACCGCAAAATATGTTATCCAGGGGGAGGAGAAAGAAAGAAAGCGCATAGCACAGGAGCTGCACGACGGAATCGGCGTTTTGCTTTCAACTGCAAGTATTCATTTTTCCAACGTGGAAGATAAAGTTGATAAGGGAATTAGTGATATTGCCGCAAAAGCTAAAGACCTACTGAACGAGGCAAGCTCAGAGATAAGGACAATATCGCATAATATGATGCCGAGCGTATTGTCGAAATTCGGTTTGTATGAGGCTCTTGGCGATATTTTTGAGAGCCTGGACGAGGATTCCGGAATCTCGGCAGAATTTATTATCGAAGGTGAAAAACGAAGGCTTGACGAAAATTCCGAAATAATGGTTTTAGATTTATGCAGGAATTGGCCAATAATACGATTAAGCATGCAAAAGCAAGCAATGTGCATTGCAAGATCCATATTGAGGAAACCGGTTTCATCATAGATTATTCCGATAATGGTGTTGGCTTTGATGAAAAGTCTGCCGACAGCAACTCAAGCTTTGGGCTAAACGGAATTAATTCCCGCGTCGATCTGCTGAATGGCCATATTAAAAATAACTCGAAAAAAGGCAAAGGCACGAATTATCATATCGAGCTCCCAATATAAATTTCGGTTTTTTATTGACCTTTGTACATGAATTTATTACATTTGCATTGTTAATAAAATAACAATAATATGTACCGCTTCATCAATAAGCCGAGTTGTCATAAACACACTTATGGCAAACCATTTCTGGTAAGGATAGTGTTCGGGCTTGTACTGAAAGGAAGCTGTAAACTTATTGCCGATAATATCTGCCGCTGCGATAATTGGTTCCCGCATGACGATAATTTAACAATCAAGTATAACATTGTTTGCGATGGCGAACTAAAACCGCATGC
>JAJRQZ010000104.1 GCA_024279935.1 Bacteroidota bacterium
CAAAGATAACACACTAAACCTAAAAGAAATACAAATGAAAATAAATAGAAGACCAAGAAAAAACCTAGGGTTTGAGAAACCTTTCGAATTATTTTATAATTTTATAAATCATAAAGTTGCGTTTGCTAGTTGAATCTACCGTTTAAAATTATTGATTTACTATTATACCAAGGATTGAAAAAATTGTATTTTCACCAAAATATTGAAATGCTAAGAAATCTTAATAAAAAAACCACAAGATTCATCAAAAAGTTTAAGCTCAGTCCTTTGCTGGATGTATTGATATTTGCAATAATCGTATTAGCATTCCATTACTTTTGGTGGCACGGTTTAAAAAAATTCCTTCTTACTTTCATGGCTTTTCGCGAGTTTGAACAATTCCTTGCACACCAAGTGTTTTTACCGGCAGCATGGTTAGTAGAACATGTTTTGCGATATCCAATAGAGACTGCCCAGAACACTTTATACTTTAATAATAATGGATTTGTGGCCGTGGAAGGTAGTTGCTCCGGCCTAAAGCAGTTTTATCAGTGGGTAGTGCTGATGATTCTATTCCCGGGATCGTGGAAAAAGAAGCTGTGGTTTATTCCTTTGGGTTTATTGGTGATTCATTTTGTAAATATCCTAAGGATAGTAATACTGTCGGTGGTGGTAGTCCACTGGCCAGATTATTGGGATTTCATACATTTATGGGTATTACGTCCGTTTTTTTATGTTGTAATTTTCTTTCTTTGGGTGATCTGGGTTGAGAAAATCAATACTCCCCTCTTATCGAATTTATCTGACGATAATATCGTATGACATTATCAAAGGTAAGTTTACTATCAGCATTGCGCACAACAAAGAACTTATATCGAATATGTTTGTTTCGAAACGGAGATTAAAAAAAATGCTGCGCACATAAACAAGACTATGGGTATTATCCACACATAGAGTAAAAAACGCGAAAATCTTTTTGATTTTGGAAGAAACCTATATTGAATCATTGCAAAAATAGCAGAAACACGAAACATACGGTATAAAAGGTATAAAACAAGCATCACAGCAAATATTATTAACTCATTAATACTGAAATTCAAATACTTTAACGCAAAATATATCCCTGCTTTATGATAGATTTCAATAATCGGCATTGCAAATACCTTTATGAGCAAAAGGCTGAACAACCATGCATAAAGCATTTTATAGCGGTGATTTATTTTAAGGGGAAAGTTAAATCTTAGCGATAAAAACACATAAAAAGCCAGATTACTTAGCCATGGAAAAAGGTAGATACATAATACTTCTTTCGTCGTCCAACTTTCCGAATATGTATTGAGAGTTAGAAATCCAAAAGTGAAATCGCCATTGAAACCGGAAACAACTATTGCCACATAACTTGAAATAATATCAATTCCGACAATTATCATAAAAGCAAAAAACAGGCTTAAAATTGAATTTATAAGTAGCGATGTCGCTGAATATTTTCCTTCAATTCCCATTGGTTGCAACTATTTTTAAATTCGTTGAACCAAATGTGCTAACATATTCACCTATATTATAACAATGATGGTTCGACAATAACCTTATGAGTTTTTTTGTGCATTTACCAGTATTGTATGAGTTTAGCAGGTTGCGATACAATGAAAACATGTTGGTTACGGGGTTTTTGTTATCCATGTCCCTTGGGTGAAGATAAATTAAATTGTATTCGTCTTGTTTGAATACATTATCAATAAAACTTTCAGGTAATGCCCTGAAGTAGCCGCCGCCCGACCATGAAAAACCAGAGGCCATTGCCATTAACGGAAATTCAATTATCTGACTACTTGAAGTTTTAATCACAAACGGACCATGAACATCTTTGTTTCTTTTTAACTTTATGGAACTGTCTATTTCTATCCCGTTTTTTATAAGTATATCGAATGCCCATTCATCTTTTAAACCAAGGCTAAAACCCGGAGCCCTGTAGATTGCTATCTTTACTCCACTTACATCCTCTATACGATTCTTGCAAAGTATCAAATCCTTTTCAAAATCCTCAGGATTTAACAGATTAGGATTATGATGCCAGTTTGAGTGTGCTGCAAGTTCATGGCCTGCACGTGATATTTTTCTGATAAGCCCGGGATGAAGCTTTACGACCCAGCCTAAAATGAAAAATGTTGCTTTATGTCCGGTTTTTTCCAGTAAATCAAGTATCCTGTCCGTATTCTTCTGAATACCAGAAGGAAGCGTATCCCATATATGCCCGCTATATAAATTCCGGTTTTGATGAGTATGAAACCAATCCTCTATGTCGAATGTTAGGATAAGCATAAGATTGTAAAGGTAGGGAATTTGGGGCTACCTCCCCCGCCCTCCGGGCACACCCTCCAGAGGGGGATGCTTAAGTTTAGTTTTTCTCTGCTTTATTTCCCTGTCTGGCCTAAAGGTAAAACATGGAAAGAATATTCTAATTGTCCGATAAAAGATCCTTACAATCCTACCTTTATGTTAGGTAGGGGATTGTGTGGGTTTTTGACCTACAGCCCCCCCTCGGAAACTTCCCCAGCCCTTCGGCGCTCCCTCGGAGAGCGGGAGATTTAGTATATGTGTTTTATGAGAAGTTTGCCGATAGACATTTTCACTGTTGATGGAAGTAAGCCAAGGGCTTTTCGTACTTGTTTGTTGCTGCTGAGTCTTTGAATGTTCGAATATTCATAAATTGGAAGGGTTTTAACTGGCCAATGAATTTTATATTTGTGAGCTCCCGATTTTGCAGTGCTTCGGCCAAAAGAGTAAATATGATCTTTTGCGTTTCTGTTCGATTGATATATGTATTCTATCATGCTCCAATGCAGAAAATCCGATACATAACATTTTTTGTAGTTGTGGTTTATGGCGAAGAATGCATTTTCGTGAAATCCATTATTCGACAGCAATACCGAAGACCCAATTGGAGAATTTTCTTTATAAACAACAAATAATTTTACACTATCGGGCTGTGTTTTATGAATCAATTCATAAAAAAAAGATTTAGGGTAAGGAATTGATTTTAATCGCCTTATGCTTTGCGTATAAACTCTGTAAAAATCATTTAATAACTTCACACCATCGTGATGTGTTACTAATCCGGTTTTTTTCGCCTTCTTGATTTTCCTTTTGAGATTAGAGGACAAGTTTAATCTGAACGATGAAAGTCCGGCATGTAAATTAATAGTAAATGTAAGTTTATCTGATGTTAAATAATTCTCATCCGGTTTATAAACCGACCTTATGTAAAAAGAAAAATCCGGCTTTATTCCGGATTTTAATTTACCGGGCTTTAAGTTATAAGTTCCCGGCTTAAGCTTATGAAAAATAATATTTGAAATTATGACTTTTACTTCCGGCAGAGCAACTGATTTATCTTCCGCAAAGGCAAACCCACCATAGGTAAAATGCGGTAAGCTTACCCAGGCTTTTTTTGCGTTAACCAGGGTAATAAACGCAAAGGTTTTACCTTGCTTATCGGGGACTAAAAAATTATATGTCTTCCAATGGTAGTATTGAGAGTAGAATGGGGAGAGGTTGGGGTAAGGGGATGGTAAAATATTTTGACAACTTATTTTAAAGGGCATGTTAATCTGTAATTAATTTAGTAATGCGTTCAATAACATCCTCTGTATTACTTAAAACTTCGTCGTTTTTAAAACGAATAACCTTCAAGCCCATTTGCTCAAGATTTTTTGTTCGTTTACTATCCAGTACCTTTTGTTCTGTCGTTTCATGATATCCACCATCAATTTCAATAGCCCCATGCTTCAGCGTGGGGCTATATATTTGAAATCTCAGTAGTTTTAGCGGAAATTTTGTGTTTTTCAAACAAAAATTGTGACAAAACGGATAGGTAACCAATGAGTTAATAGTTTTCTCTACTGCTGAGTAGCAACCAATAGCCAGTTTGAATTGGTGACAATAAAAGTCAACAATATATTTCGCAACAGGATGCTGCCGGCGAAAGCGAATGCCAAGTTTACGCTCTTTAAGCTCTTCCCAAAGTTTTTCTTCAGCAGGAGTTTGTTTTTCCCTCAGCTTTATGGCATTTCTGTAAATTTTGGGGGTTGCCCCTTTTGACATACCATCTATATGAGCCATAGTTAATTGATCGGTGGTTACTTAACAGGATGTTATTTCATTTGATTAATCGAAAGAGGTTGCTTTTTCCCTACTTTATTTCCCTGCCCGGCCTAAAGGCAAAACAAGGAAAGAATATTCTATTGGTCGGTAAAAAACTCTTGCAAACCTACCTTTAGTTTAGGCAGGGGATTGGGAGGATTTTTTAGGTTTTGCTCACTATGATTTTCATCCAATACCTTTCTGGCACACTCTCTCCGGCCACTAAAAGTCGTAGTAAAAATTATCCAGGCTGGTGCGGAGGCCGATAAAGAAATAGTTGGTGGTTTCGGTATTCGTATCTGTTTTAAGTGAGCGGTTTACATAGCCGATGGTGAAGTTTAAGTTATAGGAGGGGTTGAGGAGGTAGGAGGCGCTGATTTTGTTGTATAAAAGTCTCGTTTCTATTCCCTGGCCTATATAGTTTCCATAATCAGAAACTCTGGTGTTGTAGGATTTGTAAATATCTTTCCCATAGTTTAAACCTTCCGGATCTTCGCCATAAATGGAACAAATAAACTGATAGTTGAAGTAAAAACGTTTGTAATTATATCTGATAAAGCTCACCGATTCCCAGAAGTTTGCCCCATAAGGATGTGCCAGAGGCTGGTTATAGTGTCCGTAGTTTTTTATGGCAGTTCGATGCGAATACATATAGGGCGGCACCCAGTTGTATTCAGTCTGGAAATATAAATTTTTCAAACCGAAAGGATCGTAGGTCTTAAAGCCAAGTTGAAACGACTGCTTGTTTGCCCAATATCCCGTGCCGGCAATAACTTCCTTGAAGGTAAACTCATCCAAGGCCAACTGGCCATAAAAAACATTGTGATTGCCAACGATTACGCTCAGGTTCATGCCCAGTAAAGCATTATCTGGGGAGCCGATGCTAAATTCCACGGGGCGCATGAAGATTACAGGATTTAAGTATTGCAAATCGACTCCTCGGTAGTTACCGGCACTGTCAGTTGCCGACCACACTATGGCATCGAAGAAACTGAGGTTTACCCTTTTTGATATTGCCCAGCTGAGATAATGGGTGGTGGTATATTTTCTGCTAAAGCCAACTTCATAGGATTTCCTTTCACGGATATCTATATATTGATTATACAGGACCTCATATTTTATATGCCATACATTGGTAGTAAGCTTAAAAAACAGATTGTTGAATGAGTTGTCTGATAAAAGCAATGAGCGATAACCATCGCCATAGAAATTTTTACCATGACCGAGCTGGAAATTAAAATATTTACCGGCTTTTACCGATAGATAACCACTTGCATTGGAATAGTCGAAGCCGCCGTTATCCAATCGGGTATGTATCATTCCCTGGCCGGGGATAATATTATTTTTTTTATATACATATCCAGGTATTCCGGGAACACAGCTTGGTTTTCGTGGAAGTTAGTATAAAAAGAAACATTGTTTCCAATTCGGGCTTTTATTTCAAATCCACGGGTGTTGGTCCACCTCCAGCCCCCTGAAGGGGGGAATTCCCTACCAAGATTGAAGTCCATCAACGGATTGGCGACAATTTCATAATCTTTATGGCGGAGTGTGACTACATCATCATTAAGAATCTTATCCCAGGTTTTTTGTTTCCACTTTTTGTTGAATTCTTTTTTTATCCAATACAAATGTCGAATAGAGTCGTAGTTTGTTATCTGTTGCAGCTCGGGGACATAGTATGGTCGTAAGGATGTATGGAAGTGAAATTCCGGGGAATACACAGCCTTTTCAATATTGCGGTTGTATTCCATGTTTAGTCTCAGAAAATGATCTTGCGCCATTAGGCAATTAGCCAGAAGTATTGTTGTTAGAAGTATTAGTGGTTTTTTCATCGTTTTTGGTTTTGGTGGGGTGTTTTTTTCATCCCCCGCCTTACAGACACCCCCTTCAAAGGGGGAAAGGCATCCCCCGCCCTGCGGGCACCGACTACAGTATGAATTATGATAATGCGGGAAAGCCTTATGTTGAAAACAGAACCTATCCCCCTTTGAAAGGGGTAAGGGGGATGATACTTGGATCTTTGCCCGGCCCTGAAGGGAGGAGGTATTTGGGACAATGATGTGTTTTCGGTGATATTAATTTATGTGCTACAAATCATCCTTGATTTTTCTTAGCATCCAATTTCTCATAAACAGAATTGTTACTAACAAACTCCGGGACAATCTCTTTCATTTTATTGACAAGTTTAAACTCATCTTTATCTAAAATTATTTCTGAAAGTTCATCAATAAAACGGTTCACTTTTTCATAGTTGATCTTTGCAACCCTTGCTCTTTTTATTTTAGGATGGTGGGTTGGGAGTGTGTTTTCAGTATCATTTAATAATTCTTCATAGAGTTTCTCACCAGGTCTAAGACCTGTCTCTACAATTTTTATATCATATTCGGGTTCGAACCCATACAACTGAACCATCTTACAAGCCATATCATATATCCTTACAGCCTTTCCCATATCAAAAACAAATATATCTGCACCGTTGCCCATTGCGCCGGCTTCCAGCACCAGATTACATGCTTCCGGTATTGTCATAAAATATCTAGTAATCTTTTTATCGGTAATAGTAATCGGTCCGCCAGCCTCAATTTGTTTTCTGAATAAAGGAACCACAGATCCATTCGACCCTAAGACATTGCCAAAACGAGTAGTGACAAATTTTGTTTTCCCATTGCTCAAACTCTGAATATAAATTTCAGCGATACGCTTGGAGGCTCCCATAATGTTGGTTGGGTTAACAGCCTTGTCAGTTGAAACCATAACATATTTCTCAACTTCATATTTAACGGATAAATCAGCAATTACTTTTGTCCCAAAAACATTTACCAGCAACGCCTCATAAGGATTTTGCTCCATCAATGGGACATGCTTATATGCTGCTGCATGATAGATGATGTCAGGGCGATAGATATCAAAAATATTATCCATCCTGAATTTATCTTTAACATTGGCTATAACAAATTCTATTTTTTTTAGGTATTTCTGAAATTCCTTTGTGTTTTTAATCTCAAACTGAAGATCATAAATTGGCGACTCGGCTTGATCAAGTATTATTAACCGTTTTGGTGAATAGTTAAGTACCTGTCTGGATATTTCGCAGCCAATAGATCCGGCACCACCGGTTACCATTACTACTTTGTTTTTTAATTCCCTGTTTATATTTATGCTATCAAGTTCAATTATTTCCCTTTCGAGAAGTTCTTCGATTTTAACTCTTCTAAGTTGCTGGGAGCTTAACTGGCCATCTATCCACAAATTAATAGCCGGGACAACCTTAACTTCCAAATGAAGATCCAATCCGGCTTCAATTACCCTTTTCTTTTTTTCCGGATGAATATTTTGAATGGCAATTATCAACTGCTTTATTCCATGGCGACTAATATATGTTGTACGCAAAGCCCTATATTGTGAAATAACCGGGATACCCTCCAGCCTCTTTTTCATTTTTGATGGATTATCATCAATATAAGCAACAACTTCATAGCGGAAGCTTCGATCTTTTATTAAAGCATTTTTAGTAAGCATTCCTGCAGAACCAGCACCATAGATTATTACAGGTATTTTTTCTTTTGTGAACTGACGAGTAATTTGCAAGAAAAATATTTTAACAAGTACTCTGCTTCCCACAAGAAAAAACAAGGATAATAAAAAATGTATAATTAAAACCGAATAAGGAACAATTAATAGTTGTTGAGTATTTGAAAAAGTTAAGAAAACATTAGCAATAAGTAATAAAACAAATGAAAAACCTGTAGCTTTTAATATTCCAAAAACATCCGATAAACCTGTATGCCTTAATATGCCCGAATAAGACCTGAATAATAAAAAAAACAAAGAGTAAACAGTGGTAATGACAACAGCCTGAACCTGAACTTCAAAGGGGTCGATTTGCAGGTAATTAAAATTATATCTTATAAAATATGCAATTACGAATGTCGTAGCAATTGTTGAAATATCAAACACTAATACCAGCCAACTTGAAAGAAACCGACTGGAATACGAATTAACTATACTTTTAATCATAAGATAAAATTCTTTATGTCCCTGATATTAATTGTTTGGTGATACGAATATACGATATTTTTGTTTCATGAAAAATTATTGTGGTTAATATTTGTTGTATCCTTCACGTTTTATTCCTTGATTAAATAAGTTTGAGAATTATGTAAATAAACTATCTTAAATACTCATTGCTTCAAATAATTTAATAATGAACTGCTTCGCAGCAAAGCTGAGGAGGTATCAAAACAGAATTTGTTTTCAAAACGTATCCCTCCTACCAAGCAGGTCATATAAAGTACTTGCAAAAGAAGTTTCTTTGCAATAACGTGGGAGTGTAATCTTACTCTTTTTAGTGTAGGCTCAAGAAATTATAATTTCAGGTTCTGTGGTAATAGCTCGTGGA
>JAJRQZ010000105.1 GCA_024279935.1 Bacteroidota bacterium
TCCACGAGCTATTACCACAGAACCTGAAATTATAATTTCTTGAGCCTACACTAAAAAGAGTAAGATTACACTCCCACGTTATTGCAAAGAAACTTCTTTTGCAAGTACTTTATATGACCTGCTTGGTAGGAGGGATACGTTCAATAACAAATTTAACCGTATTTTTATATGCTTTGCGAAAAATGCAATCCAATAATTGGCCAGACAAGCAATCAAACCATTATCCCATTGTACCATTGAACCATTGTACCATTACACCATTACACCATTGTACCATTGAACCATTGTACCATTGAACCATTGTACCATTGAACCATTGTACCATTGAACCATTGTACCATTGAACAATTGTACCATTAATCCATTGTACCATTGAACCATTGTACCATTGAACAATTGAACCATTAAACCATTGTACCATTGAACAATTGTACCATTGAACCATTGTACCATTGTACCATTGAACCATTGTACCATTGAACCATTAATCCATTGTACCATTGAACCATTGTACCATTGAACAATTGTACCATTAATCCATTGTACCATTGAACAATTAAACCCTTGAACCCTCTTCAACCATCCCTCCCCCGTACACTTTTATTACTAAAAATCATCATAAAATTCAAACTATTGATGCTTGCTTGTTTGTTTTGTTGTGGAGGTTTCACAGAGGGCCACAAAGAAGGCACGGAGGCACACGGAGATAGTAATTGTTCTTGAACCCCCTACCCCCCCCCTTCAACCCCCTCGAACCATTACACCATTAAACCATTGTACCATTGAACCATTAATCCATTGTACCATTAAACCATTGTACCATTGAACAATTGTACCATTGAACAATTGAACCATTGAACAATTGAACCATTAAACCATTGTACCATTAACCATTTTAATACCTTTGCAAAAAAATTAAAAATATGACAAAAGTTTTAGGTATAGGGAATGCCCTTGTTGATTTATTGATACAAATTGAAGACGACAAACTGCTTGACGACTTGAAACTTCCCAAAGGAAGCATGCAGTTGGTTGATGCAAGAACAAAAGACCACATAGCTAAAAAGAGTGCGGGATTAAACACAAGCATGGCATCGGGCGGCTCGGCGGCCAATACTATTCATGGGTTGGCGCGCTTGGGAACCGAAACAGCATTTATCGGAACCGTTGGCAAAGACGAGGTTGGTGATTTTTTTGTTTCCGATCTTGAAAAAAGCAATATAAAGCCACTTCTTAACATAAGCAGCAGTCCATCAGGCTTGGCAAGCACTCTGATCAGTAAAGATAGCGAAAGAACCTTCGGGACTTACCTTGGGGCAGCCATCGAGCTTAGCGCAAGTCATCTTTACGACGAACAATTCAAAGGTCATGATTATCTCCACATCGAGGGTTATCTTTTGCAAAATCACGACCTCATCGGAAAAGCCCTAAAACTTGCAAAGGCAAATGGCTTAACGGTAAGTCTGGACATGGCAAGCTATAATGTTGTTGAGGACAATTTGGAGTTCCTAAAGGGAATGGTCGCCCAATACGTTGATGTCCTGTTTGCCAACGAAGAAGAAGCCAAGGCCTTTACCGGATTAGAACCCGAGGAAGCACTCGAAAAGATATCGGAAATAGTGGATATTGCAATAGTAAAGGTCGGAAAAGAAGGTTCCATTATAAAAAGCGGAGACGAAAAACTCAAAATAGGTATTATTGATACAACAGTTGCCGACACTACCGGAGCCGGCGATTTATATGCAGCGGGATTCCTGCACGGGCTTGCTCAAAACAAGGATTTTGAATATTGCGGAAAACTAGGCTCCTTGCTGGCAGGAACTGTCATTAAAAATATAGGCGCAAAAATATCCGGGGAGGATTGGGATATCATCAAAAAGAAAATTCAAGATTTTTAAGGTTGCCCGATGAGCATTTGCCTGTTACAATAAGGCATTTATCATGGCATTAACATTTCGCAACAAGACAAAAAAAATCCCCTGCATTACCTTCAGGGGATTTTTTCATGCTACAATTAACTTTGTGTTTTATTGGATAGTGAGTTTTTTAGTAACTCTCTGTCCACCAACTACTATATTTAAAAAATAAACTCCAGGATTGAATCCTTCAAGATTCAGTTCAGTATTACCCGATCCCGGTTTAATATCCAGTATTGTTTGTCCTACTATGTTAACAACAATTAATCTGTCTATATTTTCAGGCGAGACAATGTTGACCAGACCATTTGACGGGTTTGGATAAACATTTATATATTCGGCAAGGTTGTCAAGCACACTCTCGGGGCTCAACGCAACGTTTATAACACTCTTCATGCCATCATTATCAGGATATACAGAACCATGATACATGTTTTCCCCTTCACTTATGTTTTCGAAGTTCAACCAATATTCTTTATCTTCATTAGCTTTCCAGACCTTTAATATAATTTGGTTGCCATTCGTAAAACCACTTTTATCGAACAATTCCTCAAAAGCATTTAGATTATTCTCTAAACTATTTGTTGTTGAGGCAATTACAGTTGCGCCGACAAGAGTTGTTCCATCAAAAGCAGCAACTTCATCACCTATCTCTAGGTCATCTCCTCCAATATACATAGTAAATGTATTCTTCATGGGGTTACCGTAGCCATCATAGAATGGGAAATGAACAAGTTCCATATCATTGTTAATAGAGCTGGCTGCTTTTGTTGAGGCAGGATAGTTGAAATTAGTTTGTGCACCAGTCCATTTCACCAGGAATCCCTCACCTGCAACGCAGTTACCAATATGGTCAACCCAACTTCCAGCAACTTTGGTAAGCGAGTTACCGTCTTTATCCCTGATAAAGTCCAAATCACTAGTCATCAGATCTGCGAATGCAACTTCGGCATCCAAGGTATAATCAGGAAGATAGGATATCATGCTGTATGCAGCACCTCTAATTACAATAGTAGCGTTATATGCTAGAGGTCTTCCAGTAATAACCATTGCATCGGATGCATTGGCTTTGAAGTTATATCCCCTCTTAATTTTCCATTGGACACCGCCGTCGGTAACAACACCTCCGCTATATGTATCGCTGGTGCCGTCCTCATCTTTAGTCATGTCAAGTTTGGTGAGTGTAGGTGGCGTTGGAGCCATGGTGCCTCCCAAATATGTTGACATATCATAAGTGTCATTATCTACCCTGCGGCTAATCAACTGATAGCCTGCTGCAAGGTTGATCGTTTGTGTTTCGTCGGCAAAATGGTTGATGACATAATTTTTTGTAGTTGCTGTACTAGGTGCTATGCTAATACCACTATAGGTTGTAGTCTGAAACCTGTCGGCAGTTACTGTCAATGTGTAATCCCCCGCATCCAGATTGGTGAACGTATAAGCAGCAGGTCCAGGCCACGCATAAGTTGCAACAGTAGTACCGCTTTTCTTAAGTGTCAGATTAAGCGTAACATCAGGGTCCGCTGTACTCTCATCAACAAAATCAACTACCAAACTTCCCGGAGGCAAGTCAAAATCAAGGTTCACCTTGCTAAATACGTTTCCTGAAGGAATTGTTGTACCCGGATCAGTGAGCCCTGTTCCTGTCAACCATGTAGTGGAGTTCAATGTAGTTAAAGTACTTCCACCGGCATAAAACAATTTAAAGGTATAATCTTCACCTGCGACATAGCCTGTCGAAGCATCGCTAAGCACCGAATAGGCTTTGAGGTCATAGGCAGTCCCAGCATTGCTAACTGGACCTGTTAAATAATAAAGTCCAACCATCTGCTCGCCATATACCCATTTTCCGGTGGCATCGTTTGCGACGTAATCATCGGTGATTTCAAAAGTATTGGCCGTTGCATTTGCCACTGTCCAGTTACCATTGTAATTAGTTGTTCCTGAAATAGTAATTGATTGTCCGTTTGCACGTCCATGCGAGGTGCTTGTTACAATCGTATTTGCATGGTTTGCCCATGAGCCGCTTTGACTGCTTACATAAGCGGCCGAGATATCGAAAGTGCTTCCGGAGGCATTTGCAATTGCAAAAGTGCCATTGTAATTAGTTGTACCTGTAATAGTTATGTTATCGCCATCGGAGAGGCCATGTGCAGCAGCAGTTGTAACTGTACTTGATGTATTAACTGCCCAACTAGCGGTTCCTGTACCTGCCCATTTTATTGCAATATCAAAAGTATTGGCCGATACACCAGAAATTGCGTAGGTGCCATTATAGGAGGCGTTGCCGGTAATTGTAACAGCATCTCCATTTGAAAGGCCATGTGCGTTTGACGTAACCGTTGTGGACGAACTTGAGCTTAATACCCAAAATCCAGTTTCCCCGCCACCGCCTGCATAAGCGTCACCGGTCTCGAAACTTGTGTTAGTAACTATGTTCACAGGTGTTTTATTTGTGCCGTTAAAGGATGTTGTACCAAAAATGTCAATATCACTTGCTGTTGTAAGCGCAGTTGCAAAAGATGCCTGTCCGCCGTTATTCGTGATGGCCGTAATGGCAGCCGACTGACCTGCCGGTGAGGCAAAAGCCGTAATACTACCAGAAGCAACAGGGGCGACAGAATTTACGCTTCCGCTCTCGAAAGGTGCAAAGGCAGTAATACTTGCTCTTTCATCAGGAGCATAAATCGCAACCTCATCGCCATTTTTTAATGCTGCTCCATCACCCGTAACGGTATTTAAATAAATCGTCCAAACATCCGAGAACGGATCGCCATCGGTGAAAGTCCAGTTTTCGGCATAAATTGTCTCGTCGCCGGTTGTGGTATTTCCGGCAGTAACCGTTAATCCGCTTGATGTAGCACTGTGGAAGCCTGTTTTCGTGAATGTCAAGGTATAAGTTCCGGGGGATAAGGTAAATGAGTAGGCTCCTCCTCCTGCAGTCGTTGCGGAACCGTTACCTCCGCTAACTGTTACAAGAACTCCATCTTCAGTTCCACCGTTAGTACCATCGGTAACCGTTCCCGAAAGGATTCCGGCGGAATTGATGGTAAAGTTTTGTGTTGTTGAAGCATCAGGGCTTATAACAACTCCGGTTTGTGTCGATGAGGCGTAACCAGTCTTAGAGGCCACGACTGTATAAGTTGCGGGTGCTATACCGGTAATCGTATAAACGCCACTGGCATTTGTTGTGGTGGATGCACCTCCCGTAATTTGTACCGTTGCCCCGCTAACAACATTTGAACTGTTGTCGCTGACCGTCCCTGTCAAAGTCCCCGTCTTGTATGTCAATGAGAAATTCTGTGTTGTAGTACCTCCGTTTGTTACCGCTACTCCTGCTTGTGAGGCATTCTGGAAATCGGCATGCGAGGTTGAGACAGTATAAGTGTCAACATCGATATTGTCGAAAAGATAAACTCCACTGGCATTTGTGGTTGTAACATAAGTCGATGTTCCAGTGGCAGTTACCGTAACGTCTGCTATAGGCGCGCCCCCAACTGAATTGGTAATGGTTCCCGTCAAATCGCCGGCCGTTGGTGCTGTAGTGGAAAACGCAAGGTCAACCCAACTCCATCTAAAAGTCATGGTTGCAGGATAAACAGTGCCCGTATAGTCCTGTGGGCTATAAGTAGTGTTGTAGGTCATCGTACCTGAATATTCTGTTGAGGCACTGGCATCCCAGCATTTCCAGGTAAAGTTGTTGCCACCGGTATAACCGTCACTTCCGCCTGAGCTTTTCTCGTAAGAAAGCCAGTCGTTGCTAACAGCAAGGCTATAGCTTCCGTCAAGTGCTGCAGTCAAGGCTCTCGCCCCAACGCAAATGCTTCCGTCATAAATGGCGATCTCGTCGCCAGCAACAAGTGCAACTCCGTCAAGTGTGGCATGTACCGGATAGAAGTGCCAGTTTCCTGACCCATTGTTTGTGGATGGTGTGAAATGCGTTTGTGAGCTTAGAGTAAAGGGCAAGATTGCGAATACAAATAGCATTGTTAAATACCTTGTATTGAAAAAAGTAAATTTTTTCATGATAGTAGTAGTTAATTGTGTTGGTTAAACAAAATATTATTTATCTCTTCCTGGTAATGTTGAAATAAATTAACGTGCAATGATACAACATTTATTATAGATAAGCAACTAATTTGATGGATTTTATATTATATTCCCGTTAGATTCATCATTTATATCCGGTAAACCATTAAATCTACTGCATAAAAGCGGTTTTTTGACAAGGTTCTCACGCTAAAGGTCTTGTTTCAACAAACTCATTATTAGATTGAAATAACTGATATCTGGTCTGTAAATGACTAAATTCCCGGTAAATCACAAGGCAAGTTCAATGGACGATGCGGCAAGGCCCATTTCATAAAACCTTTAAAATAATATCAATTCGATAGAAACTTTATAAATAATAATGCCAACATTTTTTTTATCATTATTTTGTTACATTTGCCACCCTGATAAAAATAGTGCTAACATTATAATTGATTGAATATTATGAAGGTTTATGAAACCAAGGAGATTAGGAACATTGCACTGATCGGCGGGGCGAAGTCGGGAAAGACGACCATGGCCGAATCTATGCTGTTTGAAGGTAAAACAATCAACAGAAAAGGATCTGTTGACGACCACAACACCACTTCGGATTACCGACCTATAGAAATTGAGCGGGAGAACTCTGTTCATTCGTCATTGTTATATACTTTTTATGACAACCATAAAATAAACATCATCGACAATCCCGGTTTTTCGGATTTCGTTGGAGAAACAATTGCTGCTCTCGAAGTTGCAGATACTGCCATTATGATGATTAACGGTCAATCGGGAGTGGAGGCGACAACAGAAACCGCATGGCGACAAACAGTAAATGCAAACAGCCCTGTTGTATTTGCTGTTAACCAATTAGACCATCACGGTGCTAATTTCAACGAGACCGTTACTTCCCTGAAGGATTATTTCGGCGACAAAGTAACCATCATACAATATCCGGTCAATACAGGCGAAGGCTTCGACACTATTATCGACCTTGTACTGATGAAACAGCTTAAATTCCCTCAAGGCGGTGGCGTCCCTGAGGTAAGCGATATCCCCGATGCGGAAAAGGACAAAGCAGAAGAGCTGCATTTAACTCTTATCGAAAATGCCGCCGAGGGCGACGAGGCATTAATGGAAAAATATTTCGAGAACGACACACTCAGCATAGACGAAATGAGGGAAGGCCTGCGTCTCGGCTTAATATCAAGGAGCATCTTCCCTGTTTTATGCTCGTCTGCCAAACATGGCATCGGAACCAGCCGATTATTGGATTTTATCGTGAAATCATGCCCTTCTCCCATCAACAACATTCCGAAAACCGATACAGAAGGAAGCGAGATAAAATGCACGTCTGACGGCACTACAAAGATGTTTATTTTTAAAACCTCCGTGGAACAGCATCTGGGCGAAGTCTCGTTCTTCAAGATATTTAGCGGGGAAGTGCGCGAAGGACAAGATCTTGTCAACACAAGAAACGGAAATAAGGAAAGGATATCCCAATTGTTCATGCTGAACGGGAAAAACCGGGAGAAAGTCGATAAAATAGTTGCAGGGGATATTGCCGCAACAATTAAACTTAAAGATGTCAAGACTTTCGAGACCCTGGTGGACGTAAAAGCTGGCGGGGCCGGCCTCCCGGTGGTTAGTTTGCCGGACCCTCTTTATATAATCGCCATAAAGGCCGTTAACTCGTCCGACGACGAGAAACTGGGAAGCGTAATCCACGACATGCACAGGACCGACCCGACAATAATAGCGGAATTCTCGCGCGAGGCGAAACAGCTTCAGCTCAAGCTTCAGGGCGAGTTCCAGCTGAACACCATTAAATGGTACCTTAAAAACGAACAGAACATCGAAGTAGGGACAGCAGCCCCGAAAATACCTTATCGCGAGACTATCACTAAAATAGCAAATGCCGATTATAGGCACAAAAAGCAATCTGGCGGATCGGGACAATTCGGCGAAGTTCACCTACGGATTCAACCTTATGTCGAGAACTATGCCAAACCCACTGATTTTCCGGTTCGCGGGACCGATGAGCATGATTTGCCGTGGGGCGGAAAATTGATCTTCCACAGTTGCGTTGTCGGCGGCGCCATAGATGCCCGTTTTATGCCGGCCATTCTCAAGGGATTGATGGAAAGAATGAACGAAGGGCCGCTGACAGGCTCTTATGCGCGCGACATAGTGGTTTATGTTTACGATGGCAAGATGCACCCCGTTGACTCAAACGAGATTTCATTTAAGCTTGCCGGCCGCAATGCGTTCAGCACGGCATTTAAAAATGCCGGGCCAAAAATCATGGAGCCTGTTTATGATGTTAAAGTAATAATGCCCGAGGAAAGCATGGGCGCTGTCATGACCGACCTCAACGGCCGCCGGGCCATGATAATGGGCATGGGGGCCGAAGGCAAAAAACAAGTTATCAACGCCAAAGTCCCCTTGGCGGAAATGGGCAATTATGTAACTGCCCTTAGTTCCATTACTTCGGGACGCGGCACCTTCAGCATGAAGTTCGATGCTTATCAGCAAGTTCCCGGCGATGTTCAGGCTAAGCTGCTCAAAGAGTATGAAGAATCACTGGAAGAAGAAGATTAGTATCTTTTTTAATTAAAATAGTTGAAGGCTCAATCTGTTTCGTCTTAGGAGATACGGATTGGGCTTTTTTTATTGCCTCGGCCTGAAGGCGCAAGGCTATGGATAGATTGCCAACAATGTCAAAGGAAGCCTCGGCCTGGAGGCGCAAGGCTATGGATAGCTCGTTGCCATAATGTTAAAGTAAAGGAGAACAGATTAGGCAAAGCTCGGGCTTCAATATTCATAAGAATGTTTAAGAACTTATTCTCACAAAAGCCAATCCAGAAAATTATCTTTATTAATGATATCGAAGCTAGCATTGGGACAGGTATTTAGCCATTCCTTTTGTATTTTGTGTTTTTTAGGATTCCACTTAAGCTCAAAACCAAATAGCCTACCTTCTCTTTCCTCAACAAAGTCCACCTCCTTTTGGTCGTAGGTTCGCCAAAAATAGTTATTGCTGAAAATATTCTGATATTGTTGCTTTTGTTGCTACTCAGCAGGTTTATCAAGTTGATTATCAATAGCCCCATGCTTCAGCGTGGGGCTATATATTTGAAATCTCAGTAGTTTTAGCGGAAATTTTGTGTTTTTCAAACAAAAATTGTGACAAACCGGTTAGGTAACCAATGAGTTAATATTTTTCTCTACTGCTGAGTAGTAACTTGCTTTTTGATACGCTCCATAACCATAAAGTTTTCCCACAACATGCCGATGTCATTTCGTTGGTCGATGCTGTTGAAATTATTTATTATGGCATTGCGAACTCCGTCGTCGAAAAAACAATAACGGTTTGTCTTGGTAACCTCCTTGCGGAGATTGCTTGAATTCCTCCAATCTTTTTTATTTTTCCAGCATTTTTTTTATCAAGGTGGTTTTTCCTGCTCTTCGAGGGCCATAAAGCAGATTTACCTTCCCCGGTCTTAAATGTGCTGTTTCTGATTCATACACCCTGTTAATCCACATTTCTTTTTTTGTACGATTATTATGTAATAAATCATTAATCCGGTATTTATGTTGCCGTATTTAGTTTAATTCGGCAAGTTTAATATCATAAGACCGTTGCAACACCAAGTTTTTTAATGAATTAAGACAATCTTTTATTCACCCACTTCGTTGTCGTATTTTTAAAGTCCTCACAGACAACAGTCTGCTGTGGGTTTAAAAATACTGCCGCCTCGAATTTGAACAAAATATTGTCTTTTGCAACAGTCTTATCATAAAATTGACGTGTCTTGACTTTTTACATTAGCGCATTTCCTCGGCATCCGATAGCCGGCGCCCGACGTTCATTGTTCAGAAAAACGTCATGTTCCGCCCTTACCGCATCCACAGCCAGGCAATTCATGACCTGACTGTGGAAAAACACTATCGCCTTAGTTCACCCGCCGGGCCTTGATATTCGTAGTTGCCAAAGGCAAGCATGGGATAAAAAATTATTGAAAGCAAAATTAAGCCGACGGTAAACCCTTCGCCTTGGCCAAAGCTTTTCGACAGCATATTGAATATCCAAACGGCAAATATTATATTTACAACAGGGATGAACATCATAAAAAACCACCAATATGGTTTCCCGATAATTTCCAATAAGACAAAGCAATTATAAAATGGGATTAGGGCGGCCCAACCCGGTTTGCCGGCTTTCTCGAAGATACGCCATATTGCAGCCAAAAAAACTACTAAGGCTATAAGCAGGAAGATAATGGTGTTGCTACTGAGATAATCGTTCTGATACATGATGCAAGTATTTAGTTAATACTATATTAGAAATGATATATTCTTTTTGTCATCAAAAACTTGACCCGCTGATTCCCACCTCAACCCAATATTCCGATATACTCATTCAAACAAGCGGCATTTGCCAGGGCGTCCTTGTTTTTAACATCCAAGCCGTGAATTATTCTTTTTACCGCAACCTCAACTTTCTTGCCGTTGATGGTATAGGGAATGTCATTCACCTGTTTGCAAACCGAGGGCACGTGCCTCGGGCTACAACTTTTGCGAATTGAGGAGCTTATTCTTTTTAGTAATTCATCGCTGAGTTTCAACCCGGGTTTAAGCTTTACAAAAAGAACAACTTCCTCATCACCATCTGTTTTATATCCCACGACAACCGAATCCTCTATTTCATCAATATTTTCCACTACACTGTAAATTTCAGCCGTGCCGATCCTGACCCCCTGAGGATTAAGGGTGGCATCGGAGCGGCCAAGCATAATAATGCCATTGTTCTTTGTTATATCGATATAATCGCCATGATGCCAGATATTTGGGAAGACATTAAAATATGCGTCATGGTATTTTTTGCCGTCACTATCGTCCCAAAAATATATCGGCATGGAAGGAAATGCTGTTTTGCACACCAACTCACCCTGATCGTCAACAAGGCTGTTCCCGTTTTCGTCAAAACAGTCGATGTCCATACCAAGGCCTTTGCACTGTATTTCCCCTTTATAAACGGGCAAAGTAGGACTTCCTAGCACAAAACAGGAAATAATATCGGTTCCGCCTGCAATAGATGACAGCTGAACATCTTTTTTCCAGTTGCGGTAAACATAATCGAAACTATCGTCGGTGAGCGGCGATCCCGTCGAGGCAATAACTTTAAGGTTCTCAAAGCCTGAAATTACGTTCGGTTTTACACCTGCGGCCTCAAGCGAAGCAATATATTTTGCACTTGTCCCAAAAAGTCGATATTTAGATCGTCGGCCATTTTCAATAATGAGTCCGCCGAAGGATAGAAAGGGTTTCCATCGTAAAGCACCAAGGTTGCACCCAGGGCAAGGCTGCTAACAAACCAGTTCCACATCATCCATCCACAAGTAGTAAAATAGAAAACTGTTTGGTCTTTATCGATATTGCTATGTAGTTTTAATTCCTTGAGATGCTGGATAAGAGTGCCTCCGGCAGAATGGACGATACTTTTGGGCAAACCTGTAGTTCCTGAGGAATACATTATATAAAGAGGGTGGTCGAAGGGAAGCTGCTCAAAAACCAAATCCTCATCAGTATGTTTTAGCAAATCATTGAAGCGTATGGCGTTTTCAATCCCAACCAGGTTAACATTTCCGGTATAATCCACCATTATAACGTTTTGCACAGAAGGCAAACTGCTTAATATACCTTTCAATTTATCTTGTGAATCGAAGGTTTTGCCTTTATAAAAATAACCGTCGGCAGCAATTATCAGCTTTGGTTTTATCTGGCTAAACCTGTCCAATACACCTTTGATCCCGAAATCGGGTGAGGTTGACGACCAGATGGCACCTATTGAAGATGCGGCGAGCATGGCAATAACGGTCTCGGGCATGTTTGGCATAAAAGCCGCAACCCTATCCCCTTTTACCAGTCCCATTTTTTTAAAGGATGCGGCAAGGTTTTTAACTTGCTCAAATAGCTGCGCATAAGTGATGTCATGTTCTATGCTATCCTCACCCCTGAATATCAATGCTATATGATTATCCCTGCGCTGCAGGAGGTTTTCCGCAAAATTTAGCCTTGCTCCCCCGAACCATTTGGCTCCCGGCATTTTTTTCGGGTCGTCAACAACCCGGTCGTAATCAACAGATGATCTTATACCACAAAACTGCCAGACTTCCTCCCAAAAGGCAGAAGTGTTCTCCACGCTCCATTTATGAATTAGACTATAGTCATCGCTTTTAAGGGAATACTTTCTTGCGACCAAGCTCGAAAAAACCTGCATATTGGAATTGTTCTTGGTTTCGGGTCTCGGTGTCCAAAGGGCTTTGTTGCTCATGCTCAAATAAATATTGTAATATTATGTTGTAAAAACGAGGCTACAATGTACGAAATGATTTTGAAACGGTACATATTTTTTTTCAAGAAACTGTTAGGTAGATTCAACTAGCAAACGCAACTTTATGATTTATAAAATTATAAAATGATTCGAAAGGTTTTTCAAACCCTAGGTTTTTTCTTGGTCTTCTATTTATTTTCATGTGTTTATAATTTTGTAATTAATTGTCATCTAGCATATTATATTTATCATCGGATTAAGCGGATTAAGCGGGTTTTAGAATTTCGCAAGCGAAAAACATCCGTTAAACCCGCTTAGTCCGATGACTGTATTTTTGCAGGATAATCATTTTCCTGTGTGATTAAAACTAAGCATGGATGTTTCATTTGTATTTCTTTTAGGTTTAGTGTGTTATCTTTGTTTATAATTGATTTTTTTGGTATATATTGCCTTAATAGTTTGTTGCAACTTCCGATTATTTCCGATTCGAGGATTTGTTCCCTGCTTAGATGTTTTTCGTGGTGCAATGGGTTTTTCGCAAAGCCCTTTCGGTGTTTAAGCTTTCGTGAACACAGTCCTTTTCGGTCTCTTTTTAATAAATCGCGATTGTTTTTTTCAGGACCTCATGTGTCCCGTCGGCCCTTATAATATCAGCTTTTATCTCGAACAGTCCTTTTTCGTCTGAGGTAAAGAAGTAGAACTGCTCATCCGGGTCTGTTCCTAACAACCTGGATTCGTGATAAATAGTATTGGCGAAAAAAGCCTGGCTTTTCTTTATTAGGGTATCCGAATCAAAATCGGGATAAACAAGATACGAGCCGGGGCTCGTGGTGGTATATTTCAGGAAAACCGTCGTGCCGGAAAGTTTCGTTCCCCCAAAATCGCCTTCCTTGGTGTCAATCATGATTATTCCGTCAAACCTCGTGTCCCCAAGGGTATAAGGATTGGTTGCCACTTCTATTTTTCTAATCTGTACAGGGTTGATCTTGAATACTTCGTCAAGATCGAAAACCGCAAGCTTATCAACTAATACCAAGGGGTTTTTATATAGGGTTTCGTCTCGGTCGTTTAAGACATGAAAGGAATAGTGGCCTTTTTGTCTGCGAACCGAGACATAAGTAACTATTTCGTTAAAAACTTCCTTCAGAGTGGGCAATTGAACATAATCGGCCAACACAACGGATGTCTCAGGCTCCTGAAACGGAAAAGGAACACTATCGGTATGAGGGTGGAACGATTTTATAACCTCCTTAAAACCATAAGCCAGCTGCTTGTTCCTGAACATGTTTATTATGAAGCTGCCGGAATTGGCATCTACCTGCACCGGAAAATCGGCAAAGAGCGGAAAACTTGTCGAAAAGTCATTGTCAACTATTATTTCAGCATCTGCATCCCCGATGCTGTCAATGCATAAACCAACATCTTGTATGCCTTGCAATTGGTTCAATGAGAAAATAAAATTACCGGATGCGTCGGTTTTATTGGTGTGAAGCTGTGGGTTGCCGCCCAGTACCGAGGCATAAACATTTTGGTCGGCGATACCCTCACCGGTTTTTGTGTTTATTATTTTTCCGCTGATGGACAAGTCTCTAATTTCAGGTAATCTCAATATCCCTTCCGGCTTTGCAGAGAAGTTTTTCATGAATTCCGTCGAGTTGAACATATCCGCATTAAGCAATATCCCCAATCGAATCTGTTCGGCTTTTTCATCACTCAGCGAGGAAGGGTCGAAATCGTAGTTCAACAGTAAGGGATTGAATATGAATTCTTTGGGCAAGGTGCTCTGTCCTTCGGTCATAGGATTTGTTTTGCCGACATTAACAATAACCTCATCGTTTACGTTAATTCCGCTAAGCGTGAACCCGACTTTTTCCCTTTTCCCGAAAGCATTCCCTTCTAAGGTTATTTTACTGCCAACAAGTTTTTGACTGCCCACATAAAAAGGAAAAACGCCTTCCGTTTCGCCAAACCTTGTTGACACAACAAGATAATTAAGTCCTGCCGGGAAATCAATATCCCCAAAACTCAAGGAAACAACAGTATCAGCAAAATCAATCACATCACTTTCAATTAACTTATAATCAGCAGAATAAAGCGATATCGAATGAGGGTTGTCGGCCGAGTGCCCGATTTGGCAGAGCTCGGCCTTGCCTGATTCAGCATCAAAATCTGCAAACAAACCTTTGTTCGCAGCCTTGTCAAGCTTAATAAAAACAGAATCCTTGTTTACGAGCTTTACTTTCATCAGATAATAGTGATCCGCCCTTGGGACAAAAGCAAATCTGCCCAAACCATTCTTGAGGAGCACGACATCGGTGATACTATCGCCTTTTGAGTCGATAATGAAGGCCTTTTTAATCTTTTCGAGGAAATTACCGTTAAAAAGAACGGCAAAGCTGTTTTCAAGGCCATTCAGGATAATATTGTTGTTTTCTGATATTAACACAGCCTTGGAATATTTACCCTTATAGCTATCTGCTTTTCTTTCGGGATTGATGATGGTAATACGGGTGTTAAAAAATGTCTCGGCTGCCTGATTCCGCATAAACATCGTATAAGCCCTCAGATAATAATTGCCGGAAAGCAAATCTTCGGGGATGTCCATTACTGCTTCGGCAAAACCATTGTCCAATTTGTGTTTTGCCATTACAATACTATGGTTGTCCTTGAACAACTCGACATATAAAATCTTGCTGAAACCCATATTTGGCTCATTATCGACAAAAACCCGAGCCGTGAAAATTATTTTTTCTCCAGAGAGATAAAAATCGCGATCACAAACCAATATCACTTTTTCCTCAATTATGTCCTGATGGTTTTTATATGGGTTATTTTCAGTTGTCGCAGAGATAAAAACCACCGACGACAATAGGGTTAAATAGAATAATTTTTTAAACGATGATGTGTTTCCCATAATTTAATCCTCCCAAAAATCAGGTTTAACAATTGTTCCGCCCCTCAGGCGACAGTCGGCGCATGGCTGTCCGGGAACTGCCCTAATACCTTTATATAGAATAATATATTGAGGCGGGTCGTAGGGAGAGCCCATGCCAAGATCGGTATAAGCCTTATAATTGCCATCGTTAATGTTACAAAGATTATAATAAAAAGGGAGGTCGGGCCTATCAACGAAAATCCTCTTGCTGTCGATGCCGCTAACAAGGAAATAGCCTAAAACAGGCTCATCGGGCTGTTTGATGTTGGTAACGTTCCCTTTTATCTGATAAGGCTGATGGGAATACAAAGAGCCCTGATCGGCATTTTGTTTCTCCAGTGAGCTCCAACACATATAGGCTGTTTTATTAACACTATACTGCCTTACGAGCAAACTATACCTGACCGTCAACTTACGGTCTTCCGTAGAAACAAAATTCAAAGGAAACCTGCTTAACTTATTGCTTGTCAGGGAAGATGTATTATAAGTATAAATATCTCTCAAGCTGTAAGTCGTCCAGCAGTTATATAACGAATCGGTGGGGTTGAACCTCTCCAGGTGAGTTTGCCAATACCAGTGTATATAATACTCCGATTGATAATGGAAAGCAGCTTCCATGCGCCATATAAAATATGTTGAATCGGAAGTGGCCGTTTCTGTATCCAGATAAAACTGATATCCTTGCAGCGGATGGTCATAGCCTCCAACCTTATGCTCCTCTATCTCGGCATATACATTGTCGATAAGGACAGCTTTCTCGATCTTGTCGAAGGAGGATTCGTAAGTTTTCCCGGATGGCGTCTCTATGTTCAAACGATATTTCAAACCCGCCACACCCTGTATCCCGGCAACGGATGTTTTGTAAACACCCTCTTCAACCTCTGTTAATAGTTCCTTATAACCATCTGATGCCGTTATACTTACAATACATCCCGGAAATGGTATAAGCTGGGCGCTATCGAGAGGCGACGACTTTGAAAGCTTAATTGTATATGGAGGGGGGCCGTTGTTGATTCCACCATCCACAACAAGGAGGTTCTCGTATTTTGTAAGCTCGGGCCAAAACTCATCAACACATGAAGTAAGCCAGAGAAACGGCAAGACCAGCATCGCTGTTTTATAGTATTTAATCGGCATAATTCCCCAGTTTAAAGTTATATGTAAGAGAAACGATAGGCGCACCGAAAATCGACAGCTTATAGCCTTTTATCCTCCCGTTCCCTGTTTTGAAATATACCGAATACGCATTGCGCCGGCCCGTAACATTGTAAACCGACAAGCTCCAAGAACCATGAATAAGCTTATGCTTTTTAAGGTTTCCCTCAAGGTTAACAGCAAAGTCCACACGGAAATAATCCGGTAAACGATATTCGTTCCTGCTCGAATAATTTGTGATCTGCGTTCCGTCCTGAAAATAAATCGCCGTGGGATATGTTATCGGCCTTCCCGTGGCATAAACAACATTGCCGGAAAAGCTCAGCCTTCGCGACAGCTTATAATTCATCACAAGGTTAAGGGCATGGGGCTTGTCGTAATTGGCAGGATACTTTTTGCCAAAATTAATACTTGTTAGTTCATCATCCCCTTTAACGAGAACGCTTGAGGAGGAATAAGTATAATTAAACCAGCCGTTAAACCGCCCGGTGGGTTTTTTAAGCATGAACTCAATCCCATAGGCATCCAAATCGCCCTGCAACACCTCGGTCTCAACAATTTCCGCAACTAATAAATCGGCACCATCCTTATACTCCACAAGATCGGCAACATTTTTATAATAAGCCTCGACGGACAGCTCCAGCCCGCCCTTCATAAAATTGCTGAAAACTCCCAGGGAATACTGTGTTCCTTTCATGGGCTTGATATGATTATCGCTAAGCTTCCATTTATCGGTCGGCGACATGGCAATGGTGTTCGAGAGCATGAAGATATATTGATGCAGTTGGCTGAAGCTAGCCTTGAGCGATAAATTAGGGTTAAGGATATATTTTGCGGCAAGGCGGAAGTCAGGGTTTGTATATGACTTGATTTGCTGGGTATCGGAATAATGTACTGTGTCAATAATGTTTTCCCTGATTACAGGGGAACCGGGGATATACTCATAAACATCCTGCGGGCCTAAATAAGTATAATAATTCAGGCGGAAGCCGCCATTGATTGCAAAAACCGGGTTTATGTCCCATTCCTCATCAAAATAAATCCCGCTTTCCACTCCTTTTTCAGTTCCCAGCTCAACGGGGACCACCGATGAGGCATCGTTAAGCGGAAGGTGGCTGCCGCGATCGAGATTGTATAAGATACCATTGGCGCCGAAGGATATGTTGTGTTTCTCGTTCGGACGCAACACAAAATGAGCCCTTATCTCGTTATGCTGCAGATTATAATCATTCTTATACGAAGCCCAATCAATCTGTTTGTTCATCTCGTTAAAGCCATAATCGCTGAAACTATATGTTAAATCGAAGTTATGCTTTTTCTTTATGATGTGGGTCCACGAAACGGAAGCCCCCAGGTTCTGATAATCATAATCGGTCTGCGAAACCAAGCTTATGTCGTCGGTACTGAAATACGTAAGCACTTTAAGTTGATTATCAGGGTTTAAGGCAATTGAGAAATTAGTTATGGCATCGGCAAAGCTTCCGCTTGAGTTACTTATCTCAAAATTATCTATCATCCCCAAAATCCAATTGGAATAAGTTGACCTCACGGCAAGCAGATAACTGCTTTTATCCTTCATAAAAGGGCCCTCAACCATAAAACTGGCAGTAATTGGGCTGATGCCGCCCCTGAGCGAGAACTTTTTCTTGTTTCCTTCCTTTGCCGTTAAATCGAAGATGGACGAAAGACGACCTCCGTATTTAGCAGGTATATTGCTTTTGTAGAGCTTGAAGCTGCTCATGGCGTCGGGCGTAAAGGCCGAGAAGAACCCGAACAGGTGGGAAGTATTATAAACTGGCACGTTATTTAAATAGAATACATTTTGGTCTGCCGGGCTGCCCCTTACGTTATAGCCCGAAGCACCTTCGCCAACTGCTTGAACCCCAGGCAACAACAAGGCTACTTTAACAATGTCTCGCTCGCCCATAACCGCCGGTATTTCCTTTATGCTCTTGGCGTTAAGCTTATCGAAACCCATTTGAGTGCTCCTGATATTGTCTTCTTTATCCGATTTAATGACAACTTCGTCCAGCGAATATATCTTCCCGGCCAAAAACAATTCCACGCGCCCCCCCGACAAGACTTCCAATTGGTATTTTTCCTCCTTGCTCTCGATACTGCTTACTTTTATCGAATATTTTCCTTTTTCAAGCTCAAGGCTGAAATAACCTTGCTCGTTCGTGGTCGTCCCTGTTTGCAGCTCCTCTAAATACAAGCTGGCGCCGACAATGGGGTTTCCGCTTTCCATCTGTTTCACAAAACCGTCAACGGTTACGCGCTTTTTGTCCGCCCCGCTTTTTTTGTCCCCGACTATTATGTTCCGGCTTACCAAATTCTTGCGCGTTGCCAAATAATCCCTCAGCTCGTTTTCCCTTTTGTGTTCCTCAATAAATCTTTCCGGACCTTTATTGTTGAGGAAAAAACCGTCCGGCAGTTCAAGCTTAACGGCAGCCGCCTTGGTTATAAACACATTTCCTTCGGCATCGATGGCGAAATTAAGCTTTAGGGGCAATAGGTTGTTTTTTAAAACAGCATTTATGTCCCTGGCTTCGCCAAGCTTTATCTTCAACCGGAGCAAGCTGCTGTCCTCATAAAAGAAATTCAAATCATGGTTTTCTTCAAGCTTTTGCACAAAATCGCCCCACGAAAGATTATCGTATGTTTTATCGATTATAATTTCTTTTTCCTGCGCTAAAACCCTGACCGAACAAAAGATGGGCAGCAGCAGGATAATACCATATTTCAGACTCTTAGTCAAGCCCATCGCAATATTGCATCAAGGTTAGTAATTTTTTGTCGGAAGCCTTGCGGAACCTTATCCTGTTCTGTTTCATGAAAAGTTTTATCATGGTATTATTTCCCGGAAAAGCCCGATATAGATCCCGCTTCGACTTTATCCGTATTTCCCCCCCATTCCTGAAAATATATTTTTCGGCCTTGGTTTCAGAATACCTCCCGTAAGGATGCTTATTCGAAAAAACAGTCAGAAACTCCTTTTTATAAAATTTACCGAATAAAAAACCACCATCGTAAACCAACTCTACAAACCTAATGTCATCATTTTGTATTCCCCTGTCATTCAGGTTAATAAAATGAAAACCATGGATAAAGAACTCTTTAATATAATTATCGTTCAATTGTATGATTGAATATTCCGCGGACACGGAATCCAGTCTCAAAAGCAATTTTTGTTGCTCGATATCAAATTTAATTGCTACGCCCTCAAACTGCCGACCTTTCAACAGTAGCCTGCCATCATAAAATGAGTTTTCTATACAAAACGCATCGCCGTGGGCGGCAGGGTGAATCGGGACATAGTTGCCACCGTTTATCAATATATCGTCAGAGCCATATTTAATATTTGCTTTTGTGCTTATTTCCAGTGGTGTAACTTGCGAAAACAGTCTGGCAAAAACAAGCAGAAACATGATTGTAAACTGTCTTTTCATTAATATTCCAGGTGTTAGTAATATATGACTTAAACCCCTTTGCATTAGTTGCATCGATATTAAACCAAAGATGCTTGATTTTCAAGCCGGGCGAACTGATCCGATGTCCGACTTGCGCAACGCGCGACATTTAAGCTGGCATCCACTTAGTGCTTTTAATAACTCATTCCCGGTCATTCTTCGATTATCCTTGCGTTAAATTCTTTTCCAACGACATATCTAACTGATTTATAATACTTCAGAAGTCTCAACCTGTTTTTGGCCTTATACCCGATTGCATGATTTATCTGTGATTTAGGAACGGCGATTTCCAAATTCCCCATATTGTTTCCTTGCATAAGGTGTTTTAATTTATCGCTCCAGATTTCAGTCAGGACCAGCTCCCTGAAAGAAACATGGAAAGGGCCGGCTATAAGCTCGTCGCCGCTAATCAGACCTTCGGAAGGATGAAGGCCGACCCTGATTACATCAAGTCCGGCTTGCTCGAATATCAGGATTAATTGCTTTGTTATGTTAACGGCTTCACCAAGGCTGAGAGGAATATATTTCCCTTGTTCATACCATCTGTGCAAAGGCGTATCCTTTATCACCAAAGCCGGGTAGATACGCGTGTTTTCCGCGCCCAGGCCTATTATCTTCCGTGCTGTGGTTATGGATTTCCCCAAAGTATCGCCCGGCAGGCCTATCATCATCTGTAATCCTAGTTTGAAACCCCTTTTGACGATCAGTTTTGCCGCATATTCGACCTGCTTGACGGTATGCCCGCGAAACGATTTTTTAAGTACCTCGTCGTCAAGCGATTGCGCCCCCAGCTCAATGGTTTCAACATGATATTTTCTTAGGAGGCCCAATATTTCGTCATTAATATAATCGGGGCGCGTTGACAAACGGACGGCGTTAATTTCACCTGTTCTAATAAAAGGCTGTGCCAATTTCAAATAGCGCTCTTGCTCTTGTATGTGGATACCGGTAAAGCTGCCACCAAAAAAAGCAATGTTTACCTTCCTGTTTTTTTCCCTAAAAGAGGAAAGGTGGCTTTCTATGGTCTCAACGATTTCTTTGTCGTCGGGGGTTTTCTTTTGTCCGCTGATTTTTTCCTGGTCGCAAAAGGCGCATCGGAAAGGGCAGGCCAACTCTGGGACAAATATTGGTATGTTATAATGTTTTATCATCGGAGGCTGCAAAACTAAAACAAAAACTGCTGCCCGCAATTAAGCGAACAGCAGCTTGTTGGTTAAGATTTGTGAAAAAACTAATCTATAATTATCATTATGATACCTACATTTAAAATTTCACAAACCCTCACCTATTCAACAGGTTTGGTTGCAACTTTACTTAATAACCATTACTTTCTTAGCAAAAAATAGATTGTCGTCAGATTTGGCAGTAAACAAATACAAACCTTCTGGTATGCTACCTAGGCCTATATTCCCGCTGTACACGCCATCGCTAATTTCAACTCTATTTGAATAAACAACTTTCCCCTGTATATCTATTAATCCGAACTCAACAAACTTATAAAAAATATTTGAAAGTTCAACATTAATTTTATTTGTTGCCGGATTAGGATAGAATTTAACATACTCAAACGTATTTTCGTCCACGCCAACGCACTGATCTACAGTAACATCAAAGGTTTCGGCTATGGTTACGCAACCTTCTGTTTTAGTTTCTGTTAGGTCAACATGGGTCGTGGAGCCCTGGTCGGCAGTCCAGTAAACCGTTATTTCGTTTGTATCGCCACCTTCAACAATATTTCCTCCGTCAATAGTCCAAGAGTATTGACTGTATTGGCTGTACTCAACCGAATAAACTCCGTTATCGTTTTTGCATACTAGTTCATCGCCCGAGATTACCGGTGCCGGCTCGGCATAAACCATAACTTCCAGGCTTGGGCCTGAAGGTCCGGCACCACAGTCGTTTTCGCCTCGTGCGGCAATTTCCGCGATTCCTTCGTAGGTGGCATCCCAGCTTACGGCGCCAACAAGGCTGTCGCCTTCTATGGTCCCTGCTTCCGCCGGAATTATAGTCCAAACATAAGATGTCGCTCCTTCAACTTCGGCAACAGTATATTCCGAGCTGAGTGCCGCGCAAACCGTATCAGGTCCTGTTGGAGTCCCGGCCATGGCCGGTAAAAGGTTTAAAGTAATAATTGCATCGCCGACCATAAATGCAGAACATGTTCCGTTGAAAGCTGTTGACGAATAATAACCGCCGTCGGTAAAGAAACCGAAGCTCAGCTCGCTTCCCGTGCCGGCAATGGGGCCTGAAACGGTATCGCCAGCGTGATGCAAATAATAGTCCACACCGGTTTCAGAGCCGTCGAGAGTTATTTCAACACCATCGCCGCCCTCACAGGCATCACCGCCGGACGAAAGGTTGAACTCCGCCGGCGCGGCATTCAGGGCGCAGCTTAATTCGTTGGACCAATCGCCGTCGCCGCAAGTGTTGGCAGCCCTTACTTTTACCGTATAATCCCCGGTCCATGTTTCCGAGGCAACAAAATCGGCAATCGTGGAATCGCCCGAGATAATGCCGGCATCAGACGGATTTACTTCCCATGTATAGGTTTCGGCATAGGCTACTGTATTAGTTGAATACTGAACAGTGCTTCCGGCACAAACCGATGTCTCCCCCGACGGTGTGTCGGGCTGCAAGGGCAAAACAACGACGTTGATATAATCTGTCATCGTAAGGGTCTGTGTATCTATCCCATCCGACACCTCCAAGCTAACGTCGAAAGTCCCGGGATTGCTATAAACAACACTAGGGTTTTGATCTGTGGAGGTCGCTGGCGTCCCGCCCTCGAAAGTCCAGTCCCAGGAAGTAGCACCTGTGCTCATATCCGTAAAGTTTACTGTTCCCCCTGCACAAACATCTTCGTTGTCGGCAGTAAACGCAGCAGTTAAGGGAGCCTCTTTCCTCAATATCAATCCTTGAGATCCGCAAGCAAAGCTGGTATTGTTCGCAGTAGTCTTGATTTTATAAAGATGAGATGCCCCGGATCCATTATATTCCCATCCCCAGCTGGCACCGCTATCAGTAGTTTTGTAGATGTTCTCATCGGTTCCGCCCATATAGGCGGAGTCGGAATTATAAACATGGGCGGCATAAAAATTCTCGTAGCCGGTCGTAAAGGTTGACCAGGATGATCCCCCATCGGTGGTTGACATTATTTTCCCGTCTTCGCCGCCCACTATTCCAAAGTCGCCGTCAAAATCGACGCCGAAGAAATAATATGTTAAAATACCAGTATAAATATTTGTCCAGGTATTTCCCCCATCAGTTGATTTGGCAATTTTCTCATCGCCGCCAACGGAAAAAAGAGTTGTTGCATTCGCATAGCAGACGTCCTGAATGTTTTGGTTGATTCCGGTCGCTGTCGTCCAGGTAGTTCCACCGTCGCTTGTTACGTAAATAGCGTTCGTGCCCGAGTTTAGCACTGCTGCCGCTATGCCGTTGTCGGAGTCCCAAAACTCGATGTCAACAAAATACCAGTTGTTGCTGCCAACAGTCATTGTCGTCCATGTTGTGCCGCCATCGGTAGTTTTGGCGAAATAATCGTTCCATCCCGCGATAAAGCCGGTATCGGCTGAAATAAAAGCAATGGCCTCTATCCCATCGGTTCCCGCACCGCCCAAGACTTCTGTCCAGTTATCACCGCCATCGGTAGTTTTAATGACCACCCCTTCGGCATTATATGTATATTGCATTCCGCCTGCATAACCTACATCATTTTGACCGGGCGCAAAACTGATGTCGTATAAAATATATGAGGTTCCGGTAGTCAAAGAAACCCAGCTTTGAGCATCAAGCGATCCAATAAGCATTGTTGCCAGCATACTTAATACGAAATAAATCTTTTTCATGGCTTTATCTTTTTTTTGATCTTGGTTTATTTTATCCTTTTCCTTTGATATGGCATCGATGATTTTCTTCATGGCACTGGCGCCATCTTTATTTTTCTCGATTATTAAATCGAGCTGCTTATCGATGGAAATATCTTTTTCTTCTTTTACCGGCATAAAAACATTATTATTTTTATGGTGCAAAGACATGCCCATAAATTGTTTTGCGGAAATAATCAAGAGCTACTTTTATAATACATGTTCATTACAAATGCCGTACAACATATTATAATACATTGATTGTCTGTGGTTAACGCTTAGGTTAAACTTATTGAATTATAATTCTGAAAGAAGGGAATAAAGGTTTTCATCGGAAGAAAGCCCCATTTTTTTGCGTAAACGATAGCGGGCTACGCTAATACTGTTTACCGATTGGTATGTAATTGCCGCAATTTCCTTTGTTGTCATATTTAGTTTTGCGAATGCACAAAGGCGTATTTCGTTTTGCGACAGATTAGGGTATTTCTCGTTGAGATTTTTATAAAAGCTGGTATAAACCTGCTGGAACCTCAGCTCGAATTCCTCCCAGGAGAACATCTTCGAGTTCTCTTCAAGCTCTTTGATCAAATCGGTGATCCTTTGTTTGTTCTCGACTTTTGCTTCAAGCTTTGCCTGCTTCAATTTCTCCGAGATACTTATGATAAATTCATTCTTGCGAAGCAGGTACATCACATAAGTCGTAAGCTCCTTGTTTGTATGCTCAAGTTTTTCCTCCAGGTTTTGTTGTGCGAGCCGCGCCTTGTTTTTTTTGTTTTTCTCCAATTTCAGCAAGACTATGAACAGGGCCATACCCAATAAGAATACCGATGCGGCAAGTATGGAATAAAGAGTGTTTTTTTGCTCTATGCGCAATTTGGCCTGGTTTTCCATTTGGTTGTCATGCAGCTTCCCTTCGTACTGAAGCTTCATTTCCAGCCGGGTGAGTTTTCTTATGCTCGACTGATTATTGATGCTGTCCGAAAACTTTTTATAAACTTCGTGATACTCAAGGGCTTGCTTGTAATCTGACTTTAATTTAAAATACTTGCTTATGTATTCCGAAGCCTGGGCAAGCAATCCTATATCACCGCTTTCCGATGCTATTTCATATCCATGCCTCAAGTTGACATAGGCTTTTTCGTCATCGCTGAGGTCAAACTGCGCAATTCCCTTATAAATAAGTGTCTCGGCAAGAAAAATAGATTTGATTCCTGAATACGTAATGCCAAGGCTTTTCTGGATTTCGATGCTCTCGTCAAAATACCCCAGTGCTTTTTTGTAATTCGCGATTTTGCTTTCAAGCATTCCGAGCTTGAGCAGCGCATGAGCTTCGCCTTCCTTGAGATTTATACTTTTAAATATATCAAGTCCATCGATATAATAACTGCGCGCGATTTCATAATTGCCCAATTCAACATAAATGCTGCCGATATTTGTAGTTGTGCCGGCAATGTTTATGGTATCTTTCCTCTTCTTGAACAAGTCAAGGGCTTTTGAATATAATTTCAGGGCCTTTTCGGTATTGTTTATGTAGAGGTTAATAATACCCAGGTTATTATAGAGCCGTGGAAGCAGTACCGTATCCACCCCCTGCTGCGAGAGCATTACGGCTTTGTTGTAGATATCAAGGGCTTCGGGGAGGTTGTCGCGCTGTATGTAAATATTACCAAGGCTGACATAAGTCTCGAGCAAGGATTTCTCTTCGCCACCGAGCTGCTCGAAGAGGTCTTTTGCAAATTCGTACTCCGACACGGCTCTTTGCACACTGTCAGCGTTTACGCTGATATCGCCAATTAACTTATGTATCCTGGCGCTCAACACCTTCTGCTTGCCCTTGCTAAGATCGAGGGCCTCATAAGCAATAATAAGTGAAGTGTCGGGCTTGCCAGCGAACAAGGAAACGCTCAATTCATATAATAGATTAGCCTTCTGGTTCAATTCGTGGGTTTGCTTTATCAGCAAGATCAGGCTGTCCGGTTTTGTTTCGCCAATAAGCGTGAGCGAAAAACCAAATAAAAAAATAAAAACCCAACTTTTTATAAATCCTCTTCCTGACATCATTTAAAGATAAAGCAAAACAAAAGTACTATTATTTCTGTTCTGCCATCAGCCTGCACAATAAGGCCGTTTATTCTAGGTAAAACGATACTCTTGCATTGATTTTTACATCTACGGCTTTGCCCCCTTGCTTCCCTGGTATCCATCGCGGCGAATTCCTGATCACCCTAACCGCCTCATATTAAAAGTATTGAGACGCCTGCTTCTGAAGGCTGATATCATAAATATTTCCATCCGGACCAATAGTAAATAGAACGAAGACCGAAGCCTGGATTTTTCTTTTTTGTCACTGTCCGGTTTCGGTCGAAATAAACCGTAACGGTGTCCTGGCTATATGAAATAAAACCTAAGGAGAAAATGATTTTGCCCTTGGTCGTAAAAAACAAGACGGTTACTAAAGTTATAAAAACTTTTGTCCTTGTTCAACAAACGGAATTCCGCAAATAAGTAGCGGAATTCCGCAAATCTCCCATATTGCTTATTTAGAACAAATAAAAACTATGAGCCTTGGTTATTTTATAACATAATGGCATCAAGCATTTTGTGCGATAAAACAACAAGCGCAAAAATCACGGATACCTTTTCGGAACGGCTCTTGCCTAAAGGATACCGATGCCATTTTCAACTAACATTACCATAAGGGGCAAAATAGCCGAGATCATCGATGAGGAAGCCAGGAAAAACGTCCGTATTGTTTGCGATAACCAAAATATCTTGGTAAAACTTGATGACATCAACGACATTGGGTTGGGCGACTCCATAAGTATAAAGGGGATAATAGATTTTAAATCCCTTGAAATAAACGGTATAGAAATCAACACACATAAATATTAATTTCCAAAAATCATTGTTATGAGCAAAAGACGAAAAACGTATTTTGAAGTTGCCATGGAAAAAGGCTATTCGCGTCGCGACTTTATGAAGCTGGGCGCCATGATGGCTGCCTTCATGGGGCTGGAATCGAGCATGGTCGGCCAAATAACCAAAGCCATGGAAAAGGCAGTCAGGATTCCGATTATTTGGTTACACGGCCAGGAGTGCACCTGTTGCAGCGAATCATTTATTCGTTCATCTCACCCCTTGGTGGCCGATATCCTTTTGGATTTGGTTTCGCTGGATTATACCGAAACCTTAATGGCTGCTGCCGGTCATCAGGCGGAGAAATCGCTGACCGACACAATGAAAAACTACCACGGCAAATATCTTCTTACCGTTGAAGGTTCGGTGCCTACCAAGGAGCAAGGCGTATATTGCTGCATTGGCGGTAAAACTTTTGAGGACATAGTCCAGGAAGCGGCCGAAGGGGCAAAGGCAGTGATAGCCTGGGGCAGTTGTGCCTCAAACGGTTGTGTTCAATCGGCCAAGCCCAACCCTACCGGGGCAACGCCTATCCACAAAATAATAAAGGGGAAGCCCATAATCAACGTTCCCGGATGTCCTCCGATAGCCGAAGTTATGGCAGGCGTAGTAGTTCATCTCCTGACTTTCGACCGCATCCCCGAGCTCGACAGATTAAATCGCCCCAAGGCATTTTATTCGAGGCGCGTTCACGATACTTGCTATCGACGCCCTAATTTCGATGCCGGGCTGTTCGTTGAATCATTCGACGACGAAAATGCCAAGAAGGGCTATTGCTTATACAAGATGGGTTGTAAAGGGCCTGTTACCTATAATGCTTGTGGTGTGATAAAATGGAATAACGGCGTTAGCTTCCCCATTCAATCCGGTCATCCATGTATTGGTTGCAGCGAGGAGAATTTCTGGGACAACGGCGGCTTCTACAAACGCCTTCCCAACTTCCCGGGCTTCGGCATTGAGTCGAATGCCGACAAAGTAGGCCTGGGCCTCGGCGTGGCAACCGGAGTTGGTATTGCCGCACATGCAGTGGTTACAAATATCAGGAAACGCAAGTTGATTGCCGATGGCGAGTGTGAACAAAATGATGTTGAATCGTAAACGAAAGGAGGATAATTATGAGTCAAAGAATAGTAGTTGATCCTATTACAAGGATAGAAGGACACCTCAGGGTGGAAATAGAAGTCAAAGACGGAAAAATAATAGATGCTTACAGCTCAGGCACTATGGTTCGCGGTATGGAGCTTATTTTAAAAGGCCGCGACCCCCGCGACGCATGGGCTTTTACCGAGAGGGTATGCGGGGTTTGTACTACGGTACATGCGCTGGCGTCGGTTAGGAGTGTCGAAAATGCACTTGGCATTGTTGTGCCGCCAAATGCTGACCTGGTGAGGAACCTCATGTTTTGTTCACAGATGATGCAGGATCACGTGGTGCATTTTTATCATCTGCACGCCCTCGACTGGGTTGATGTTGTTTCCTGCCTAAGTGCCGACCCGGCCCAGACCTCGGCCCTGGCACAAAGTATCTCTAATTGGCCGAAAAGCTCAGTAGGCTATTTCAGGGATATACAAAAACGAATCAAAAAGTTTGTCGATAGCGGACAGTTGGGGATTTTCGCAAACGGCTATTGGGGCCATAAAGCCTATAAGCTTCCTGCCGAGGCTAATTTAATGGCCGTCGCCCACTATCTCGAAGCCCTCGAATGGCAGAAGGAGATAGTTAAGGTACATACTATCTTCGGAGGCAAGAACCCTCACCCTAATTACCTGGTGGGCGGAGTTCCTTTGTCGGTAAACCTCAACGAAACAAATGCCCTTAATGCAGAAAGACTTGCCTATGTGAAGCAATTGCTCGATGACGCCAAGACCTTTATCGATCAGGTTTATATCCCTGATTTAATGGCAATTGCATCATTCTATAAAGATTGGGGAGCAATAGGCGGAGGATTGGAAAATTATCTTTCCTACGGCGATCTGCCAACTAACGGATATAATGATGTCGCAAGCTTTAAATTCCCGAGGGGAATAATAATGGGCCGCGACCTGAGCCGGATCCACGAAATCGACGGAACCGACCCCGATCAGATAAAAGAGTTCATCGCACATTCATATTATGATTACGATAGCGGTGAGGACAGCGGAAAACATCCATGGGAAGGCCAGACCAATCTTAATTATACTGGCCCGAAGCCACCTTACGACCAACTAAACGTAGATAAAAAATACAGTTGGCTGAAAACACCCAGATGGAAAGGAAATGCCATGGAAGTAGGTCCTTTGTCGCGGATGCTCGTCGGATATGCCTCGGGAAGGGAGGATTACAAAGAAGTTGTTGAAAGCGCTCTCAAGCAATTGAATGTTCCTGTCGGCGCCCTGTTTTCCACATTAGGAAGAACTGCTGCGCGCGGGCTCGAAACCAAGCTTGTCGCCAACTGGGCACAGGAATTCTTCGATTCATTGATTTCCAACATCAAAAACGGCGATTCGCGCATGCATACCGATTATATGTGGGATCCTTCCGACTGGCCGAAAGAGGCCAAGGGAGTTGGAATGACGGAGGCCCCAAGAGGCGCCCTGGCACATTGGTCGGTCATCAAGGACGGCAAGCTCGATAATTATCAACTTGTTGTACCAAGTACGTGGAACGCATCCCCCAGGGACGGCAAAGGACAAATGTCGGCCTATGAGGCCGCACTGATCGGCACTCCCGTAGAAGACCCCGAAAGTCCGCTCGAATTATTACGGACCATCCACTCTTTCGATCCGTGTATCGCCTGTGCGGTGCATCTGTATGATGAAAAAGGAAGCTATGTTCACCAAATTCAAACTTTTTAGTCATGAACAGATATGCTAGAATCGAAAATACGCTGATGCACCCCAAATATGTCTGGGAATTGCCGGTACGGTTTTACCACTGGACAAATGCCCTGGCAGTAACAGTCCTGGCCGCCACAGGATTTTTAATCGGGAACCCTCCTGCGATAACTGCCGTTTCGGAAGCCTATATGGGTTATTGGTTCGGCACCGTAAGGTTTATCCATTTCGTGGCTGCTTATTTATTCTTCTTCAACTTCGTGATTCGTATTTACTGGGGTTTTGCAGGAAACAAGTTTGCCAAGTGGAAAAACTTTATCCCTTATACTTCCGCCCACTGGAAAGACATGTGGGATGTGATAAAGGTGGATATCTTTCAGGTAAAATGCGAGAGGAACCCTAACCTGGGTCATAACGCCCTTGCAAGCTTTACCTATTTCCTCACTTTTATAGCGTTCTTGCTCCAGGTGCTGACAGGTTTCGGGATATATGCGGCGATGAGCGCCAGCTGGTTCCCGCAACTATTTTCATGGGTGCCTTCAATTCTGGGAGGCGATATCATAACACGCCAGGTACACCACTTGTTAATGTGGTTTTTTATACTGTTTGCCTTGGTTCATGTCTATCTGGTTTTTTATCACGATTATATCGAGAAAAACGGAGTTATGTCTTCAATGATAGGCGGATGGAAATTCCAGGACAAAGATAAGGTTGAAAGGGAAAAGGATTGATTCATTAAAATAAAATTAATTGATGGCACCCGGCCCGTAAATTCATTTTCAGGCCGGGTGTTTATTTATGTTAAACCATCATTTTTAGTATTTTTACGCTATGACAGAATCGAATATTGATGAAAAAATCCTGATCATGGGGCTGGGCAATGTCCTGCTCAACGACGAAGGCATTGGCGTACAAGTAGTTAGGGAAATGGAAAAGACGGAGCTCCCCGATAACGTTGATCTTCTTGACGGTGGCACCGGAGGCTTTGCGCTGCTATCGCTTTTTCAGGAATACGGTAAACTAATCATTATCGATGCCACCCTTGGCGATGATGAAATCGGGAGCGTTAAAGTGCTGAGGCCGAAATTTGCTTCTGACTTCCCAAAATCGCTCAGCACCCATGAGCTGGGCATGAAGGATATGATAGAGTCTGCCATCTTGCTCGAAAAAGTACCTGACTTATTTCTTGTTGCCGTGAATATTAACCCCCAACAGGACATGGACATGAAAGTAAGCGATAAGATGATGGAAAAAGTCCCCCTGATAATAAAAGAGGTCTTGGGGATACTTGATTCAATAAACTACTCTTGAAGGTTTTTCAGGAATTTTTTCCTGACAATCAGTTTTATGGCCTTGGGCACTATTTCGAAATACAAAGGCGAATGCCCAAGTGATTCGCCATCGGTCTCCAGGAACAGCGACTCAGGCGGATCGGCGTTTATTATAAATCCCTTTCCCCTAAATGTTTCAACCTCTTTCATTTTGATGAACGAACCGTCGTAAAGGTTTTTAATGTTCCTGATAACTTTAAGCCTGGAGGTTTTCCTTACCAGGGTTACATCGAAAAGCCCGTCGTCGGAAATGGCAGAGGGCAGTTGCATCATCCCGCCGCCGTTGTACTTGCAAATGCCTATGCTAAGGGTAAAGACCTTGCCGTTAAAAACTTCTCTTCCATCGGCAGTAATGGATAAATTAGTATAGGAATACTGAAAAAGGCTTTGCAATAAGTTAACCAAATATACAAGCACACCGCCCCTGCCTTTTTGCTTGGAGACATTGGTCTTTTTAGCAACTAAGGCGTCGTAGCCCATTCCTGCAATGTTCACGAAGTAACGGTCTTGCTTTTCAG
This sequence comes from Bacteroidota bacterium, assembly GCA_024279935.1. Classification (GTDB taxonomy): domain Bacteria; phylum Bacteroidota; class Bacteroidia; order Bacteroidales; family F082; genus BM524. The sequence goes on from JAJRQZ010000105.1 coordinate 31,287, forward strand.
AGGTCTTGCTATAGTTCACCTTTCCTGCGTCCTGCACGAAAGTGCGCCCGTTTACAATGGCTTTGACCATCTTTTCATAAGAAGAATGCATGCCGTAATGTCGGCCCCAGTCGTTTCCGGTCCCCACGGTTATCAATCCTAAGGTGATGTCGGTTGTGGGGAATCGGCTTTGCCGGAAAACACCGTTCACAACCTCGTTCATGGTTCCGTCGCCTCCGACAATTATAATCTTTTTAAACCCCTTGTTTTCAATGTAGTACTGGCTTATCTCAGTAGCCTGGTTTTCCTTTTGGGTAAAAACAACTTCTGTTCCCAACTTGTTCACCATCAGCAACCCCTTGATTTCCGGCCAGTCGCGCTCGCATCTCTTACTCCCGGCATGCAGGTTTACTATAACCAGCCAGCCCTCCTTATTCGATATCATCCAGCCAAAGTAAGAAATTTTTTGGTTACGACTTTGCTTTCGTCCATAATTGTTGCAAATGCTTGTATTTCAAATATGTAGACAATGCGTTGTTCTTACAGACCTTGAAACCGGTTTTGCCGTGAAGAAATCCGTAATTGAAAATATAATCGCGAACAAACCGCAAGAACGGATTGAAGACAACTTTTAAACAGCTTGCTTTCTTGCCTCTCACAAAATACGCATCAGCACTTAGCTCAGCAAACCTAAGACTTTGTTCCTCAAGTTCGCGGAACGAATAAAAGGAGTGATGGAGCAAATCGCCTTCAAGCTTGCAAATGTCGGCTTTCTCAAAAAACTTGAACTCGTCGTGGGGGTTGAGGCCCGTCCATTCTCCTTTGTTCCTATCGAACAAACGCAGTTTGGTATCCGGATACCAACCGCTGTGGTTAATCCATTTGCCACTTATCCTTGTAAGCCGGTTCATGCTATAGCCATCGCGGGAAAATTCCTTTTTTTCTTTAAGAATAGAATTTATAAGCTCTTCCGACAGTTCTTCATCAGCATCGAGCGAGAGAATCTTGTCGTATTTCGCACATGTCAAAGCGAAATTTTTTTGTGCGATATACGATTCGAACTCATGTTCGATAAATTTCGCCCCAAAGCTTTTGCAGATATCCTTCGTCGCATCGGTCGAAAAGGAGTCCACCACTACTATCTCGTCGGCAATACCTTTCACCGACTTCAGGCAACGGGCGATGTCCCTTTCCTCGTTCAGACTTATTATAACAACAGAAATCCTTTGCATAAAAACAGTGGTAAAGATAGTTAACGCATCGCAATTTTTAATATTATTGTAAATAATTTAAAATAAGCTTAAACTCTATGAAAAAAATTAACTTATTGGTAATTGGTCTGCTATTGTTGGCACTACAAACAATTAAGGCACAAGATTCATATACCTCGACAAAAACGTTCGGCGTGGATAATGTTCCGATACGCGAACTGCGGACGATGGGGATAACAGGAAATATGGGGTGGAACGGCCTTACCGGCTTCGGGATCAGCTTCAGCTCCTTTATCACGGGAAACATGGAAATAGACGCCGGCCTTGGGATTTCCTCCACGGGTTTTAAATTCGGCGCACGTTACAACTATCTGTTTTTCACGAAGAAATTCAGTCCGTTTGTGGCAGCAGGCTTTATGTACGGAACGGGGAGCGGGGCTGAAATTAATAGCCCGAACACAAGTAACAACTCGTTTAGCTACCTCATCAAGGCCTCTCCGTTTGTACAAATTGTTGGAGGTTTCGAGTATATGAGCAAAGGAGGTTTCCTTCTGAAGGCCGATGCGGGCTATGCCATACTGCTCGTCGAAAAAAATTATGAGATAAGTTCCGGCTCCCCCGGCCCCGACGACCTTAGGGCTATGGATATGGCTTTTGGAAGCGGCATCGTTCTCGAGCTCAGCATCGGATATGCATGGGGAGGGAAATAGCGGCATAAAAATCCAAGAAAAAGGATTATTGCCTCATGTAAATGCTGAGGCACAACACCAAAGCTGCTGCAATTGGAGCTAAACATTCTTTTGGGTAGTACGTCTTCTTTTCCCGCAGCATTTACCATTACGGTATCGCTCAAATAAGGGGATGCATCCAGCAGTTGGTCGCGTAGCCGCATCCCGCCACCCCGGACAGGGGTCGCCGGGGCGGAATCGGTGATTGACTGGCAATATTTCATTTTTTTGTTCTTTCGGACCCCGGACGCCGATTAACGATCGGCGAAGGTCGATGCGCCGGCGGAGACCCTTGTTTTTTTACTCCTAAGATCGTATTCACTTGCTACTAAATTTTATTGCTTGCATAATCTCTCTATTTATCAATATCACCCGCATTACCTTTAGATTTGCAAACTATAAAACAAGAGTTCTTTGAAAAACACGTTAATGATGTAGATATTTCTTTTTTACTGCTTTTTTGTTACTACTCAGCAATAGAGAAAAATATTAGCTCATTGGTTACCTATCCGTTTTGTCACAATTTTTGTTTGAAAAACACAAAATTTCGCTAAAACTACTGAGATTTCAAATATATAGCCCCACGCTGAAGCATGGGGCTATTGATAATCAACTTGATAAACCTGCTGAGTAGTAACGCTTTTTTTCTTTGTTAATAACTTTAATTTTGTTAATAACTCATTGAACAATCAGGATGGGGTGAACTTGCCGCACTACCAGCCTCAAAGGACTATTATGCGTATTAGTCCCCATTCTGTGTTCAATTCAGGTTACAAGGA
>JAJRQZ010000106.1 GCA_024279935.1 Bacteroidota bacterium
GAGTTCAGGGTAGAAATCACGATGAAGCTATGCAGCAGCATTTTCAAGCCGATAAAAGCAAGCAATAGCGACAAGCCTACTTTTAAAAACCTGAATTTATCGATAATACTTGCCAGCAGGAAGAACAAGGACCTAAGTCCGATTATGGCAAAAATATTTGAAAAATAAACTATAAAAGGATCCTTTGTAACCGAAAATATCGCCGGAACCGAATCAACGGCAAAAATAACATCGGAAAACTCGATCACCAATAAGATAATAAACAGGCTTGTAACAAATGTTTTTCCGTTTTTCCTGTAAATGAACCTTCCGCTCTTATCTTCTTTGTCAACTCTGAGGAACCTGCCGGCAAACTTTACGATAAAATGATTTTCGGTATCTATGGAGCTGGACTTGTTTCTCTCCAGGAAGAGCTTTATCGCGGTAAATATAAGCAAGGCCCCAAAAAAGTAGAATACCCAGCTAAATTGTTGAATCAGCGCGGCACTAATAAAAATAAAAAGAAAACGCATTAATATCGCACCTAGAATCCCCCAAAACAAAACTTTATGATAGAATCTCTTCTCGACACCGAAGGAGATGAAAATCATTAGGATAACAAAAATATTATCTATTGATAACGAGTATTCAATAATATAACCAGTAAGGAACTCCAAGCCCAGGTTACGCCTGTATAAAGCGATGGATTTATCAAAGTTGCCTTCAAATATATCTATTTGGTGATTGTAGGCGGCAACTATTTCCCTCAAATGACCCATGTCATTGATTCCATGAAGCAAATGCCCGTAAAAATATATTGCGCACCAGAAAATCAACGCGCTGCTAACCCACAACAGTGTAAACCCCAATGCTTCCTTAAACTTCACCTCATGGCTCTTTTTATTGAAGACACCAATATCGAAGGCCAACATAATGGCTATGAGCAAAATAAACCCGCACAGTATCAACAATTCGTGAGTATGCATTTCGAACAAATATGTTTTTTTGAAGAGCCAAATTTAAACAACTAATTAAAACAAATACAAACTATGGGCACTTTCAACCTCAGCTGTTGGTTTTTACAACTTTATACAGTTTATCGCCTCTTCGCACTATTTGTTTTGTTTGTATTGAGCATAAATCACCCTTGACAACTTCAGCCACCGGATTACGGTCGAGCCGGACTTCGTCGATAACACTTTCGTAAACGCCAGTTGTTTCACCAATAATTTTTATTTCTTCCCCAACTTTCAGGCCATGCGATTCCATCTTTATTTCAGCAACCCCTATCTTGCCAAAATAATTAGTTATCTTACCTATATAGACTTTTTTCTCGCTTGCCTGATTTCCGTAATCCTACGTCCATTCGCCAAAGGTCCGACCCATATAATAACCATTCCAGAAACCGCGGTTATAAACTTTCGACAGTCTTGCATTCCATCTGTCAATGTTCTCCCGACTGTATTCTCCTGTAAACCATGCATCAACGGCTTCGCGATAGACAGAGGCTATTGTTTTTACATATTCAGGTGAACGCCCTCTCCCCTCTAGCTTTAACACCCTTACGCCCGCATCGAGGATATTATCAAGTATGGCAACAGTGTTCAAATCCTTGGGCGACATGATATATTCGTTATCGATCTCGAGCCGGGCACCTGTCTCCTTGTCTGTAACAGTATATTTCCTTCGGCATTGCTGCAAACAAGCCCCGCGGTTGGCCGATGAGTTTAAATTGTCGAGGCTTAAATAACATTTCCCGGAAACGGCCATACACAAGGCCCCGTGAGCAAAAACTTCTATCTGTACATGTTTCCCCGAAGGGCCACGGATATTTTCTTCTGCAATGGCATTGATAATGGCTTTTACTTGTTTTATTTCCAGCTCCCGTGCCGTTACCATAACATCGGCGAAAGCCGAATAATATTTAACTGCCTCGATATTAGTGATATTGGTTTGTGTTGACATGTGTATCTCAACGCCTTGAGAAAAAGCATATTGTATCACCGATTGATCGGAAGCGATGATTGCCGTTATTTCATTTTCCCTGGCGGCATCCACAACCCGACGCATCTCCTCAAGTTCATGGTCGTAAACAACAGTATTCAGTGTAACATAAGTTCTTATGTTATTGTCTCTACAAATATCTGAAATCTTTCTAAGATCATCAAGAGTAAAGTTCTTTGACGACTTGGAGCGCATGTTCAATTTCCCGATTCCGAAATAAACCGAGTTTGCCCCGCCTTGTATCGCAGCCATCAAGGATTCGTAGGATCCTACCGGAGCCATTATTTCCACATCGGTGGGATTTTTTAAAGTACTCATTTATTTGCACGCTATTTTAGGGCGACAAAAATAATATAATTAATCAAACACGGTTTTTCATGGGAACAAGGTGATTGAATGTGTAAATCCCAGTTATAAATTAGTGGCAAACCTGTTTGAAATTGGTATTTTCGTGCCATGGCAGAAAAAAACCTCAAGACAATAACACTACAATAAGTATTGGTGATTTTAAATCTTGTTGCTACTCAGCAGGTTTATCAAGTTGATTATCAATAGCCCCATGCTTCAGCGTGGGGCTATATATTTGAAATCTCAGTAGTTTTGGCGGAAATTTTGTGTTTTTCAAACAAAAATTGTGACAAAACGGATAGGTAACCA
>JAJRQZ010000107.1 GCA_024279935.1 Bacteroidota bacterium
ACGATTTGAGGTTTTTGAAGGGGTTTCTTTGTCCAATATAAACCTCCTTACTCCTTACTCCTTACTCACAATTCACAACTCATAACTCACAATTCACAATTCCTTAGAACGCCGATCAACGATTTGAGGTTTTTGAAGGGGGAGCATGGGAAAATAGGACTGACTTTCTTTAAGACTTAAAACGAATGAATTGCGACACCTTACAATAAATATAATTTATGGCGGGTTAAGCACTAAAGATGAACATTTTATAAATAAACAAACATTGGTGAAAATTGAAGGATTTGTATTTAAGAAACCGCCACAAAACCATATACCAAACATTGGGTGCAAGCAAAGAGAAGGGTGAAATCCACAATAACACCTTATATTTAATGTATTCATTCACTAATAGATATGACTTTAAGTGAATATATTCATTAAAAGTTTTATCTTTGTAAAAAAAATATGTATTTAAGATATTTAGAAAAGATACTAAAAAATAGAATTGGGTCAGGAAAAGCAATTGTTTTAATAGGACCTAGACAGGTTGGAAAAACAACTTTAATAGAGACAATTCTTAAAAACAAAAATTATTTACTACTCGATGGTGATGACCCCAAAACAAGAACTTTATTGACTGAACCCAATACCGAGCAGATTCGTTCAATTTTAGGCAGGTATAAATATGTTTTTATTGATGAAGCCCAAAGAATAAAAGGAATTGGCCTTACAATGAAAATAATTACAGATAGATTTAAAGATGTTCAACTGTTTACAAGCGGTTCGTCTTCATTTGATTTATCAAATCAGATTAATGAACCATTAACCGGGCGAAAGTGGGAATATCAATTATTTCCCATTTCGTGGGAAGAATATGAGGAACATCATGGTTATATATACTCTGAACAGCAACTTGAAAATAGATTGCTATACGGACTTTATCCCGATGTGCTAAATAATCCCAGTGATGAGATAAATGTTCTTAGAAACTTAGTTAATAGTTACTTATATAAAGATATCCTTTCATTTGCAAAAATACGAAAGCCCGGGATATTGGATAAATTAGTTCAGGCTCTGGCATTGCAAATAGGTAGTGAGGTTAATTATTCCGAATTGGCACAGATAGTGAATGTCGATAAAAACACCATAAGTAAATATATTGATATTCTACAGAAGGGATATATTATTTTTAAGTTGGGTAGTTTTAGCCGTAATCTTCGTCATGAAATAAAAACGAATAAAAAAATCTATTTTTATGATAATGGAATTCGTAATATGGTAATAGGAAATTTTAACCCTCTTGAATTACGGACAGATAAAGGTGCTTTATGGGAAAACTTTTTAATTTCGGAGAGAGTAAAGCAGATCGAATATAAACAAAGTCTTGCACGAATTTATTTTTGGAGGACCAAGCAACAACAGGAAGTCGATTTTGTAGAAGAAAACAGCGGGAAAATATATGGATATGAATTTAAATGGAATAACAGAAAGAAAGTGAAATTGCCAAAAACATTTATGGAAACATATAATGCTGAAAGTATTGTAATTGATAAAGATAATTTTAGAGAATTTGTATTAATCAACTAAGTAGGGTTTGCTGAAAAAAGCCCTTATGTTTCATTAATCCACTAATAACCATTTCTATATGTTGATAACTTTTGAATGAGATCCTATTAAAAGTGCAAGTCTTTTAGTATTTTGTGATAAAAAAGTTTGCACTTATGATACAGTATATTCCAGAAAGTCAGTTAAGCATAGACCTGTTTGAAACGCCTTTCAATGCATCGTTATCGCCTGATAACCGGTGGGTTGAATTAAGCAAAGTTGTGCCATGGGATAAGTTTGCATCAATTTATATAAAAAAGATGAATTCAGGATTTGGACGTCCCGGGCTATCTCCCCGCATGGTTCTTGGAGCATTAATTATTAAGCACATCGAGAAGTTGGACGACAGAGGTGTAATTGCTTCGATACAGGAAAACATTTACATGCAATATTTTGTTGGATTAAAAGGTTTTCAGACAGAGCCGATATTCGACCCGTTGTTATTTGTAGAGATTCGTAAACGTTTCGGAGCTGAAGATTTTGATGAGTTAAATGTCAACTTAATAAAATCGGCAAGTGCCGAAGGCGACCAAAAACATATTCAGAACAGCAAAAAGAGACAAACAAAAAAAGAGGAAGCTCAACCACAAAACAGCAATAAAGAAACTACCGAAAAGGAGGAGGGAGAGTCCGGTTCCAACAGGATTCAGGATAACAATAACACAAAAGAAGCACCACCTGCCAATAAAGGGAAATTACAACTCGATGCCACTGTTGCCGACCAGTACATCACTTATCCGACCGATACCAAGCTGTTAAACCAAAGCCGAAAACAGTGTGAAAAAATAATAGACAGGCTCCATGAGCAACTAAGAAAAGAAGATAGCCGCCGAAGGAAACCAAGAACATACAGACGAAAATTAGGCAAATTGCATTTAGAATTTTCAAAAAAAAGGAGAAAACCAAAATCTCAAATCAGAAAAACAAACAGACAATTATTAGAAGCCTTAAAAAGAGATATTGCACACATAAACAAGATGTTAGATGAGTTTAGTCATTTTCCGTTAACACATTCGGAGCAAAAAATGTTGTGGATTGTAAGTTTGGTTTACCAACAACAAAAGTACATGTACGACAATAAAACAAAGAGTGTTCCTTGCCGTATAGTTAGCATATTTCAGCCCTATGTGAGACCCATTCCAAGAGGCAAAGACAAGTCGCAAATTGAATTTGGCAGCAAACTTGGGGTCAGTTTAGATGATGGATTGGCGCGCATAAACGCACTAAGCTGGGAAGCCTACAACGAAGGTGGAGATTTCATAAAACAGGTAGAGGCTTATCGCGAGTTACACGGTTGCTATCATGATTTATTGCAAGTTGATAAAATCTATGCCACAAAACAGAACAGAGCCTGGGCAAAAGAAAAAGGTATCAGGATAACGGCAGAACCATTAGGCAGAAAGAGAACCAAGAACAAAGAGAGTTATTATTACAAGCGAAAGCGTAAAAAAGAAGCAGCCGAAAGAAACAGAATAGAAGGTAAATTCGGACAAGGTAAAAACGGATACGAATTAAACAGAATTAGAGCCAGATTGCAAGACACTTCTGAAAGTTGGATTGCTGCAATATTTTTTATAATGAACCTGATTCATTTAGAAAAGGCAGGTTATTTTTTGTCAAATTTTTGGAAACAGTTATTTTACGTATTAATCAATATTGAGAACATGATAAACCAAACAATCTACATCGGTTATTTTAATTTTACAACGGCAGGCAGTAAATTAAACCAGAAGAATTATTAATTTGCTGTTTGCTTTTTCAGCAAAGCCTATGCAGACACTATAAACGGGCATATATAAAAAAAGCCGGGCATTAGCCCGGCCTCTTGCTCCTCCTCTAGTCCCGACCCCTCGGGAAACCTAGGGCACCCTGATTAATCCCGAGGCCTCGGGACTCTAACCAGCTGGGCT
>JAJRQZ010000108.1 GCA_024279935.1 Bacteroidota bacterium
AATTCCCAACTGGAAAGTTCATCTGAAGCAACTATTGCTTATTCCGATACTCTTGACATGTATGTTGATGGTGGTAATACTACAAGCCTAAATCTTGAAGTAACAACATCATTGCCTGATGAATCTTTGGAATTAAGGCAACAGTTAGTTAATGAATCACCATATCTTTCTGATACCGTAATGAAATCAGCAGCAGCTATGGAGGATGTTTTGACAAATGCAATGCTGCGCGATGTGATGGTTGCCAACCCGCAATCGGCAAAGTCGCCGGATGTTATACAGAAAATAAACCAAAGGGAAACTACCATGCCCGATTATATGATGGAAGAAATAGAGGAAGGGGCAGGCATAAGTGGAGGAAAGGACATATTAGTGAACAAACTGGCAAAGAACAAGAAAAAACGCAACAAGGTACTTAACGGCCTGCTGTTGCATTATATGTCTGACACTGTTAATATTTCCGCTTCAAAAGACAGCATAATAATGCTTTTACAGAACCGCCAATATCCCGAGCCTAGATATCAGTTGGCAATGCTCTATCTAAATGCCGGCGATTCAGTAAATACATTTAATACACTCGATAATATTGAATATGAACTTGAATTAACGGATGAGGAGGTCTTTGCCCATAATCTGTTTGCTGATTTTGCTGAAATACAATGGCAACTAAAAAGTGATACTGTTGTTGGCGACAGCATACAAATTGCAACACTTTTAAATATAGCAGAAAACACTAATACTGCTGCCGGAATTTATTCCCGCAATATACTTGTTGCCATGGAAGAAATGGAATATCAGGAACCACATTATTTCCCTATAATACTAAAAACAAAACCAATCTTTGGCTATAATGGGGATAGCAACAAACAACAAGCATCCTTCTTAAAAATATTCCCTAATCCTGCAAACAATTATTTCACAGCAGAGACAAAAATAGACAGAGTTTTCGAACAAGCTCAACTTTCGTTAGTAAATCTGGAGGGCAAGGAAATAAAGAGTTTTGATTTACAAAAAAAACGCAACCAGATTATTATAACAACAGAAAGTATAATATCAGGTACTTATTTATTAAAACTAATTGTTAATGGTAAATTGCTCGACAGCAAAAAAGTAATAATCCTAAAGTAATTGTCATGAAGAAGTCATTAATCATATTACTCTATTTAATTTCGTTGATACAAATTTCAAATGCACAAGAGAGGTGGGTAAATACATATAAAGATGATTTAGATGCATGGCGTGAAGGCTTTGCAATATCCTACGATAATGGCTACCTCCTCAGTGGACGTCATCAGCCCAATTGGCCCAGATACAGTTACTTAATCAAGACAGATGTTAATGGAGAAGTGTTATGGGAAAAAACACTAGGTGATGGTATAAACGGTATTTTGCCATGGGGTATAGGAGTGAATGATGAGGGTTCTATTTATTTCAGTGGAAGTTATGGAGTTGTTGGTGCTTATAGCAATCCATTGATAATGAAACTGAACGCCTGTGGCGAAAAGGAATGGTGCTGGCTATTCCCTACGGAGGGCTATCATGATTATGGATATGGGCTAACTGTAACACCTGATGGTGGTGTGGCATTCATAATAAGCCTATCTGGCAACCCCGTATATGATGACAGAATTTGTCTGGCTCGCTTTGCAAGGGATGGTACTTTCTTATGGAAAAACTGTTATAACCTTCCAGATACAGTTGCAATGGATAATGAAATTGCTTTAGAAGTAATTACAACACCTGATTCAGGATTCCTGTTAACAGGTTTTGCGCGTTATTCAAACCCGGAAGATTCAGTAGGATATTTTTGTCCATATTATATTAAAACAGATTTTAATGGAGAAATGGAATGGTATAATGTTGCAGGGTTTCACCCATACAACATCTCTGGTTCAGCCTATTATACAACGCTAGACCCTGACAGCAATTTCTATTATTCTGCCATTAGGCATAATCATTGGAATCCACCTGCTGGCTCTTCACCTGCCCTCTTAAAACTCAATATGCAGGGGCAGATTGTCGATGTATATGATATTGTAGCTCCTCACGAAGAAGCAAAAATGCAGGATGTGAAATTCATAAACGATACTATGATTGCCGCAAGTGCATTTTGGGGTACAACCAATACTTCACAAGTAAAAGCAGTAACACTTGATACAATTGGTAATATTATTGAACAAACCATACTTTTAGAAGAATCAGAAATGCCATCTATACTAATCACTGATGATGAGAAAGCACTCTACTATTTGGAATATATTGGTGATGAGGAATTTGATGTATACCTCTTTAAATTAAACCAAAACCTCGAAAGCGACAGCCTTTACACACAATGGATTGAATACGATAGCCTCTGCCCGTACCAAATAACAAACGATACCATTCCCATTGAAGGTTGTGGAGTTATTGTTGGAACTAGTGAGATATCAAAAAGTGCAAATGAAAAATTTGAGGTTTTCCCCAACCCCGCATCAAAAAGTTTTGTTGTTAAATCGGCGTATTTGGAAAACGGTGGAATACTGCAACTCATAAACATGCAGGGGCAGAGTTTAATACAGGAGAATGTCCCCTCAGGTACAACAAACTTCGAGGTGGGTGTTTCGGGTTTAACAAAAGGGATTTATCTTGTTAGGTTTAAATCGGATAAAGGGAAAGTGGTCTCGGCTAAGTTGGTGGTGGAGCGATGAAATTTAAAAAAGCAAGAAGCCTTCATTTTTTTTCACCCAATTAACTAAACAATACTGTTTTCCAATATTTTTGCTGTGATTTATCCGAAAAATAGAACAGAATAGGGTTTCTTTGGCAAAGCGCGACTAATTTTTTTGTATATTTGATTTTTTACATTTAATAACCAACACATTATGAAAAAATTTATCAAATTAAATCTAAAAATAACAGCATTTATTATTTGCATTCCATTTGTTTTAAACTCACAAAACAATACTATCGACAGCACTTTTACAAGTGACACAGAAATTTTTCCGTTTACCACTGGAACAAATATATATGGTCTTAATGTGAGTGGAGAAGTTACATTAAACTCCGATACTAGTCTGGTAAGACTTGTTCTTATTGATAGTTCGTTCAATGAATACCTTTTGTATGAA
>JAJRQZ010000109.1 GCA_024279935.1 Bacteroidota bacterium
AAAGGCCAGCGGATTTACAGGCTTATAAACGAAAGCCAGGCATGCTATGCTCCCCCGGTGGGCCTTTGGCTGCAAAATGAATTCCCCCAAATAGAGAGTTATACACGTATTTCGGATAATGAAGGGATATTGGTAACCCAAGATGACCTAAAGGTAAAGCTCAAGTATTTGCTGGCCGACTCCACTTTTTTCGACATCTTTTCGTTCGGCCTCCTTGAGGGAAACCCCGAAACAGCATTGAAGACCAGAAACTCGGTTGTTTTGACGAAAGAGTTCGCCCTGAAGGTTTTCGGCAAAAAATCACCTTTGGACAAACAAATAAGCATCGGTGGTATCGACTGTGTTGTTAAGGGTGTTGTCGGCGATATTTCCGAAACTTCCAATTTCACTAAATGCGATGCCATCATAAACTTCAGGGCACTAGCGGATTTTTGGAACTATCCCGGTCTTTTGAAAAGCCTTGGAAACAACTCGTTCGGTTTGTACTTCTTGGCAAGGCCCCATACCGACCTGCCCTCCACAGCAGCCCGTGTTCTTGAGATGTTCAACAAGGATTATTGGATGTATAATAGCGGATATAAGAAAACAGTGGAATTCGAAACTTTATCCGATAGTTATTTTAGCCATATCAAGGGAAGGGCCATCCGGCAAAACAGCAAAACCCTAATCAGCGTTTTGTTTGCCATTGTTTTTCTGATATTGGTTTTGGCGATCATAAATTATATGAACCTTACCATCGCTCAATCAGGTAGCAGAACCCAGGAAATTGCCATTAAAAAACTCCTCGGCAGCAGCCGGGGCGAATTAATTCTGCAGCACGTCAGCGAATCCATAATATTGTGCTTCGTCGCTTTTTTGCTTGCGGGCTTATTAAGCTTCATGATCGAGCCTTTGTTGAACAACTTGCTGAATACCGAGCTTAAGCTTGCCGATGAGCTCACCCGAAGCACTATTTTGCTATCATTGCTGTTTGTGCTTCTAATTGGCCTTGTCTCGGGAATTATACCTGCCTGCGTAATTACCAAACTAAATGCCGTTCAGGTCATCAAAGGTGAGTTCAGGCGGAAAACCAAAAGTGTGTACTCAAAGATATTGATTGGCTTTCAATATGTTGTGGTCATAGTTTTAATTGTTTCCACAATAATAATCGCGAGGCAAACAGCTTTCATGCAAAATCATGAGCTCGGATTTAAAACCGAGAACATAATTTGGTTCGACAATAATCTGTCAAACAGCGAAATGGCGGGCTTTAAAAACGAGATGAGCAAGATAGCGGGGGTGAAAAGAATTTCGTTTGTTGCCGGCAGCCCAATAGATGGCGGCAATAATCAATCATATCAATACGAGGGCAAACCGGTTAGTTTTCAGGTCTTTATCGTTGATTCTTCGTTTTTCCCCATGATGCAGATGAAAATAACGCCCACGGCTGCCGCATATTCAAAAGAAGGTATCTGGCTGAACCGCTTTGCAGCGGAGAAGCTCGGGCTCGACTCCCTGCCGCAAACATTCAAGGCCTATAACGGTCAAAAACCCTTGCTCGGCATAATCGATAACTTTTATTTCGAGTCGTTGCACCGCAAAATAGGGATGGCACTGGTGCAGCAAATGGGCAAGGACGATTTCCCCTGGCAGATTTTTGTCCAGGTAGAGGGGGGCAATATTTCTTCAACGCTTGAGAATGTTAAAAAAACATATTCCGATTTCACCAACGGCATGCCTTTCGACTTCGGTTTCGTTGACTCAACAATTCAAAAGTGGTACGACAAAGAAAAAAGGACCACCGCCATCGTAAGTTTTTTCGCCATACTGTCGATAATAATCTCTGTAGTGGGAATATTTGCCATGTCGGTTTTTTACAACCAACAGAAGATAAAGGAAATAGGTATCCGCAAAGTTAACGGCGCAACGGTGTTGCAGATAGTCGGGATGCTTAACCGCGACTTTTTGAAATGGGTTGTCATCGCCTTTGTAATTGCTTGTCCGCTTGCTTATTACGCAATGCACAAATGGCTTAGCAACTTTCCATATAAAACTTCTCTCGACTGGTGGGTTTTTGCCGTGTCGGGCATTTTTGCCGTCCTTATAGCATTGCTTAGCGTTAGTATGCAAACTATTAGTGCTGCCCGCCGAAACCCGGTGGAGGCACTGAGGTATGAATAATGTTTATAATAAATAATTAAGAAAAAACTGCCATAATGATAAAACACCATTTAAAACTTGCCTTCCGCATAATGCAGCGCAACAAGCTCTATTCGATAATGAGCATTGTCGGCTTGTCGGTGGGCTTTGCCGTTTGCTTAAATATCGGGCTGTATGTTTTCGGGGAAACCACTATGGACAGCTGGATGCCCCATCATGAGCGGATTGTAAGGGTGGTTGACCATGAGGAAAACTTAAGCGGCTTGGATTTCAAGCTAAACAGGGAACTAAAGGACAAGCTTCCTGAAGTTGAAAAAGCCTGCACAATGGAACTTTCGGCAGGTTTCGATATATCGGTAAAGTCAGATGGTAATTTCGCGCTTGCCAATGGAATAATAAACACAACCGACGACTTTTTCCGGGTTTTCCCTTTAAGGGTAGTTCAGTCGAACAGCGATGTTTTGTTTACAGGAAAAAAATCCGTGATAATAACACGCTCATTGGCGGGAAAGCTTTTCCCGAACAACGACGCCCTCGGAAAACAGATCATTATTTTAAACGATATGACAGGACAGGTTTCGGCGGTAGTGGAAAATTTCCCCCTTAACTCAAGCATACAGGCAGATGTTTTTACCAATGCCGGAAATAAGGACTTTGTGTTCAACAGGAACTGTACAAACGGCAAATGCTGGAATCCCACTAATCATTTCCTTCTTCTCAGAAAAAATATTGATGCTCAAGCATTACAAACCAAGCTGGACACTATCGCCAATTCAAAAAATTATGTGCTGAGCTCCTTAAGCCTGCAAAGATTGAGCGACATGCACTTGTCGGGGCATTTTGACGACGAGGCCTTAGAAACCGGAAACTGGAATTTAGTTTGGCTTTTCAGCGGCATCGGATTATTGGTGCTGTTGCTTTCCACTATTAATTTTATCAATTTTTTTATCTCGATACAATATTCAGGACTGAAAATCATTTTTATCAAAAAAGTAATCGGGGCCAGCCATAAACAATTGCTGGCATTCTCTTTCGTTGAGGTGTCGCTTAGCGTAGCCATCTATGCAATACTCTCGGTTTTTCTGTTCCAATTGTTTTTTCCCTTGTCCAACAGTTTGTTTGACAATCGACTGAACGTGCAATTGCTTATTAATCCGCTTATGCTGTTAATAATTCTATTGGTACTACTCTCCATTATTGTTGTTTTAAGCTTGATACCTGCATTTATGTTAACAAGATACAATATTGCTGACTCTATTTCCTCAATGCATACACCGGCAATAAAACAAACAAAACGGCGAATAATGACGACGCTCCAATTTAGTATCTCCATTTTTCTGATCATACTAACCATCTTTTTTTTCAAACAGCTTGATTACGTAAAACATATCGACTTGGGTTTTGACAAGGAGAACCTGCTGCGGCTGAATTTTCCATATAATTTTAAAAAACAGGCGGTTTTGCGCGAACAATTAAGTAATATCAACTGGATTGAAGACTTCACCCTGAGCAGCGGCATGCCTGGAAATATTAATTTGAGCATGGGCGAAGTGGTTAACGACAGACAAATTATGATGAAATGCCTTTCGGCTGACAATAATTTTTTCAAGACGTTCGGCATTAAGATAATTGAGGGCCATGCCTTTAAACATGGCGGGCTGGGAACAAGCTGTGTTTTTAACAAGGAAGCATATAAACAATATGAATGGGAAAACCTCGACGGCAAACGTTTTAAGAACGGAAGAAAGGGCGGTTACCAAGTTGTGGGCATAAGCGATGATTTTTTTGTCGAGTCGATGCACAATAAAATCGGCCCCGTTTGCATAATGTCGGCTAAAAACAATAATGCTGCGAACCTGCGTTATGCAACTATCCGCCTAAAGGCCGGAAACCTTGGCAATCAGATGAAGGCGCTCGAAAAAATATGGGCTTTGTTCATCCCCGACGAGCCAATGAGCTATACTTTTTACGATGAGCATTTCAACGCAATGTACAAATCGGAAGAGCGTTTGGGAAAAGCAATAGCCATAGCGGCCATAATCGCCTTGATATTGACTTTCATGGGTGTTTTGGGACAGACGTTCCAGATGTGCCTGAACAGAACCAAGGAGATAGGGATCAGGAAAGTGAACGGCGCAAGCGTTCTCGGTATATTGAATCTATTGAACGCCGATTTAATAAGATGGCTGGTGGTGGCCTCTGTTATTGCCAGCCCCCTAGCCTATTTTGCTATTGAGAAATGGCTTGAAAGCTTTGCTTATAAAACCGATGTAGCATGGTGGGTTTTCTGCCTGTCGGGTTTGACAACCATTTTAATCGTATTGTTTACGGCGAGCTTGCAGACCGTCAAGGCTGCCCGCCGAAACCCCGTTGAAGCACTGAGATATGAATAAGGTTTTTATGATCACACAGACGGCGAAGAATATGAGGAGGAGCCCCATGCTCCTGTTTATCAACCTTCCGGGCTTGGCAATAGGGTTGTCGGCCTTTTTGCTCCTTATGGTCTATGTTTGTCACGAAACGGCTTATGACGAGCATTTTACAACCAAGAACCGCGTGCTTAGGCTTTACAATACCATTAAAGAGGGAAATTCAATAAACAATTACCCAATCTGTTCGCGTAAGGCTTATACCCAAATCCCCAACGAAATACCGGAAATAGAAAAAGCTTGCCAGATTTATCGAGGATGGCAAAACAAAGTTTATGAGGACGGGAACGCCTTCAGCGTAAACAAGCTTATTTATGTTGACCCTGAATTTTTCGATGTTTTCGGCCTTGATTTGTCCAATGGCAACAAAGCCGATGCCCTTAAAGGGAAAAACAAGGTTGTATTAAGTAAATCGTTGGCAATGCGGGTTTTTGGGACAACCGATTGCCTTGGCAGGATGCTCAAGATAGAATCGCAGGATTATGTTGTTGCTGGGATTATTCAGGATTTGCCTAAAACCACTCATTTCCGTTTCGACGCATTGTTGAGCATGGAGTCGATCAACCCCGGCCTCTATATGGGCGGTCTTGAGTTTTTTACTTATTATCTTATTGGCGAAAACAGCGACAGAAAAGCCCTTCAAGAAAAAATATCAAAGCTGAACGATAAATACCTGATGGATATTTTCAGCTCGAACAGCACAGTGGTAAGCTCAGGCACTGAGCCATTGAACCAACTGCATTTATATACCAAATGCGATTTCGACCTGTCGCCCAAGGGCAGCATGGATAAAATATTGCTGGTTGCAGGTTTGGCTGCCTTCATACTTCTCATAGCCATAATAAATTTCGTGAACTTATATGTTTATGATGGCGAAAAAAGATTACTGGAAATAGGTATGCGCAAATCCTTCGGCGCCAGCTTGTTTGATTTGCGCCTAATGTTTTATCTCGAAACGACCTTCGTTTGCCTAATAGCCTTTGGACTGGCATTTTCGCTTGCCATGTTCGGCCTTCCGTACTTCTCAAATATGATAATGACCGATTTAAGTATTGGTGATTTCATGTCAAGTTCGATGATTGTTGCCTTAGTGGTATTTTTTGTCATAATGGTTTTCATTGCAGGCAGCTATCCGGCCGTTTATCTTTCGAAACTAAGGGCCGTTGACGCCATAAAGGGAGGTGCAAAAACCCTGAAACGAAAAAAATGGTTGGCGGTTTCATCGGTGATGATACAGTTTTTTATCAGCATAAGCCTGATAGTAAGCCTATTGGTCTTGAACGCACAGATAACTTATCTTAAAAACATCCCACTGGGCTTTAATGTGGAAAACGTAATCGGGATAAATAATTTCGACAAGGCTTTGGGCGATGAGGCCCGGGCGATAAAACAAGAGCTGAAGAAACAAAACTTTGTTGAAGCAGTTGGCAGCAGCTCGCATTATATGGGTGGGGGCGTTAGCGGACAAGGGGTTTATCTGTCGGGGCAAAGCGAGGAAAACAGCAGGAGCATAAATCAATACAGGGTACAGACGGGATTTTGCGAAATTATGCAATTCCGCTTGGTAGATGGCCGGTTTTTCAGCAATAGCAACGAAGACAAGGACGGGATAATCTTAAACGAAAGTGCGGTTAAGATGCTTGAGTTGGGAAATCCTGTCGGGAAATCGCTAATAATGTTCGAGGAACAACCCTTGAAAATCATTGGTGTTGTGCGCGATTTCTATTATAACGAGAACTCGGGCAAATTGATACAACCTTTATGCCTCACAAACTATTCCCCCTGGGCGAACAATTTTTATTTGAGGATCAAAGGGGAATATACGACCGAAAAGCGTTTGGCAATCAAGAAAATATTTGAGGATTTTATGCCCGGCTACCATTTTACCGATTTCGTTTTAAAACAAAGGTTTGATGCTAAATTCGCAAAAGAGGAACGCTATTTCAATATGGTTTTGTTGAGTGCCATACTGGCTATTTTCCTGAGCTTTATCGGCATGTTCGCCCTTTCGGCCTATAATGTCGAAAAACGCACCAAGGAAATTGGATTAAGAAAAGTGCTTGGCAGCAGTTCGTACGAGGTAATGGCCAAACTGCTCACAGATATTTTGGTCTGGGTGTTATGGGCAATGCTGCCGGCCTTTGCCACGGCCTATATCGTCTTGCGGCAATTCCTCGACAATTTCGCCAACAAAACGGAATTAAGCCCGGGATATTTCCTTTTTGGCGGTTTAATAGCCTTGTTGGTTGCCGCCGCGGCCATATCCGCAAAAAGCATCTCGGCAGCAAACCGCAACCCTGTTGACAGCTTGAGGGACGAGTGAAAAGGAAGCCATGCGGGTTTACTCCACCTCAATGCCAATACCCCCCGAATGAGCCCCGAACTCAGGCGCATACATGCTTTGTATGCTGGCTGTGCCATTGCTGAATTTCCCGCTTTGCGAAACAAAAACAGCATATTCCAAAACATAGGTTCCTTTTCGTAAATTGCGGAAGTAGAAATCAGTTGAAACATCGGTGATGTCTTGGTAATAAGCAAGGCCTCCGGAATATTTATATCCTGACAGGCTGTTTGCCGGCTCCAAGGCCGATGAGCGCATATCTTTCAATTGGACGAAATCCATGTTGCGGTCGCTGCGGATGATTATCCGGGAAATAAGTTTTTGCCCTATTTTCAATTTAGCACCTTCAGCCAAAGGCTCTATCACCTTACCGGTCCCCCTATGCTCCTCAACAAAGAATTTCTTCTCGACCGAAAGCCGCGATTTACTTGAAACCACCCTGTCAATATCCTCGAAATACTGCCAATAGGCCGCACCCCAAGCAATATTTCCGTTGGGGTTTTGAAGCTCGATCTCAGCAAGCTTGCTGTTCATCTCTCCTGCACTCCAGCTTGTTTTAAAATAACCGCTGCCTGATTCTTTTCCGTTCCCTTCCCCAGGTAGTATTTTTTGCCCTGCCACATATAGTGCAACATCCTTGTTGTCAGTAATTAAGTCGCCTTCATCCTGCAATAATGCATAAACGGCCTCAACGGTAGCAGAAGGTGTCCCCCATTTTTGGGTCTGCTTTTGCTTGAGCAACCAGACCTTCATCTTGTTGATCAAAGGGCTTTGGTTCTGCACTTCGGTAAAAGCCTCTATCATTATTGCCTGGGTTTCCACCGGGGCCTCATACCAGTGCCAACCGGTTTTTTGCCTCCAGTACATTCCCATTTCCTCGTTTTGCAGGCTTCGCTCCTCCAACGAGCGCATAATTGCCTCGGCCTCGTTTCTATAAGTCAGGCGGTTTAAAGCTATGGCAATCATTCCCTGCAAATAATTGTTTTGCTTCAGCCAATGCTTTTTTGCCTGTCCGGTAATGTAATTAAATGCGTCAATGCTGTTTTCCTTTAATGGGAATTCGCGGATGAGCAAGGTCCTTAAATACAAATACTGGATTTTATCCGGGCTTAAATTGTTCTTGGTCATCCTTTCGGGAT
Source organism: Bacteroidota bacterium (assembly GCA_024279935.1). Taxonomy (GTDB): domain Bacteria; phylum Bacteroidota; class Bacteroidia; order Bacteroidales; family F082; genus BM524. The sequence goes on from JAJRQZ010000109.1 coordinate 8,049, forward strand.
GGTTTTTTTTCAGGTCTCCATATTCCCGCACAACTTCCTTGTCCAAAAAACTGACGGCTTTCTTTATCATTCTTGCCCTTTCCGGATCGTCGTTTATCACTATAACTCCTTTGTTTTGCAATTTGGCGAAGCCTAGAACGATTTTCTGAGTTGTATAAACATCATCGCCCATTCCGTTGAACCATGGCCATGCCCCGGAATTCAACTGGGTGGATTTCAATTTGCCGAGCGTGTTCTTCTTCTCGTTTGCCAATTTGTTCAAGTCGAACAAAATTCCTGTCCTTCGTTTTTGAGCTGTTTCGCCCTCGGCCTCCAAAACCCATGGGGTTGCCTGTAGAACAGCCGATTTCAATTCTTGGTTTTTCTCAAGTCTCGATAAAAAGGCGTCAGGAGCCAATGTTTGCCAGCTCTCGAAAACTTTTTTTATCCGGGGGTTGCTGTTGACGATAAACGATGAAATGGCATTTGAATAATAGCGGTTGAAAGCCGAGATGTTGCTTTTATTGTCATTTTCAGCCAAATAAGGCAACGCCTGAATGGCATACCATATTGGGTTGGAAGTTATTTCAACTGTATAGCGGTAGCTTTTAAGACTGGGGGATTTTGTTGTTTTCATCGCCATAGCCGCGAAATTATACGTCTTGTTTTCGTTGGCATTAATAAACATTGGAAGTGTCTCGGTAACGAGCATCCTGTTCGTGAGAACCGGAAAGCTTCGTTCTTCCCCATCGGAAAAGCTGCCCGTTGTTGCCTTTAGGCGATACGAGATCATGCTGATATCGTCAGGGACGAGCAATTTCCAGCTTAGCTTGGTGTTTGCATTCGCTGCAATATCAACTTTTGCGTTTAGCTCATCGGAAGAAATTTTAATGGGCTTCATGGTCAAGGCATCGAAAAACTCTATTTCAACATTTGCAACTATGTCGTTATCAGTAAAATTAATCACTTTTGCCGTAAAATTCACTTCGTCTCCCTGACGGACAAAACGAGGGACGTTGGGCATTACCATCAATTCCTTACGGGCTTTTATATTTTTTGTCAATTTACCGATCTTGAGGTTCTTGTCGTGTGCCAGGAGCATTATTTTCCACTCCGTTAGTGCGTCCGGGGTTTTGAAGCTGATTAAAGTGTTGCCCTCCGCATCGGTTTTCAGAGCAGGGAAAAAGAAGGCCGTTTCCGAAAAATTCGTTCTGAGGGGCATGATTTCGATTTCCCGCTTATCCTTTTTTTTCAGGTCTTCCTTTTTTATTTCGGAAGTTTCTGTATCCATCGAATAATCCGACTCAAGATCATCGTCCTGAACATTGCTGGCTTCTTTTAAACCGGCAGCTGCCATTCCCCGGGCAAAACGAAAACCTCTTTCGTTGAAATACTCGAATCCGAACCAGTCTATTTTAGGATATGTTTCCTTAAAAGCATAAAAGCGTTTATGTTCGGGTCCGTCAAAAAACCTGCTGTTGCCGATCCCGAACGGGGAAACTTCCCACAACTGATTCCGGGGCTTCGATTTATTTAGGTATATATTCCAGTTGTTGGAGGCAAATTTGTCCAATGAGGCATCGTACATTGCAGCAAGCACTTCGGCAACGGCAGCCTGACCCTTGGGGTCTTTTATGCTAATACGCCATTCCTCCTTTGCGCCGGGACTTAAATAATCGCGATAAGTTTCAAGTTTTATATTAAGGTCGTTGTTTTTCCATGGCAGGTCGATATTCTCCGTCAAGGAGTACTTCCTGTTGTTTTTTATGGCTGTGGCATGTACTGAGAACCCGCCCCTGAACTCTTCCCTCACCGGTATTTTAATGTTCCTTTGCGCTTTGCTTATGGTGATCCATTTTCGTTCAACAAGCTTGTTCGCATTCATTATTTCGTAAAAAACCCTGGTCTTTTTATCGGCCGACGAAAGGCTCATTATTATCTCCTCACCAGGCAATGCACGATTTTTGTCAACTTTTAAGCTTAGGATTTTATTATCGGCAACCTTGGAGGAGGAAGGGGAATAAACACTAAAATATTTCTGTGCCACTAAAGGTTTTCCGTTTTTGTCGGCAGCCGAGACCTCTATAAAATATTCTGCCGGCTTAAGCCTGGTCAGCTCATCCTTAAAGATTTCCTTTTCGCCCTTTATTTCAAATTCGCCGCTTAAAACCAATTCCCTTTCCCGGTTTTCCCTGAGGTCTTCGTCCTTGTATATATTTTTCGGGAACAATTTCTTGAACTTGTCTTTCCCCAAAACATATAAATCAGGCTTAGCCCAATCCCTTGACAACAATACCGCTTCAGGTGTTCGGAGTTTGTAGATATTTACCTTGGCCTTGGTTTTTACGGCATTGCCTGAACTATTGGTTGCTAAAATGGTTGCGCCCTTGCTGTTGTTTGTGTTTATAGATTCGTCAATATCCAGGTCCAAATATATACTGGAGCCCGATAATCTTAAATTTGTCGTACCGCTCTGGGTTTCGCCGGTGATGTCGGTGGCATCAACGGATACGTTAAAATAATATGATATCTGCGATTGCGTTGTTTCTTCGTTGGCCGCGGCCAAGAATTCAATTGTGAATTTACCGTCGGCATCGCATTTTACGTTACCGTTTGATATTTCGGACGCAGGATAATTGAAATGATGATATTTGGCTTGCTGCCACCTTGGGAAAAAGGATGATCTCGCAACATTAAATTTGACTTCGGCATTTCCGAGCCTGCTTCCGGAAAAATCTTCAACAGTACCAGTGATCCGAACGGAATCCCCGATCTTGTATTGTTCTCTCACACTATCGAATGCCACCTTAAAAGTAGGGCGTTTATATTCCTCGACCGTAATCCTTGCCGAGCCGGTAGGGGTTTGAAGGGTGAACGTTCCGTTCATTAGGCCTTTGGGAATGATAAACTCCCCGCTGAACGAACCATAATCGTTGGTCTTGAAGTCCTGTTCCTCAATCACTTTATAATTTGCGTCCTTAAACTGCACATTTGCGTGCCTATTGATTTTCAAGGAATAGCGGTTGCCCTTTTGTTCGCTTATTATTCCTTTGAAATAAACTGTTTGCCCCGGACGGTAGATTGCCCTGTCGGTAAAAAGCCACGTTCTTAAAACTGCCCTTGGGCCAATGCTTCTATGGAATTCCAAATAATTAGCCGAAAACAAAATGTCGTTCCCCTTTTGAAGTCGGAAAATGTAATTGCCGAAATTATCTTTCGCGTCCCTGTTAATAATCACAAAGCCTTTCTTGTCGGTGTGCAGTTTATCAATTTCGACATGCTCATAAGATCGATCCCGATTATTATATTTTCTTTTATAAATGGATATCTCAACACCGGCTATGCTTTTCCCCGTTTCCCTGTTTAATACATACATCTCTGCTTTTTCCTGTCCGTTTACTGGCTTTAGGATATACGAAAGCTCCGAGACAGTTAGTTTAAGCGATGCCATTGCACTCTTGCGGCCGAAAGTTGAGTCAGGGGATGAAAAAACAAAATAAGAACCTGCTCCCAATGCAGGCAAATTGATTTCGGTAACGTGGTTTTGATAATCCTTTGAATCGGGCAGGTCGATGGAAAAGCTTTTCAGTGCGTCTTTTTCAAGAAGATTCATTATGTTTTCGGTGCTTCCATAGCTTCTGTACTTTAGCTTTCGGCCGGGATTGGTTTTGAAAATCCTAAAATATAATTTATTGGTGTTCACATATTCAAGAGATGCGAGTATAGGTTTGCCGGGCAGTTCCACCTTCTGCGTTTTAATTGTAATATGTTGTGATTCAATGGTGTTGATCATCTGTTCGCATTGGGCCGAATATTCGGGGGCGGGGAACTTTTTTACTGCTTCCTTACAAACCTCAAGTGCCTTGGCAAGATGCCAACGGTATTTTTCGCCTTTATCAACTTCATATTTAGCACCATAATATTTATAAATGGCCGCTATGCGATAAGATATTTTCACGGAAGTTTCCGAGTCGGGATATTTGTTTTTTAGGTCGAATAACGATTGTAGCATTTTATCGTCATTTTTAGAGGATTCATTACTTCTCTCACGATAATAATCCAACCGCCTTAACTCGAGGTCGATTAGTGCTGTCGTGTCTTTGTTTTTACGATGCAACCTGATCAAGTCCTTAAACAATCCGCTTATAAGCCATTCATTGCTATTGCTGTCGGCAGGATATTCTGTTTTTAAGAAATCAGCAGTATTTATCAAGCCACCGCTAAAATCAAACTTTTGAAAAGGTTCGATACCCAAAAAGTTATTGTCGGCAGTTAAATAATCTATTGCCCTATTAGCCAATAAATCGTATAAACTTGGATAGGTCATGAAGTTGGAAGTGTCTTTTTGTAAAAGGATTAGGTCATAGTCCCGCAGGGGGATGTTCTGTAAAAACTCTTTGTTTCCGAGCGATTGCAAATAGAGTTTTTTGCTTGTCTTGGCAAAAGAAACCGCATCCCATGTGGCAACATCATCGTTTTTATAATTTCCCAAGGTGCCCCTGTTGTTTATTTTCCAACGGTTTTCCGAATAATATTTCTGATAAAGCTCGGCAGTGAGCGATTGCAACAATTGTTTAACCGGCTCCCCTGCCGAAGCGGTTTCCTTTTCAAAATACGAAATGGAATTTACAATCCTGTCTTCCTGAAACCTGCTTTGAAGGCTTATCCTATAAAGCAGGCTTTTTGTCAATTGTGGGGAATTGCCTTCGGTTTTTGCTGTTTTATAAATTTCTTCGACTACTTTAAGTGCTGATTTGGGCAAGCCTTCATTAATATATTTTTCTGTCCTGGACCATTGCCTGGCATAATCTATTGTCTTTGAATTAATGGAAATGCCTGACACCAAAGTTATTAATATGAGCGATCCGAATACTTTCAGCAATTTCTTCATAGTAAAAGATTTTGTTTCCCAAACATAAACAAAGATAATGCCGCATGGTGGCGATTAAGGTTTTTTAATAGAACGTGCGTATTGCAAGCCGTGTTCGTCAGGGATCCGGCTGCCCTAAGCAACAAGTTATTGTTTTTTTTTCTTTTTATCGCTCACGAAACTTGCTTTGTTTTTTAAGCCTGAAAACTCGACCAGTTCCATTCTGACCGAACCGACGACAACTTTGGATTCGGCTAGTATGGGCATGTGGTTTTCGTCGTCGGTAACCCAGACAGACATAGGGTACTCATCGGAAAAAATTTCCCCTGTTGCCACTTTTGGGGCAAACTTTAAACAATCGACCCAGCCCCAGGCGGTTTTCATCTTGCCTTTACTAACATATTTAATTTCGGTATGATACAACGAATCATCGAGGTAGAAGTTCAAGCCATAAGTGCTGTCGGGGCCAAAATCCTCAATTTTCAAAGCCCTTAAATAATAAAGTGCCGAAATAATGTCGTGTACATCTTCGGGGATTGGTTTTATAGCCCTCCTGCTCCTTGCTTCTTTGTTTATGCGGTCGAAGAAAACATCGTCGTCGTAGGTGTATTTTCCTTCGCGGGTTCGCCTTACGAACATATAGGGCAACAATGTTTCCTTGTCGATATGGGATTCGAATCTGTCGCGGACCTTATAAAACCAATCGAAGAAACCTTTGGAATTGCCAAGTCCGGTAATATGATAAAACGATCTGTTGTCCGATGAATTCGATTCCTTCCACTCATCAACTTCGAGAACAGCTTCGCCGGCTGTCAAATTACCCAGCGACGAGCTATAATAAACCCGGTATTTCAATATCTCACCAGCCTTGAAGGCATTGTTCTCAATTGGTTTTTGAGCCTTCAGCCAAAAAGGCAAAAACACCAAACCGATGAAAGCCGTATAAAATATCCTTTGCATATCCCGACAAAAATACGTAAACAATCGGGTATTTATTGTTCACAAAAAAATAGTTCGCTATCCGACGACAATATTGATTATCCTGCCGGGAACCACAATTATCTTCCTGACGGTTTTTCCTTCCAGCCACCTTTGTGCTTCCTCGGCTTCAATAGCTGCTTTTTCAATTTCAGCTTTGGGCAAATCAACGGGCAGCTTCAGCTTGAACCTCATCTTCCCGTTGAACGAAACAGGGTATTCAATACTGTTTTCAGCCAGATAATCCTCGTTATGGACAGGATATGCTGCTGTGCTTATGCTTTCGCCATGCCCGAGTATCTGCCAGATCTCTTCGGTAATATGCGGGGCGTAAGGACTTAGAAGAATCGTAAGCTTTTCGAGTATTTCACGTTTGTGGCATTTCAGCTCGCTTAGCTCGTTGACACAGATCATAAATGCGCTAACGCCTGTGTTGAACGAGAAACGCTCTATATCGGAATTGACTTTTTTAATGGTTTTATGAAGCGCCTTTAGTTCCTCATCTGTTGGATTTTCATCGTGGAGCAATAAATTATCGTCCTCGTCGAAGAAAAGGCGCCAATATTTGCGCAGGAAACGGAATACGCCTTCAATGCCGTTAGTGTCCCAGGGCTTGTCCTGCTCCAAGGGTCCCAAGAACATTTCGTAAAGGCGTAGGGTGTCGGCCCCGTATTTATCGATCAAAGCATCGGGGTTTTGAACATTATGTTTCGATTTCGACATTTTCTCAACTTCATGGCCGCAATAATAATGTCCGTTTTCTAAAACAAACTCGGCGTTTTTATATTCCGGTAGCCAGTTCTTGAAGGCCTCCGTATCGAGGATGTCGTTGTGCACCAAATTAATATCCACGTGAAGCACCTGTGTTTCATGGTCTTTCCGCCTACCTTCCGAAACGAAAGTGTTGGTTCCCTTAATTCTATAAACAAAACTTGATCGTCCCTGTATTTTCCCCTGGTTGATGAGCTTTCTGAAAGGTTCCTCCTCGCATACCATGCCGAGGTCGTAAAGAAACTTATTCCAGAAACGCGAATATATCAGGTGTCCGGCAGCATGTTCGTCGCCACCGATATAGAGGTCAACATCCCTCCAGTATTCGTTGGCTTCCTTCGAGAAATATTCTTCCTCATTGTGGGGATCCATATATCTTAAATAATAGGCGCTTGAGCCGGCAAATCCCGGCATAGTGTTGGTCTCCAGCGGGTAACCCTCTTTTGTATGCCAATTTTCGGCTCTGGCCAATGGGGGATCGCCATCTTCCGTTGGCAAAAATTTATCCACTGGAGGCAGTTTCAAAGGTAATTCCGACTCGTCGAGGGCATAAGGCATCCCGTCTTTATAATAAATAGGAAACGGTTCGCCCCAATATCTTTGACGGCTGAAGATAGCATCGCGCAAGCGGTAGTTAATGGTGCCGTAACCTATCTTCATTTCCTCTATCTTTTGTATGGTGGCCTGAATGGCCTCTTTTACCGACATGCCGTCGAGGAAGCCTGAATTGATCATTATGCCTTCCTTTGAATCGTAGGAATCCTCCCATCTTGCCGGATCGGTGGCCTCATCGCCCTTGGCAACAACAACCTGGATTATCGGCAAGCCGAAGTGGCGGGCAAAGGCAAAATCCCTGCTGTCGTGACCGGGCACGGCCATTATAGCACCTGTACCATAACCCGCTAAAACATAGTCTGCTGTCCATATTTGGATTTTATTTCCGCTTAGGGGGTTAAGGGCATAAGAACCTGGGAACATGCCGCTTATCTTTTTAACTTCTGTCATGCGCTCGCGTTCGGAGCGGTTTTTTGCCCATTTTACATAATCTTCGACCTTTTCTTTTTGTTGGGGGGTTGTTAAGCTCGTTATCAGTTCGTGCTCCGGGGCCAAAAC
>JAJRQZ010000110.1 GCA_024279935.1 Bacteroidota bacterium
CTAATGGCAATTTGGTTTAGTTTTTCTAATCTCAAACTTTGTTCATAGCCTTCGTTTATAAAAACAGCATTTAAGTTTTCAAGATTTGCCAAACATACCAATTGGCTTACATTGGCATAGTCTCTAATGTTTCCCTTTTTATCGGATGCTGAGCCTGTCGAAGTATCCTCTCTCCATTGCTTTGCTGTTTTGCCAAAAAGTGCCATGTTCAAAACATCGGCTTCGTTGGCATATACAAAAGAGATTTGCTTTTTAGTAAGATTATTTGGTATTAAATTATGTTTAATTGCATCTGTATGTATGCGGTAGTTAATTTTTGTCAAATTGCGTTTAATATCCCAACCTAATTGTTTTTGTTCCTCTTCTTTAAGTCTTTGAAACTCTTTTATTATAAAGAGTTTAAATTCCGCAGAAATCCACGATGCAAATTCAAAAGCAATATCTTTATGTGCATAAGTTCCACCATATCTTCCTGCTTTCGAAATAATTCCTATGGCATTTGTTCTATTTATCCAATTTTTGCTGGATAGAATAAAACCATTTGAGCCGGCATTATTTTTAATGTTACTGAATTCCGTAACATTAAAATCAGGGTTGTGCATTTTTTCCCAAAAGCCCATAAACTCAATTGTATACTTTGTGCTTAACCAATGAGAGATAACTAAACCAGTAGTTTCAGGATTTTTATATTTTGCTATATCTGTTATTGAAATATAATCCTCTTTATTGGACTGAACTATTACAATCTCTTTGCCTTGTATCTCTATTTTTCTGTTTTTTTTACTCATAATATCTCATTGTGTTAATTCGACATGTTTAAAAGTTGTTCGGTATCAGTTATTCGCATTTTACCGTCTTTTGCAAGCATTTTCAAAGCGTGACAATTCGTCACGCTTTGGTTTTATTTAAAAAGGCGTATCAATATTTAGTTCTTTGCAAAGTGCAATCAGTTCTTTGTCCGTATCACTCATTTTGTTTTCGAGCGTTTTTAATTTTGCAGAAACTTTTGCAATATCAACAGGCTCTTCCTCCTCAAAAGTGTTTACATATCTTGGAATATTTAAGTTGTATTCGTTTTCGTGAATTTCAGAAAGCGGTGCGAGATAAGAATATTTCTCAACTTCTATTCTTTCTCTGTATGTTGTAATAATCTTTTCAATATCCTTTGGTCGCAATATATTTTGAGTTCCTCTTTCAAAATGTTTACTGCTGTCAATAAACAGAATATTTTCGGGGTTTTCTCTGCACTTTTTAAAAACCATAATGCTTGTAGGTATTGAAGTGCCGTAAAACAGGTTGGCAGGCAACCCAATAACGGCATCTAAATAATTGCGGTCTTCAATCAAGTATTTACGAATAATTTGTTCCGCTCCACTTCTGAACAAAGCACCGTGAGGCAAAACAATTGCCATAGTTCCGTTTTCTGCCAAATGATGTATCATATGTTGCACAAAAGCATAATCGGCTTTGCTTTTCGGTGCCAATTTTCCGTATTGGCTAAAACGGTCATCGTTTGTAAACAAAGGGTTTGCACTCCATTGAGCCGAAAATGGAGGATTGGCTACAATCGCCTCAAATTGGTGTTCAATATGTTGTGGGTGTTCTAATGTATCTTCTTGTTTTATGTCGAATTTACGATAATGCACATCATGCAAAATCATATTCATTCGGGCAAGGTTGTAAGTAGTTCGGTTGAGTTCCTGTCCGTAAAAGTTGCTTACTTCTTCAACCTCTTTGGCAACACGCAAAAGCAAAGAACCAGAACCACAAGTTGGGTCGTAAACAGATTTCAGTTTTGTTTTTCCTGTTGTAACCAACTTTGCCAAAATCATACTTACCTGTTGCGGCGTATAAAATTCCCCTGCTTTTTTCCCTGCTCCACTGGCAAATTGTCCAATCAAATACTCGTAGGCATCGCCTAAAACATCTCGTTGAGACGCACGACCGTGCGTCTGTACATCTATCTGAAAGTCTATCTTGTCAAGATGTGAAAGTACTTTTGCAATTAGTTTGTTTCTTGCATCGGTGGTTTTTCCGAGTTTGGTACTGTTCAAATCCATATCCTCAAAAAGATTGTCAAAATCTTCTTCGCTTTCTGTTCCCATTGTAGAGAGTTGGATATTGTTCAGGATTTCTTGCAAGTCCTCTAAAATGAAATTGCTTTCCGTGTCATTGTTTCCATTTCCTCTTTTTGCAAGTTCACTAAACAGTTCAGATGGTTTAAGGAAGTAACCCAATTTTTCAAGAGATTCCTCTCTGATTGCTTCGATGTATTCTTTTCCTTGCTCAGAATTTTCTTTAATCTCTTTGTATGTTATTCCGTCTGTTTCTAAAATGGTGTTGGCGTACATTTCCATTTTCTCAGCGAGATACTTATAAAAAATGAATCCGAGTATGTAATCCCGGAATTCATCGGCATTCATTTTACCTCTCAATTCGTTGGCTATATTCCAAAGTTGCTGTTCAAGTTGTTTCTTTTGGTCTTCACTCATATATTTAATACTTCCTTAAATTCGGTCTTCAAATACCTTCTATTATGGTGGTCCAGCCGTGCGTATCCTCAATTGTTCCTTCCTGGATCCCGCGCAGGGTTTCATAGAGTTTCCTGGAAACCGGGCCCGGCTCCGCGCCATAATCCACTGATTTTCCGCTATCGTGCTCATAAATCCTCCCGATGGGTGAAATAATGGCTGCCGTTCCGCATGCTCCTGCCTCCTCGAAGCTGTCGAGCTCACCGAAAGCAACACGCCGGCGTTCTACTTTCAGTCCCAAGTCCCTGGCAATTTGCTCCAGGCTCATATTGGTGATAGATGGCAAGATACTATCCGATTGGGGAGTTATGTAAGTATTGTTTTTAATACCGAAGAAGTTTGCCGGACCCGCCTCGTCTATATATTTCTTCTCTTTTGCATCGAGGAAAAGCACTGAGCCAAAGCCATTTGCATGGGCCCTATGGCCAGGCCTCAAACTGGCCGCATAGTTGCCGCCTACTTTAATATGTCCTGTTCCCAAAGGTGCCGCCCTGTCGAAATCCCTAACAACCTCAATGGCAACCGGTTTGAATCCTTCTTTGAAATAAGGGCCTACCGGGGTAACAAAAATCATAAACAAATATTCCTCCGCAGGCTTTACCCCTACCTGAGGTCCGCTGCCGAAAAGCAATGGCCTGAAATAGAGCGTAGATCCCGTTCCGTAGGGAGGGATATATTTCGCGTTAAGCTTCGCGACCCTGTACAAGGCTTTCTTAAACAATTCATCCGGCACTTCGGCCATCATGATGCCCCGGGCCGAACGGCGCATGCGCTTTGCGTTTTCTTCCCACCTGAAAAGCCTAACTTTGCCGTCCGCACCGCAATAAGCTTTGAGGCCTTCAAACGCCTCCTGGCCGTAGTGCAGGCCGGTGGCAGCCATGTGGATACTTATATTCTCGGAACTGCTTATTTCAAGCTCGCCCCATTTGCCATCGCGGTAATACGATCTTACGTTATAATCTGTTTTAAAATAGCCGAAAGGTAATTCACTCCAGTTTAAATCCATTTTTAAATATTGTTTAATTGTTAATATCCATGTCCGCTTGGGCGGAAAATAATGTTTAATTGCTCGGGCTAAGTTAATAATAATTATTATTCGCCTATTAATTTTATGCTTATATACATTGCTGTTATTAAGCTTATTGTAATTTAATAATCCGATGTTTATGATAAAACTCACCTATCTGTTTCCATTCTAAACATTAAAATAAGAGTTTTTTTTAGAAATAGATTGTAAGGACAGCCCTATTTAATCGAGCCACAATGAAAATAATTTAAATTTGCTGAAAGTTTTGAAATGATATTTATCGAACGATCGAAAAGCAACCCCTACTTCAATTTAGCGGCCGAGGAATATGTCCTCAGGAATTATGACGTAGATGTGTTAATGCTGTGGGAAAGCAAGGATTCCGTTGTTATCGGTAAACATCAAAACGCATTTGCCGAGGTGAATTATCCGTATCTTGTCGAAAACCGGATTCCTTTGATCAGGCGTATTTCGGGAGGCGGGACGGTTTTTCACGGAAAAGGCAACCAAAACATCACTGTCCTCAGAAACTCGACAGTGGCCGGAACGCAGGTGGATTTCCGAACTTTCACAAGGCCTTTGATGAGTTTTTTGGAACAATTGGGCTTAAGCCCCACTTTTGAGGGAAAGAACAACCTATGCATCGACGGACTTAAATTCTCAGGCAACTCGGCCCATGTTTACAAAAACAAGTCATTGCATCACGGAACGCTTTTGTTTGATTCCGACTTAAAGAGGATCGATGATATAATAAACCCCGGATTATCGGTATTCGAAGACATGTCAGTAAAATCGGTGGTGGCAAAAGTTGCTAACCTCAAACCATTTCTAAGTGGAAATATCGACTATAAAACATTTAAAGAAAAACTTAAGGAATATCTGTTCAAGTACTACAATATCAATAATATACACCACTTCACAAAAATGCAGGAAGGTGAGATACTCCGTTTGATGCAAAACAGGTATAAGAGTTGGGACTGGAATTTCGGATATTCACCCCCTTTCATTTTGACCAATGAGATACCTATTGAACACGGGCATCTTTCTGGCTGGGTGAAAATAAAAAAAGGCTGTATCGAGGAACTGGAACTGATGGAGAATGCCAAGCCATTGCAAAATATAAATAATGCCTTAACAAATAAAAAATTAATGAAATCACCCATAAGATCCTGTTTGGCTGAGTTAGGGCTGACAGATAAAAAGATCATGCAAATTCTTAAACTGCTCAAACTTTCTAAATAGGACAAATTGAAAACAAAAGATATAGAGGAATTAAAAAGGGCTTTTTCCGGGGAAATTCAGATTGGTGAAACCGATAGGATTATTTATGCCACCGATGCATCGGCCTATAGGGAGATTCCCGAGATGGTCTGTTTCCCAAAAGACGCAGAAGACATAAGACAGATAATCGCCTTCGCAAAAAAGCACAAGACTACTATAATTCCGCGGACCGCAGGGACATCGCTTGCCGGGCAAGTTGTGGGCAACGGCATCATAGCCGACGTATCGAAGTATATGAGGGAAATCATCCAGCTTAACATCGAAGAAAAATGGGTTAAGGTCCAGCCTGGCGTTGTTCTTGACGAGCTTAATATGTTCTTGAAACCGCATGGCCTTTTCTTCGGCCCTGAGGCCTCCACCGCCAACAGGTGCATGATCGGCGGCATGCTTGGCAACAATGCCTGCGGACTGCATTCGCCGGTTTACGGAAGCACCCGCGACCATACCCTCGAAGTAGAAACGATCTTAAGCGATGGCTCCGAGGCCGTATTCGGGGAAGTTGATGCTGAGGCATTTAAAGAAAAACTAAAACTTAAAAACCTTGAGGGTGATATTTACCGGAACTGTTTTGATATGCTATCATCCGAAGAAAACAGGGACGAAATAGAAAAACAGTACCCCGACAAGGAAATAACAAGGCGAAACACGGCCTACGCCCTCGACCTTCTCGGCGACAGCAGTATTTTCTCATCGGGAAACAAAAAATTCAATTTCTCGAAGCTCCTCGCCGGCTCCGAAGGCACTCTTGCGTTTACGACTGCCGTTAAATTGAACTTAGTTGAACTCCCCCCCGCGCAAAAAGCCTTGATATGCGTTCACCACTATACTTTGGAGGAAGCCCTATTTGCCAATATCCTGATCAGGAAACACAAGCCCAGGGCTATCGAGCTAATGGACAAAACCATCATGGACCTGACGAAGAAAAATATTGCCTTACAAAAAAACAGGTTTTTCCTTAAAGGAGATCCCGGCTCAATATTGATAGTGGAACTGGCTGAGAACAACCAACTTACTTTGAAAAGCAAGGCCGAGAGACTCATTACGCACCTTAAACAAAACGATTATGGCTATGCTTATCCCATAGTTTACGGCGACGACATCAACAAGGTTTGGGACCTTAGAAAAGCAGGCCTTGGGGTATTGAGCAATATGCCAGGGGACGCAAAACCCGTTTCCGTGGTGGAAGATACTGCAATAAACCCGGAGAAGTTACCACGATACATTGCCGAGTTCAATAAAATCCTGAAAAAATATGATCGTGACTGCGTTTACCATGCACATATCGCGACAGGCGAACTACATCTCAGGCCCATCCTGAACCTGAAATTAAAAAAAGACGTCGATATATTCCGCCATCTGGCCGAAGACACTGCCAGGCTCGTAAAAGAATATAATGGCTCACTGAGCGGTGAACATGGCGATGGCAGGCTTAGGGGAGAGTTTATACCTCTTATGTACGGCAAGAAAGTTTATAAGCTGCTTGAAAAAACAAAAAATTCATGGGATGCCGATGGGATATTCAATTATGGGAAAATCACCAAAACTCCCAGCATGAATACGCATCTGCGCTATGTTCCGGGCTTTGTTAACAATGAGATAGAGACCATATTCGATTTTTCGGAAGAGCAAGGTTATTTACGGGCAACAGAAAAATGCAACGGTACAGCGGCTTGTCGTAAAACGGAAATTATAGGCGGGACCATGTGCCCCAGCTATATGGCCTCGCGAAACGAAAGCCAGACAACAAGGGCAAGGGCCAATGTCTTGCGTGAGTTCCTTACAAACTCAAAAAAGAAAAACCCCTTCGACCATAAGGAAATATATGATATAATGGATTTATGCCTGTCGTGCAAGGCGTGCAAGGCGGAATGCCCATCCAATATAGATATTACAAAGCTAAAGGCCGAATTCCTCCAACATTATTACGACGATAACGGTATAAGCCTAAGAACCAGAATGATTGCCAATATCGCACATATCAATCATCTGGGCAGTTTCTTCCCCGGAACTTATAACTTCCTGACCAAGAATTCATTCACCTCCAGCTTGATGGCTGGGGTATTGGGTTTTAGCAAAGAAAGAAGATTCCCCGAGCTCTCGAAAATGCCCCTCGACAAATGGGTTAAAAAGCATGAAGCAAAAAACTCGCTCTTCCCAAACGGCAAGGTTTATCTGTTTAACGACGAATTCACGCGCTTCAATGATACAGCAATTGGTATAAAAGCGATCATGCTGTTGGAAAAACTTGGTTATGAAGTTGTTATTCCAAAGCATATTCAAAGCGGGCGTACATATTTATCGAAAGGACTTCTTAGAAAGGCCAAGAAGATTGCAAATAGGAATGTGGAACTTCTGAAGGAAATAATAAATGACAAAAGCCCCTTGATCGGGATAGAACCCTCGGCAATACTGGCTTTTCGCGACGAATATCCCGAACTGGTAGATGAAAAATTGAAGCAGGCCGCTTTATCCCTAAAGCCAAACTGCCTGATGATAGACGAGTTTCTGGAAAGAGAGATGAAAGCCGGCAAGATTAAGAAGAGCCTGTTTACACTAGAGCCGAAAAACATTAATCTTCATGGCCATTGTCATCAAAAGAGCCTCACGGGCACTTCCTCCAGCCTTTTCATTTTGGGATTCCCCGAAAATTACCGGGTCGGGGAAATACCTTCCGGATGCTGCGGGATGGCAGGAGCCTTCGGCTACGAGAAAGAGCATCATGGTCTTAGTATGCAAGTTGGCGAGCTGGTTCTCTTCCCCGCCGTGAGGAATGCAGGGCCCAAAACCATTATTGCCGCCCCCGGCACCTCCTGCCGCCATCAGATTAAAGACGGAACGAAAAGAGACGCACTACATCCCGTGGAGGTTTTGTGGGGGGCTCTGGCAGTATGACTTATCCCATGGCAAACAGCAATCAATTCGATTTCTTGAAGAATTATTACCAATGAACAAGTGTACGGAAAGTTTGGTCTTAATGCTGATGTAATTAGTTAAGATGAAGGATTCTCCGGTTCAGTAAATACGATAAATGCATTTCGATCAGCAAGATATAACTATACCGCATTTCGCTGTTGACCGAAAATATAGAGTTTGTTATGGTGACATAATAGGCTGTGGACCAGGGTTATGATGCCAAATTGACAGCCCTGTTTTTACTAATGCCTAAATCTTTGGCATATTAAAACTTTCAGAAAAACAATTATTTAACTAAATCACAAATTATTCTTTATTGCCAGGCTTGCTAATTTGGCATTTATTTTGAAAACGGATTGCTGAAATTGATTTAATAATTGTTTAACTAAAATTATGGAGGATTAAATTATGTCATTAGTAAGATTTTCAAATCAGATGCCAAGTTTGTTCGACCGTTTTTTTGAAAACGATTTATTCGATTGGTCGAACAGGAATTTCTCAAGCACCAACACTACCCTTCCCGCAGTAAATATCAAGGAGGATGACGAGGGTTTTGAGGTAGAAATGTCTGCCCCGGGCTTTGACAAGAAAGATTTTAAAATCGAGCTAAACAACGATTTGTTGACGATTTCTTCCGAGAAGAAGAACGAAAACGAAACTAAAGAAGGTCAGCAATTCAATCGAAGGGAGTTTAGCTATCAGTCATTCAGCCGCTCGTTCACTCTTCCGCAAAGTGTTGAAGGTGAAAAAATTGCGGCTAAGTACGAAAATGGAATCTTAAACATTGCAATTCCTAAAAAGGAAGAAGCCAAACCGAAGCCGAAAAAACAAATTCTTGTTAAGTAATCTGTTGTTTAACTTTAAAGCTCAAGATCATGAAACTAAAATGCTTAATGATGCTTGCAGTTACATTAGCCTTTAGTGCTTGCAGCGGGCAAGCTATAAAAACGGAAAACAATAAAGCTGTTAATTCAACAGGTTTGCCTAAAGCAGATGTTAAAGTGAACAAAGAGTATGACGAAAACGGCAATTTAATTAGATACGACTCAAGCTACACTTATTATTACTCTGGCATCCAAGGCGATTCCATTGCTGAAGATAGCATTTATGATAGGTTCAGGACAATGTTTGATTCGGAATTCCCATTTTCGTACGATCCTTTTTTTAACAATGTGTTTTTTCAGGACAGCTTGATGAAATATGACTTTTACAAAGAGGATTTCTTCACGCAGAGGTCCAGGCAAAACTTAAAACAAACCGAAAAGATGTTTCAGAAAATGGACTCTATAAAGAATAAATTCTTTCTGGAACAATTACCAAGTAAATGATTGTGCTGTATGTATTATGAATGCGGGTAACAGACGGTTGTTCTGTTCCCGCATTTGTAATATGCAGGATTTCAGATCAAGCTATAAATAAATTTTTTGTGTTATTTATTTCACAAGAAATAAATTAGTTTATATTTGCCGAATAAGTATTACTAATATTAATATACGTAACACTATGGCCGTAGTTAGATTTGGAGTGTCGCTGGAAAAGAAATTGCTTAACGAATTGGATGATTTCGTTGAACAAAACCAGTTTGCGAACCGCTCGCAGGCTATACGGCAATTAATCACCAATAAGCTTGTCAAGAAGAAAGCCGAGGACAACCAAGAGGTAGCAGGTGCCATCACGCTTGTTTACGATCATCATAAGCGCGACCTATTAAACAAACTTGCAGATATTCAGCACGATTTTTACGGCATTATACTCTCGGCCCAGCATTTCCATCTCGATCATGACAACTGCCTCGAGATAATTGCCGTGCGGGGCAAAGCCTTCAGGCTCCAAAGCCTTGCGAACAAGCTCATTTCCCTTAAAGGCATACAACACGGAAATTTAAGTATCAATAATAATAAGTAAACCGGATTAATTATAAATATTATTAAATCATTTTACAAAACCAGTAACACTTTAATATATATACGTGTTACCTTAATGCAAGACATATATGAAAAAACTATTATTTTTAATTTTATCGTTAACAACCGCGATCCAGTTAAATGCGCACAACTTCATAGAAGGCAAAGTTGTTGACAAGGTGAACGACCATCCCCTACCGGGAGTAAACATCAGTTTAAAAGGCACTAATGAAGGCTGTGTGAGCGATGAGTTCGGGAAATTCAATATCGATACCGATTATTCATCCGGTATCTTGGTCTTTACATTTCTCGGCTATAAAACAAAGGAGCTCGCATTTACTTCCCATACCCAGTTCCTGCTGGTGATGATGGAGGAAGATGCGATAAACTTAAGCACCTTAAATGTTACTGCCTCGAAATCAAGTCCTTTGGAGTCCATTGCCAAATTGGATATTAAGTTGCACGCCGTAAAATCGTCACAGGAAGTATTGCGCATGGTTCCAGGTTTGTTTATCGCCCAGCATGCGGGAGGTGGAAAATCGGAACAAATATTCTTAAGGGGATATGATGCCGACCACGGCACGGATATCAACGTAAGCGTTGATGGAATGGACGTGAACATGGTAAGCCAGGCACATGGGCAAGGTTATGCCGACCTGCATTTCCTGATACCTGAGTTAATTAGGGAAATAGATTTTGGGAAAGGGCCTTTCAGGGCCGAACATGGAAATCTGGCCACGGCCGGCCACGTTGCCTTTAAGACAAAGAGCATGCTGGATCACAATTCGATAAAGCTGGAGGGAGGGAGCTTCAACACCCTCAGGCTTAGCGCACAATTAAAATTGCTCAACAGGCGGATGAACGAAAAGGGCAAGAATGCTTATGTCGCAATCGAGAACTATTTGACCGACGGGCCCTTCACAAGCCCGCAGAACTTCAAGAGATTAAACTTATTTGCGAAATACAATAATATTATAGACGCCAACAACACCATAAGCATCACTGCCTCGATGTTCAACAGCAGCTGGAACCAATCGGGGCAGCTTCCAGCAAAAAGTATCGATGAGGGTGTTTTAAGTCGCTGGGGCTCCCTCGACCCCAGTGAAGGAGGACAGACAAGCAGGAACAACATTATCTTAAAAACATATCATAATATAAATTCGGGCGTGTTGAGCAACCTGGTTTATTATTCCGATTATCACTTTAACCTTTATTCCAACTTCACGTTTTTCCTTAAGGACAAAGAAAACGGCGACCAGATAAGACAAACGGAGGAAAGAAACCTATGGGCTTATAAATCGACCTATTGCAAAACCATCAATATAAATTACGATAACAACCTGGAATATAAGATTGGTGGCGGCTTTCGTTACGACGACATAAACAACAGCGGGCTGCTCCACACCTATAAGCGGAACACGATTGTTGACACCATAAACTTCGGGGATATCGACGAAAGTAATTTCAACTTATTTACGGATATTGATTGGTCGTTCAAGAAATGGGTGGTAAACCTTGGCCTGCGGCTTGATTATTTTAAGTTCGAGTATAACGACAGGCTTATAAAGAATTATGTATCCTTGGCGAAACAAAACTCTATCCTCAGCCCCAAGGTGAATATCATTTACAATATGAACAAGGACGCTCAATTATATTTTAAGGCAGGAAAAGGCTTTCATTCCAATGATACAAGGGTAGTGGTCTCATCTGACAGCTTAAAGACGCTTCCGGCAGTTTATGCTACTGACCTTGGGGTTAACATTAAGATATTCAACAGGCTGCTTATCAATAGCGCGCTATGGTATTCCTATATGGAAGAGGAGCTCGTTTGGTCGGGTGATGCAGGTACATGGGAGGCAAACGGCCGAAGCAGGCGCATGGGCCTCGATTTTAGCTTGAGGCTGCAGATGGGTAAATATTTCTTTTTAAGTACTGACCTCAATCTTTGCGAGCCGCGCTTCATCGGTCTTGCAAAAGAGGCAAATTATATTCCCCTATCCCCTGTTTTCACATCCACAGGCAGCTTAAGCTTTGATAATTTCAAATCCTGGTCGGCCGCAATCAGGTACCGCTATTTGGCCAAACGACCTGCCGACGAGACAAACAGCATTAGTACAGAGGCCTATTTCGTAAGCGATTTCAATGTGAATTATTCCGTGTCCCCACATCTTTCGATAGCGATTGTCGCGGAGAATATTTTTAATTCCCGGTGGAACGAAGCGCAATTTGCCGGAGATTATAGGATAAGCCCACTAAGCGATGCGGAATATGGTTTAACTTATACGCCGGGAAATCCATTTATACTGAAACTTGGCGTTGAATATGTTTTCTAGCTTGGTTTACCTGGCAGCCCGCTTCCTGTCGGTTTCGTTAAGAAGTATCTTGCGCAAACGGAGCGAGCGCGGTGTAACCTCTAGATATTCGTCAGTCCTGATAACTTCCATATACTCTTCAAGTGAGAAAATAATCGGGGGCGGGATCAAAACCTTATTGTCGGAGCCAGAGGAGCGCATATTAGTAAGTTTTTTCCCTTTGTTGACATTTATCACCAAGTCGCCCGCACGGGTACTTTCGCCTATTACCTGGCCTGCATATATCGCATCGTTGGGGTGAATGTAAAACTTACCCCTGTCGATAAGCTTCCATATCCCGAAAGGAATGGCAGTTCCGGTTTCCATGGCTATTAAGGCACCATTGTTCTTGGCAACAAAATCACCTTTCCACGGCTCGAAGCTGTCGAATCGATGTGCAATGATGGCTTCTCCTTCCGTTGCTGTCAACAGATTGTTCCTCAGTCCTATAATACCTCGCGAAGGTATGCTGAACTCCAACATCATCCTGTCGTTCTTAGGCTCCATATTTAAGAAATCACCTTTACGGTTGCTGACAATTTCAATCACGCGACCACTAAAGTCCTCAGGAACCAAGACAGTAAGGCTTTCGATAGGCTCGTTCTTCACGCCATCAATTTCTTTTATTATAACCTTGGGCTGGCCCAATTGGAATTCATAGCCTTCGCGGCGCATGGTCTCGACTAAAATGGATAAATGAAGAATTCCGCGACCGAAAACAAGGTACGAATCGGAAGAAGCCGTTTCCTCGACCCTTAGCGCAAGGTTCTTTTCCGTTTCCAGGAATAGCCTTTCCCTGATATGGCGTGATGTTACATATTTGCCTTCCTTGCCGAAAAAGGGTGAATTGTTGATTGTAAACAGCATGCTCATCGTTGGTTCATCAATCTTAATCGATGGCAGGCCCTCCGGCTTTTCAGCATCGGCAACGGTATCACCTATCTCAAAATCTTCCAGCCCCATGACGGCAACTATGTCGCCGGCTTCGACTTCTGTTTTAACCTTTTCCTTTCCGAGCCCCTCGAAACGATAGAGCTCCTTAATCTTAGACTTTGTGATTGTTCCGTCGCGTTTGACGAGCGAGACGCTCATTCCCATTTTAAGTTTACCGCGCATCAACCTTCCAACGGCAATACGCCCCACAAATGATGAATAATCCAGTGATGTGATCTGCATTTGTGGAGTTCCGTCAGTGTATTTAGCGGCAGGAATATACTCAATAATCATATCGAGCAAATGCGATACGTCGTCGGTTTGTTTTTTCCAGTCGTCCGACATCCAACCGTTTTTCGAGGAACCGTAAACAACCGGGAAATCCAGTTGGTCCTCGGTAGCCCCAAGGTTGAACATAAGGTCGAAAACCAGCTCGTGGACCTCGTCGGGGCGGCAGTTGGGCTTGTCAACCTTGTTTATCACAACTATTGGCTTAAGCTTCAGGTCAATGGCCTTTTGCAGTACGAAGCGTGTCTGAGGCATGGGGCCTTCAAAGGCATCCACAACCAGAAGAACACCGTCGGCCATGTTTAACACCCTTTCAACCTCACCGCCGAAATCGGAATGGCCGGGGGTATCGATAATATTGATCTTAACATCCTTATAGCGTACCGAAACGTTTTTTGAAAGAATTGTAATTCCTCTTTCCCTTTCCAAATCATTACTGTCGAGGATCAAATCACCCATGTCCTGATTATCCCTGAAAAGCTTAACCTGATGAAGCAAACGGTCAACCAATGTCGTCTTGCCGTGGTCAACGTGGGCAATTATTGCTATGTTCCTTATGTTCTGCATTTTACTAGTATGAATTAGTCAAATTTAATATTTCGCAAAGCGGCTGCAAAAGTAATCTTATTTTTCACTAATTTTATGGTTTCAAAATTAAAAATAATGAAGCGTCTTGAACTACCGGAATACATTAACCTCCTAATAATTATGCTGTTGTTTTCTTTCGGTTTAAATGCGCAAACAACAGATACCCTGGAATTTCCGTTTATAGAGCGCTTTAGCGACGGCTCCTTGGAAACTAACAATTGGACGACAGATTGCGACAATTGGGGCATCATCCCGGGTGAAGGGACCCCATCGCCCTCGGTCAGGTTTAGCGGATATCCTGAAATAAGCGGTGTTTATAACTGCCGGCTGACAAGCAATTGGATTTCCATGGCCAATATTGGGGAAGAAGGGTTCGTCTCAATAAAATTCGACTTAAATATGCATGCCGACGACAGTAGCCTTGTTGAGAAAATGTTTGTGGAAGTTTTCGATTCCGTTGAATGGCACACTATTATGGGGATTTCTCAAATAAGTCATATATGGGAAACCCGGAAAAAGGACATAACTTCCCTGCTAACACATAATTACTTTAAAATACGCTTTCGCATAAGTGGATTAAATTCATCAGCAGGCGAATACTGGGGACTTGACAACATAATCGTTTATAATGGAGCTATTGCCCCTAAGGACATAATGGGTGATTATTATTGGGATGCCGACAGTTTTGGGGTAAAACTGCAATGGATTGATGAACAGCCGGTTGGGAGCACCGCCCCGATTACCTGGTGCGAATGGCCCTGGTTTGAAGGAAATACTGGTGTCGGCTCAAGCTCGCAGGAAACATGGTCATGGGCGGCAAAATGGGATTCATTAGCTTATGGTGCTGATAGCTTGCCGCTTACACGTATAAGAACTTATATTCAAGATATTGATTTCGACAGCTTGGTTTTTAAGATATGGAGAGGCTCCGATGGGGATATTCTTCAATATTCCAAAAACATTAGCAGTCTTGCTTCTGAAGATGAGATTTGCTCATTTTTTATAAGCCCGCCCCTGATGCTATACGATACCTCTAAATTATGGTTTGGCTATACCGTTTACGGACAGGCTTATAACACTTTTCCTGCCGGCCTTGAAATGGAAGACCCCATAGTTGGATATGGGAATTTGGTCAAAATGGGTGATCAGGCATATTGGGATACTCTTTCGAATTATAATATGGATGGCAACTGGAGCTTGTTTCTGGACTTTAACGAGGGTGTATATCTTACTCATGATGGTTATAACATCTACAGGAAAGATGATGACAGCGATATTTATTCGCTATTAAAGCATATTGATTACAAAAATGCAGAAGAAAATTCGTATTTCGACAAATATCCGAGTGTCGATTTCCAAACTCCCTATTGGTATAAACTAACAAATCAATATACCGATAATTCATGTGTTCCACCCGTAACCTACGAATCGCTGCCGGCCTACGCACCGAATAGCGACGATGATTTTGTGATGGTATTTGTAACTAAACTGCGGTCGCACAACGAAGCGGGACTTACCATCTATCCAAACCCGACAATTTCGGTATTAAGCATCAATTCCCAAGTTCCAATTGATGAAATTATGATCTTTGATATTGAAGGTAAGAATATCGGTGGTTTCGATGGCTGGAAGAAATCTCAAATTCAATTAGTATTAAACGAGTACAAAAAAGGTATTTATATAATTAAAATAAAGTCGGGAGTAAGGGTGTTTAGCGATAAGTTCGTATTATATTAAGGTAATTACGTTCATAAATCGTTTATTATAAAAGCCCTAAATTATTTTCGCCTGTTTGCTGCCTACAGTTTACTTTCCTTTTTTACCTAAGTTTCAATGGTTCAAGATCAAGAAGTTACAAGAACATTTTTAGCATTACAAAAAAAACCCTCGGCCACTTTGGCCGAAGGCTTTAAATATCCCATAATATACACTATTTGAAGAATGGCGGCTTTTTCACCACTGCTTTAACAAGTTTATTTCTAACCCTGATAAAGAATTCGGAGCCTTCTTTCCAGTATCCTTTGTCAACATAAGCCATACCAATGCCTTTTTTGATCATTGGCGACATTGTCCCTGATGTAACCTTGCCGATAACATCGCCATTTTCATCACATACTTCGTAATCGTGGCGCGGAATAGCACGATCTACCATTACGAAACCTTTCAAGCGACGAGGAACGCCATTTGCTTTTTGCTCCTCAAAAAGTTTCCTGTCGATGAAATCATTGCCATCCACGAATTTAGTTATCCAGCCAAGCCCTGCCGCGATTGGCGAACTTGAGTCGTTGATCTCATTTCCGTAAAGGCAAAAACCGGCTTCCAGCCGAAGGGTGTCGCGCGCGCCAAGCCCTATTGGCTTTATTCCGAATTCCTCGCCTGCCTCCATCACCGCATTAAAGATATGTTCGGCTTTCTCGTTCGGGAAATACAGCTCGCATCCACCCGAACCGGTATAGCCCGTGGTCGAGAACAATACGTCCTTTACTTCTGCAAATTCAATTTCCTTGAAAGTATAATACTCCATGTCGATAACATTTTCCGATGTCAGTTTCTGCATGGCTTTCAATGCAAGGGGACCTTGAACGGCAAGTTGTGAGGTATAATCGGAAACATTTTCGATCTTGGCGCCAAAAGTGTTTAACTTAGTGAGGTTTGCCCAATCTTTGTCGATGTTTGAAGCATTTACGACCAATAAATATTTTTCAGGCCCAAACCTATAACAAAGAAAATCGTCAACAATTCCGCCCTTTCCGTTAGGGAAGCACGAGTACTGTACTTTTCCGTCAGTCAGTGCGGCAACATCGTTCGTGGATATTTTTTGAACTAGGCAAAAAGCATTTTCGCCTTCTACCCAAAACTCACCCATGTGCGAAACGTCGAAAACACCTAATTTGGTTCTAACTGTTTCATGCTCAGCATTAATTCCCTCAAACTGAACAGGCATATCGAAACCGGCAAAATCAACCATTTTGCCGCCCAAACGGCGGTGAACATCATTTAAAGCAGTCTTTTTCATACTTTGAAGTTTTATGAAGCCAAGAAAAACATCTTGCCAAATTTTTATTTAGTCCTTTAAAAAAACAGGAACTGATTGTTGATTTCGTTCCTATCCAAAAGATGCGGCAAAAGTAATTTTTTTCATTTTCTTTAAAAAGTAAATTTGCGATTATTATTTGACGGTTTGCCCAAATTAATAATTTTGCAATAATGATGACTGATTATTATGATTCTATAATCCTGGTCAGCGGCGCCGGGAGCTTTATCGGCAAAGAGCTTATAAGGCATCTGCTGTCAAGCACCAACAGCAAAATTGTCGCGTGCCAACGCTCAAGAAGCAGCAAGTTGCTCCTTGATCCGGCATTGGTTTATGAAACTGCCGACCTGCTTGATTTTGCAAGACAAGATGCATTGTTTAAAAAACATCAGCCCGACTATGTGTATCATCTTGCCGCCATAACAAGGCTGGGCCCCGCAGAGGAAGATCCATTATTGGCTGTCAGGACAAATTTTTTCGGTACGAAAATGCTTGCTGATTTATGCGTAAAACATTCCGTAAAAGGCTTTATGGCGGTTTCGTCAAATCTGGCGAGAGAGCCCGAATCGGTGGTTGGACTGACTAAATACCTGTCGGAGAAATACTTGCGCAACCAATCAGGTGGAAAGTGCAAGATGGTGTCGTTCAGGATGCCCAATGTGCTGGGCAGTCCAGGTTCCGTAACTGAATTATTCAGGAAGCAGCTGATCTCAGGCGGTCCGCTAAAGGTTACTGATGCCGGAATGGAAAGAAGGTTCATTGAAAGGGACAAGGCTGCGGAACTGCTTTCCAATTGTATGACAAACTCAAAATCGGGTGATGTTTTTATTATGGCAAACGAAAACATCAATATCGCCGATTTGGCCGCGGAAATGATAAAGCAGTCTGGTAAAAATATTAAAATCAAATTTATAGGTGCCAAGGCAGGTGAAAAACTTATAGAGCAAAAGTACGGGGGAGACGAGATAATTAAGACCGGAATTCCAGACCTGGCTGTTTTGAAAAACGATTGGCAGCAAGATAAAGTTGATAATGCTCTTAAAAATCTTAAAAATAAGTCAGAAAACCACGACTACGATTTATTGATGAAGAAATTAAAATTAAGTTTGCAGACTGAACAATAAAAAGAATTTGAAGAATCTCATTAAAATATCAACACTCGCTATCTTACTAGGCATTGGAATGCAAATATATGCAGCCCAAATACTTATACCCATGGACAAGACACAAGCAAACCATCTGAAGGCCTACGGGATAGCATTTTGGGTTTTGGAGCAGGATGTTGAGATCAGCTGGCTGCTCAACTATAGGGGCGGTTCCTATCTCCTGCCCTACGCCGAAAGTTTCGAGAACGAATGTATTGTAAGAGGCGTCAGCTATGAGGTAATCAGCGATGTTCAGGCTCAAAGCATCAGGATTGAGATCTCGGCCCCCGATGTGAACATGGATGATATGAAACTGCAAAAAGTTCCAAAGATTGCCGTTTATTCGCCTAAGAACAAGCAGCCTTGGGACGATGCCGTTACCCTGGCGCTTACTTATGCCGAAATACCTTATGACGTGATTTATGATGAGGAGGTTATCGGCGGGCTGCTTCCAACCTACGATTGGTTACATCTTCACCATGAGGACTTTACCGGGCAATATGGGAAATTCTGGTCGAGATATCGCAGTTTCCCATGGTATCAGGAAGGAGTTAGAGTCTCGGAAGAAATGGCTAATAAGCTCGGGTTTAAAAAGGTTTCGGAACTTAAGCTTGCAGTTGCCAAAAAGATAAGGGAGTTTGTTGCCGGGGGCGGATACCTCTTTGCTATGTGCTCGGCCACCGACAGCTATGACGTGGCACTATCCGCACAGCATACAGATATCTGTGATGTTATGTTCGATGGCGACCCCATGGATGCCAATGCCCAGCAAAAACTGGACTATTCCCCTTGTTTCGCGTTCAAGGATTTCACTCTCGTTAAAAATCCTTCGGAATATGAGATCTCGGATATAGACGTAACTTATACGCGTCCGCGCTCGATAAACAAGTCGAACGATTTTTTCAGCCTCTTTGAGTTTTCAGCAAAGTGGGATCATATCCCCAGCATGCTAACACAGGACCATGTAAAGATAATTCCTGGATTCATGGGGCAGACAACGGCTTTTAACAAGGATAAAATAAAATCGGGAGTGATAATTATGGGTGAGAACAAAGCGGCCGGGGAAGTCCGCTATATGCACGGCGAATTCGGGAAAGGCTTCTGGACCTTTTATGGCGGGCACGATCCCGAAGATTACCAGCATCGAATTGGAGACCCCCCTACCGATTTGAACCTACACCCCAACAGTCCGGGTTACCGACTGATACTTAACAATATACTGTTTCCGGCAGCAAAGAAGAAGAAGCGCAAAACATGATGTATTTCATATCCTTGAATAATACATAATTTTTACATTTGCCAAAAAAGCAGATATGAGACTTCTTTTGATAATGCTCTCAATGGCAGCACTTGGGCTTATAAAAGCCCAGGAACAAAAACCTGATAGTGTCGAAAAAAACAAAAACCGCGGTTATATCGTCAATATCGGCGACGAGCCCGGGAACATAAAGTTAAACTTAACTGACGGGGGCACTCTTTACCTGCATGATTTAAGGGACAAGATCGTTGTTTTGCAATTTACAGCAAGCTGGTGCTCGGTCTGCCGCAAGGAAATGCCACATCTCGAAAAGGAAGTATGGCAAAGGTTTAAAAACGATGATCTCATATTAATAGGCGTTGACTTTGATGAAACTCTTGACAAAGTTGTTGCTTTCAAGGAAAAAATGAAAACCACCTACCCTATGGCTCTTGATCCAGATGCCTTGATCTTTCAGGAATTTGCCCATAAACAAAGTGGCGTAACGCGCAATGTCGTAATTGACAAAAACGGCAAGATAGCATATCTGACCCGCCTTTACGACAGAAATGAATTTGAAGGGATGGTGAGGAAAATCGAAGAGTTGATGGGGGAATAATTGGTTTCATCATTCTCGGCCACCGGTTTCATCTTTTTTATTGAAAACAAGCCCAACTCTTTTTATATGGCTTGCTATCCCTGTATCTTAAATTTTATGAAGTATCGAGTAATTCACTAAATCTTCGTTACTACTCAGCAGTAGAGAAAAATATTAACTCATTGGCTACCTATCCGTTTTGTCACAATTTTTGTTTGAAAAACACAAAATTTCCGCTAAAACTACTGAGATTTTAAATATATAGCCCCACGCTGAAGCATGGGGCTATTGATAATCAACTTGATAAACTTGCTGAGTAGCAACAAATCTTCACTTTAACCACTTTGGTTTTTGTATTTTTGATGGGAAGTCGATATTGTCGATTACTAAGTTATACCAATTTTCACAAATGGAAGTATCGCTAAAATATATAGTTCCGGTATATTCGACCTTGTTGAAATTTATAGTTACCGCACCGTCTTTCATCCAGTTACAATTCAAATCGCTAATAAAATCAATTGTGGATTCAGTGGAAAAACTATCTCCGTTCCTACAAATGCCATCCATTGTCCCGCTAAAAAGCAATAATTCAGGCTGAGACGACCCGCTTAGCGTGTCGTTCTTCACTATATTTACCGAAAGGTCGGCATTAAAAGAAATAACACCGCTTGTGTCCTCATAATTTCGGCTGCCATTAACTACTCTTAAATTAAATTTATCCATACCGTTTTCATCACCCATATAACTGTATGAATAACTATCTGCGTTTATGGTGTCTTTAGTTAAATTGAAATTAACGAAACTTATTTCAACAGGAAACTGCTGTTTGAAGAAGCCGCTATCTGCTTTAGCATATATCTCACCTTGGCGCCAGTTGCCATAGCCGTCATCCTGTCCCCATTCAGGATAAAATATTTGAAGCTGATAAGTGGAATCAGGAAAATATTTGACCATTGCCCCATCGATCGTTGCTGTACCGCTAGCAAGCAAATTACTATCGTAAATCGCCTTAAAATAGGTGTTCGACAAAGTGAACAAAAGGTGCTGAGCGCTTACATAGTCGGAGCTGACTTCAACGCCGAAGGCATAATCCACGCTTGTGTTCTTATTTTCCTTCTTGCACGACGCAAAACAAAGTACAGAAACTAAAGCCGTTAAATAAAAAACTCTCTTCATAAGTCTAGTTGGTCTTTCTAACATATTCTTCGAATGAATAATTAAATTCATTTTTATCATCGTTTTCAATATCCATGGAGTAAACCAGTTCCCAATCGTCTAACGAAATCTCGGGGAAAAAAGTATCTGCATCGAATTCCTTATGTACCCTTGTTATATATAGTTTGTTGGCCAAAGGCATAAACTGTTTATAAATAGAACCGCCACCTATGACAAAGTTTTCCTTTTCACCGTCCATTTTGCTTACGGCATCGCCGATGGAATAAGCCATAAGGCAATCATCTATTTTCTCATCGGCTATATCTGTTATTATCAGGCTGGTGCGATTTGGGAGCGGACGCTTAGGCAAAGAATAATAAGTACGCTTGCCCATAACTATAAAATGGTTTTCCGTTAGTTTCTTAAAGCGTTTCAGATCGTTGGGGATATGCCATAAAAGGTCGTTATCTTTCCCGATGGCATAATTGGAGGCAATTGCCACTATTATCGAAATATTTTTATTGTGTTCCTTCAATTTTATTAAATGTTTTATTACTAAATGGATATCGCCCCTTTTATGTGCGGATGTGCATCGTAACCGGTGAGGGTAAAATCCTCGAACTTAAAATCAAAGATACTTTTAACCCCCGGATTTAACGACATTTTCGGGAGGGCTTTTGGTTGCCTGCCCATTTGCAGTTTTACCTGATCTGAATGGTTTAGGTAAATATGGGCATCGCCAAAGGTATGCACAAATTCGCCGGCCTGCAAATTAGTAACCTGTGCGACCATCAACAACAGCAAGGAATAAGAAGCTATATTAAAAGGAACGCCAAGGAATACATCGGCGCTGCGCTGATACATTTGCAGCGAGAGCCTTCCGTCGGCGACATAAAACTGGAACCATGCGTGACAAGGAGGCAAGGCGGCATTTCCGTCCGCTACGTTCTCGGCGAAGGTTTTGCCACTTTCCGGCATTACCGAGGGATTCCAGGCCGAGACAATAATCCTACGACTATCGGGATTGTTTTTTATCTGGTCGATGGCTATGCTTATCTGGTCGATGCCCTCAGCATTCCAATTACGCCATTGAGCACCGTAAACGGGTCCCAGGTCGCCGTTTTCATCTGCCCATTCGTTCCATATCCTAACACCGTTTTCCTGCAGATACTTGATGTTTGTATCCCCTTTTAAAAACCAGAGCAGCTCATAAATTATTGATTTAAGATGAAGCTTTTTTGTCGTGAGCATCGGGAATCCATCCTTTAAATCGAACCTCAGTTGTGGTCCGAAGTAACTGATAGTGCCAGTTCCGGTACGGTCTGTCTTCTTTGTCCCCTTGCTCAATACTTCATTTAATAAATCCAGATACTGCTTCATAAAGATATATGATTTTATACGCTCCAAAGTTATCAACATATTTAATTTTAAAAAATAAATTGAGCAATAAAAAATTCAAATTATAAAATATTGATAATTATACGATTAGAATTCACTTAACAAAGATTCCAAAAAAAACAAGCCTTTTAATCGACGGATTAAAACCAATAATGAGGTCATGAGGATATTTTGCGTTTTAAAAATATTTTACATTTACCGATTAAAATAAAAAAATATCATGGGGATAAAGAGTAAGATTACGATAATGAACTTTCTGCAGTTCTTTATCTGGGGTGCATGGCTTATAACGATTGGCGGATATTGGTTTCAGAACCGGGACTGGACAGGAACAGAGTTCGGCGCTATCTTTTCCACCATGGGCATTGCTTCTTTATTTATGCCAGCCATAGCGGGCATTATTGCCGACCGCTGGATAAACGCTGAAAAGCTGCTCGGGATTTTTCATATTATCGGCTCTATAATTCTTTTTATGCTGCCCGAGCTAAACAGCCCGACTTCTTTTTTCTGGGTAATGTTGCTCAACATGATTTTTTATATGCCGACGATCTCGCTTTCCATCACAGTGGCCTATTCGGCATTGAAGGGCGCCCGACTTGATGTGATAAAGCACTACCCTCCCATTAGGGTTTTCGGCACCATTGGTTTTATTGTCGCCATGTGGGTTGTAAGCCTGCTGAGGATAGAAACATCGGCAGCACAGTTTTATGTTGCGGCCGGGGCCTCGCTCGTCCTCGGATTGTTCTCTTTCACGCTTCCCAAGTGCGCCGTCATCAAAAACCAGGAAAGCAAGTCGCTGGTTGATTCACTGGGATTAAAGGCTTTTACTCTGTTCAAGAACAGCAAGATGGCTATGTTCTTTATTTTTTCGATGCTGCTTGGCGCCTCCTTGCAATTAACAAATGCCTATGGCGATACGCTTCTGCACGATTTTGCGAAAATTCCCGAATACAAAGGTTTATGGTCGATTGAATATCCTGCAATAATCATGTCGATCTCGCAGATGTCGGAGACGCTCTTTATATTGGCCATCCCATTTTTCTTAAGGCGGTTTGGCATAAAAAACGTCATGCTCTTCAGTATGGTCGCCTGGGTGTTGCGATTCACCCTATTCGGCTATGGAAACCCTGCCGAGGCATTGTGGATGATAATATTGTCGAATATCGTTTACGGGATGGCCTTCGACTTTTTCAATATCTCAGGATCCTTGTTCGTTGAAACCCAAACAGATTCAAGCATACGAGCAAGTGCCCAAGGCGTGTTTATGATGATGACAAATGGTTTCGGTGCTATTTTGGGCAGTTGGAGCAGTGGTTTGATAATCGACAATTTCTTTAAAAATGCCGAGGGGGATTTCGAGTGGAATGGCATCTGGCTAACGTTTGCAGCCTATTCCCTGATAATAGCGGTCCTGTTCGCGATATTCTTCAAGCACGAGCACAAGCCTGCCGAAGTTGCAACAAGGCATCATTAGCCGGTCATTATCTGTAGTTTTTGTTTTAAACGAGGGGATTTATATGAAATACCGTTTATCGGTTTATTTGTTTTGTCTTCTTTTTATTTCATCCCTTATTTTTGATGCTTCCTCGAAATTCTCTTTTTCGACGGCATTAGCAAGCATTTCCTCAAGCTCGGGCAATAGATAGTCGCTGTATTTTGTTTCCGGTCTTTGCGGCTCTTCCTCCACTTCAACACTTTCATCGCCTTCTTCCATAATTATACCTGCTTCCTCCATGACTGCGGCCTCAGCAAAAATGGGACAATTGAAACGCAATGCGAGGGCAACGGCATCGGAAGTGCGGCTGTCCAATTCCGTAAGATCGCCGTCATTGGTGATGCAAACCAATTTGGAGTAAAAAATTCCGTCAACGAAATTATTGATAACCACCTCTTTAAGCCGAATACCGAAATGAAGGGCGAAATTTTTAAACAAATCATGCGTAAGCGGGCGGGTGGGCTTCATTTTCTCCAGCTCTATGGCGATGGCCTGTGCCTCGAAGCCCCCTATTATTATGGGCAAGCGTTTTTTCTCACCGTTAACCCCAAGTACCAAAGCGTAGGCACCGCTTTGTGATTGGCTATACGACATGCCCACGATCTCCAACTTTACCTTCTTCATTTATCAATATTAAATTGCGAGCATAAAATTATATAAAATATCTTTCATACAATATAAACGCTAAATTTGTTTTTAGTAATTTACTAACATCGTTGTTTTAAAAAAATAATATATTTACACCTTTTTTGAATTTCATTTTAAGCAAACTTTTAAGATTGTTTATTAAAAACGCACTTTTAATAAAAAAATAAATTAAAAGCCAATAATAATTTCTAAATTTATATTTTAGCATTTTAATGCAAACGTTTGAAATTTGTTTCATTTAACCATAATATTATGAAGAGAGTTTTATCATTTATTACACTGTTTAGCCTGCCGTTCATGACGATGGCGAGCGAGGCGGATTTAGTTATCCCTGACGGCATTAGGGGGGAAACCATTTTGTATTGGGGGTTTTTAATCACCATAGCAGGGTTTTTGTTCGGTTTATATCAGTTTGCCCAGGTAAAAAAGATCAGGGCGCACAAGTCGATGCTCGAAGTTGCGGATGTGATCTACCAGACAGGAAAAACCTATCTTATCCAACAAGGGAAATTCCTTGCAATACTATTTTTGTTTATCGGGTCTGCCGTAGCATTTTATTTCGGTTGGCTCTCCGATGCCCATTTCGGCCTGGGCGGTGTTGCAATGATACTTGGTTGGACAATATTGGGGATACTCGGCTCCTATAGTGTAGCCTGGTTCGGAATCAGGATGAACACCCTGGCCAACTCAAGAATGGCGTTTGCCTCCTTGGAGAAAAAGCCGGTAAAGCTTTTGAACATACCTCTTAACGCAGGCATGAGCATTGGCGTTGTGCTTATCTCGCTGGAGCTTACAATGATGCTCGTTATTTTAATGTTCGTACCCGGTGAGTATGCAGGCGCCAGCTTCATAGGTTTTGCCATAGGGGAATCCCTTGGTGCTTCGGTATTAAGGATAGCAGGTGGTATATTCACAAAAATTGCCGATATCGGATCCGACCTTATGAAAGTTATATTCAAGATAGGTGAGGACGACCCCAGGAACCCGGGAACAATTGCAGACTGTGTGGGCGACAATGCCGGTGATAGCGTTGGCCCTACTGCCGACGGGTTCGAGACTTACGGCGTTACGGGTGTTGCCTTGATATCTTTTATCGTTCTGGCCCTTCCATCTACCGTTACCGGCGAGTTGAACAAGGTTGAATTGCTTTCGTGGATATTCGTTATGAGGATACTCATGGTTATTACATCAATAGTGTCATTTTGGATCAATGGCGCAATCACAAATGCCAAATATAAAAACGCTACCGACCTCGACTTTGAAAAACCACTTACTTCATTGGTTTGGATCACATCAATAGTTTCGATTATAGTAACTTTTGCTGCCAGTTATTGGATGATAGGCGATATGAAATACGATTTGTGGATAACGCTTTCGATAATAATCAGCGCCGGGACATTGGGCGCTGCTCTTATCCCTGAATTCACCAAGTTGTTTACAAGCCCCAAATCGACCCATGTACAAGAGGTTGTCGAGGCATCAAAACAAGGCGGCGCTTCATTAAATATACTCTCCGGATTGGTTGCCGGCAACTTCAGCGCATTCTGGCAGGGCATGGTTTTCTTCCTATTGATGTTCATTGGCTATTATGCCAGTACCTTCGGGCTTGAGAACATAATGATATATCCATCAATTTTCGCTTTTGGCCTGGTGGCCTTCGGTTTCCTGGGCATGGGCCCGGTTACCATCGCTGTTGACAGCTACGGCCCTGTTACAGATAACGCCCAGTCGATTTACGAACTGTCGCTGATTGAGGAAAACCAAAAAGAAGTTACTCCGGAGATTGAGAAAGAATTTGGTTTTACGCCTGATTTCGAGAAGTCGAAATATTTCCTTGAGGCTAACGACGGGGCCGGCAACACTTTTAAGGCCACCGCCAAACCTGTGTTGATAGGTACTGCCGTAGTTGGCGCCACCACCATGATCTTCTCCCTGATCCTTGTTATTGAGAAAACTTTGGGTATCAAGCCCGAACAGGTATTAAATATCCTGAATCCATATACAGTCCTGGGATTCTTACTAGGGGGAGCGGTAATATACTGGTTTACAGGCGCATCTATTCAGGCTGTTACAACAGGTGCCGCTCGTGCCACAGAGTATATCAAACAAAACATCAATCTGGACCCCAACGCTGAGAAGAAAGCCGATATAAGCAAATCGAAGGAAGTTGTTAAAATATGTACCCTCTATGCACAAAAAGGCATGTGGAATATTTTTATTGCATTGTTCTCGTTTGCTTTGGCTTTCGCTTTCCTGTCGGCTCCTTCCGGATTGAAAGACGGGATGTCCCATGCCGATGTCCTTAGCAATTCATTGCCTGTTGCTTTATTTATCGGTTATTTATTATCGATAGCATTTTTCGGCTTATATCAGGCTATTTTCATGGCAAATGCCGGTGGCTCATGGGATAACGCCAAAAAGGTCATAGAGGTTGACATGCAGGAGAAAGGCACCGACCTCCACGCTGCCGCAGTTGTTGGAGACACAGTTGGCGACCCATATAAAGATACATCCTCAGTTGCGATGAACCCTGTTATCAAGTTTACTACTTTGTTTGGCTTGCTGGCCATGGAGATTGCTATTTCCGTTCACTTTAGGGCTATTGCCCCTTATGTCGGGCTTGCATTCCTGGCTATTGCGCTTTATTTCGTTTATCGCTCTTTCTACAAAATGCGGATCAAACAATAAATAACACATCTATTATATTAAAAAAGGGGGTTTAATGCCTCCTTTTTTTATTTTTGCAAGTTGATGGGAAGAAGTTTGGCACTTGACTATGGACGTAAAAGAACCGGTATAGCCGTTACCGATAACGATAAGATTATCGCAACGGCACTCTGTACTGTCCAAACAAGGGAATTATTGAAATTTATAAGCGAATATGTTAATAATGAGGATGTTGAGTCTATCGTTATCGGCGAGCCAAAGGATATGAACAATAGGCCTTCTGACTCAACAAAATATATTGAGCCCTTCGTAGCTGTTCTTAAAAAGAAATTCCCTGACATGAAAATTGAAAGATACGATGAACGGTTTACATCTAAAATTGCTTTTCAAAGCATGATAGACGGCGGTTTGAGCAAGAAGAAACGCCGTGACAAGGCACTGGTTGATAAAATTAGTGCCGTATTGATACTACAATCGTATTTGAAATCGTTGGAATAAACTAAAGAACAAAGATGTTGGCTATCACGGCATACGGACATCCTATCCTTAAAAAGGCAGGAGAAGATATAGAAAAAGACTACCCTGAACTGGATAAGCTGATCGATGATATGTTTGAGACCATGTATAATTCGCGCGGTGTCGGGCTGGCAGCACAACAGATAAACCGGGCCATCAGGTTATTTGTGATCGATGCATCTCCATACGGCGAAGAGTTTGAAGAGGCCAAGGACTTCAAAAAGGTTTTTATCAATGCGAGAATCACCTCTTTCGAGGGCGAGGAATGGGAAATGGAGGAAGGCTGTTTGAGCGTTCCCGGCATCAATGAGTTCGTGAAAAGGCATGAAACTATCAGGATCACATATCAGGATCAGGACTTCGCGACTCATGAAGAGGAATTTAGCGGCATGCTGAGCCGTATCATCCAGCACGAATATGATCATACCGAGGGAATAGTGTTCGTCGAAAGGCTTCCTCAATTAAAAAAGATGCTTTTAAAACGAAAGCTAAAAGACATATCGAACGGTATCTCCCCCGCTGAATATAAAATGATTTATCCGAGAAAAAAATCAAGACGTTAACATTAAATAATTGAATATGGGATATTTAAAATTGCTTACAATTAGTTTGCTTATTGCATTTGTTAGTGGCTCGTGCAATAATTCGGAGCATAAAGCCGATGAGAACAATATTATTGAAGATGATATTGCCGATAGCATATCGTATTATGAAAGAGTTCTATTTGCCAATGCGAACCCGCAAAAAATAAATCGCGACGATGCGTTGAAGTTATCGGATTTTTATATTAATTGGGCTAAAAGCAACCACGAGGACAGCCTTGCCCCGGAATACTATTTAAAATCGGCAGACATCTTAATGAACATGAGAAAACCTGTTGCTGCCATTAAATCATTAAACATGGTAATTGATCATTACCCTGAAAGCAGCAATGCACCTTATGCTTTGTTCCTGAAGGCCTTTGTTTTTGAGGATTTATTGAAAGACAATGTAAACGCAGAAAGATATTATAAAAAGTTCATTGATCAATATCCTTATAATGAATATGTTGATGATGCCATGATTTCCTTGAAAAACTTAGGTAAGACTCCAGAAGAGCTAATTAGGGAATTTGAGAACAAATAAGCAAGCAGGTTTTTTGTCGGTATTTGTGCGGCACACGAAAAAAGAGCCAACGCGCAAATAGCACATTTGGTTTTTTGCCGACACACAGGCAAACCCTGAAAAACCAATGGAGCTATTTCTTACCAACGCCCGACCGAAAAAACGAGAAAGAAAAAGTATCTTTGTGATTGATGAGTTTTAGAATTAGAGGGTAAAGAAACATGGACGGAAAAAGCCTGACACCGCAGGAAACAAAACTGCAACAGTTAAAGGAAATATTACCGGAAGCATTTACTGAGGGAAAAGTTGATTGGGAAAAACTAAAAGCAACGCTTGGAGAAGATATAAACTTTGCCAATGAAAGATATGTGCTGAATTGGGCAGGAAAAAGCGAAGCCTTTAAAGTATTGCAAGCACCAACAACCAAAACACTTGTACCCGACAAAGAGGAAAGTGTAAACTTTGACGAAACCGAACATATCTTTATTGAAGGTGAAAATTTGGAAGTGCTGAAAGTGTTGCAAAAATCTTACTTTGGTAAAGTAAAAATGATTTACATTGACCCGCCTTACAACACAGGAAACGACTCATTTATTTATCCCGACAAATTTTCTGAAACAAAAGCAGAATACGAAAAACGGGTGGGCGACAAGGATGAAGAAGGCTATTTGACCAAAGACGGTATGTTCCGTAAAAACAGCAAAGAGAACGGACAATACCACAGCAATTGGCTCAGTATGCTGTACCCAAGATTATTTTTAGCCAAAAACCTGCTCAAACAAGATGGAGTAATATTTATTTCTATTGATGATAACGAGGCGCATAACCTGAGACTGATAATGAATGAGGTATTTGGGGAGGAGAATTTTATGGCAAATATAGTTTGGCAAAAGAAATATGCAGCGACAAATGATGCAAAA
Organism: Bacteroidota bacterium; assembly: GCA_024279935.1. GTDB lineage: Bacteria > Bacteroidota > Bacteroidia > Bacteroidales > F082 > BM524. The sequence continues at coordinate 29,734 of JAJRQZ010000110.1, forward strand.
GGTTTCTCTCCAATGCATGATCATATAATTGTGTATCAAAAGTCTGATGGTTTTAAACGAAACTTGCTTTCCAGAACTGCTGAGCAAAACAAACCTTACAGGAATGATGATAGTGATGGTAAAGGATTGTGGCGTTCTGATAACCTGTTAGTCAAGAGTTTTTCTGAATCAGGTGTTTTCCCAATAATAAATCCTAATACTGGAATTGAATATCTTCCTCCCTCAGGAAGCTGCTGGAGAGGAAGTACAGAAACAATAAAAAGGTGGCTTAATGAAGGACGTATTTTTTTTGGAAAGGACGGTACAGGAGCACCTCAATTGAAAAGATATTTGAATGAAGTGCAACAAGGTCGTGTACCTACAACATGGTGGACATTTCAAGAAGTCGGACATAACGATGCTGCAAACAAAGAATTAAAGTCAATTTTCAATTCTAAAGCACCTTTTGACACACCTAAACCAACTACCTTAATTAAGCGAATTCTAGAAATTTCAACAAATACTTCGGACTTAGTTTTAGATTTCTTTTCTGGTTCAGCAACTACAGCTCATGCTGTAATGGATTTAAACAAGCAAAGCAAGCGTAAGTGCAAATATATCTGTGTCCAACTACCCGAACTTACTAACGAAAAAAGCGAGGCACACAAAGCGGGCTACAAAACCATAGCCGACATAGCCAAAGAACGCATACGCAGGGCAGGCAAAAAAATACAGGAAGAAATCAACCAAAAAATCAAAGCCAAAGAAAAAGAGATAAAAGAACTGGAAAGCCAATTAGACCTTGACGGCAAAGTAGAAAAAATCAAAAATCTGCAATCCGAAATCAAAAACCTCAATTCCCAGGATTTAGGTTTCAAAGTGCTGAAAGTATCCGACAGCAACTTTAAACAATGGCAACAAATAAAAGGCAATGATGCAGAGGCATTAGAAAAACAAATGAAACTGTTCGTTGACCCTGTTTCGGAAAAAGCCACTACTGAAAATATGGTTTATGAACTTTTGCTGAAAAGTGGCAAAGACCTAAACAGTAAATTAGAATATAAAGAAAATTATTATTGTGTTAATGACAATGAGTTGGTTTTTATGCTTGAAAAAGCAACACAGGAAATTGTTGATTCGGTAATTGGCGGGAAACCTCAAAAAGTAATTGCTCTCGACAGGCTGTTTAAAGGCAACGACCAGTTAAAAACCAATACTTCCCTGCAAATGAAAGATGCCGAGATTGAATTTAAAACGATATAAGGAAAGACTATGAAATTAACGTTTGAATCCAATCTACAATTCCAACAAGATGCCGGTATTGAATTTAAAACCATATACAAATGACCAATAAAATAAAGAAAATAAAGGTTGAGGGCAATGTCATTACAATTGTTGAACACAAATCCGAAGACTTTATCAGCCTTACGGATATGATAAAAGCCAAAGACGGCTCATTCTTCATCAGCGATTGGTTGCGCAATGCCAATACACTCGATTATATAGCAGCATGGGAATCAATGCACAACCCCGATTTTAATTATGGCGAATTCGCCACAATTAGACAATCCGCAGGTTCAAATGCTTTTAAAATCAGTGTTAAACAACTGATCGAAAAAACAAATGCATCTTGTGTCATTGCCAGGGCAGGAAGATATGGAGGAACCTATGCCCACAAAGACATTGCTTTTAATTTCGGCATGTGGATAAGCCCCGTATTCCAGCTCTACATAGTTAAAGAATACCAACGTTTAAAGGAAATAGAATCTAATCAATACAACCTGGAATGGAATGTAAAGAGGGTGTTGAGCAAAGTCAATTACACCATTCAAACCGATGCCGTAAAAGATTATATATTACCAAAATCAAACTATCCAAAAGAAACCGAGTGGTTGGCATATGCCGAAGAAGCCGAAATCCTGAATGTCGCACTTTTCGGTTGCACGGCTAAACAATGGCGCGAGGCAAACCCAAAACTGACATTGAACGAAAAAAACCTCAGAGACATAGCCAGCATTAACGAACTTGCCGTTCTTTCCAACCTCGAATCAGCCAATGCCGATATGATTCGTCAAGGAACAAGTATTAAAGACCGCTTTAATAAACTTTACAACATGGCACAATACCAAAAGGAAATCCTCGATAAACAAGATTTTTTGAAATCGCTTAAAAAAATATCAGATGATGTTTATTTAGATTCAAATAACCCTAAAGAACTGCCGGAATAATGAAATTAACGTTTGACTCTAATCTGCAATTCCAGCAAGATGCCATAAAATCAATCACCGGTTTATTTGAAGGCCAGCCTATGGAAGATTCCATAATGGAATACGACCTAAAAGAGAAAGGAACATTAAGTTTAATTAATGGCGTTGGGAATAATCTTGTTTTATCAGAAGAACAGATTTTAGAAAATCTGCAAAGCATACAAGAAACCAATGAGGTTGATAAATCAACTGAATTAGATGGAATGCACTTTTCCATAGAAATGGAGACAGGTACAGGAAAAACCTATGTTTATTTAAGAACCATTTATGAACTTAATGAACTATATGGTTTCAAAAAGTTTGTAATCGTTGTTCCTTCTGTTGCTATCCGTGAAGGAGTTTTGAAGAATTTGGAAATTACGCACCAACATTTTCAAAACCTTTATGATAACACACTAATCAATTTTCAGGTTTACGATAGCAGCAAAGTCTCAACATTAAGGGGGTTTGCAACGACCAACACAATTGAGGTTTTGGTAATCAATATTGATTCGTTTGCCAAAGACGAAAACATTATCAATAAACCAAACGATAAACTGAACGGACAAAGACCAATTGAGTTTATTCAGGCGACTAATCCATTTGTAATTGTGGACGAACCGCAAAATATGGAAACAGAAAAAAGGATAAAAGCCATAAACAATTTAAACTCACTTTGCACACTTCGTTATTCGGCCACGCACCGTAATCTGTACAATTTAACTTATAGTTTAAATCCTGTTAAGGCTTATGATCTGGGTTTGGTAAAACAAATTGAAGTTGATTCAATTATTGAAGAAAACGCCTACAATGATGCTTTTGTATCGGTAGAATCAATTACAGCAACCAAAACCAAAGTAACTGCCAAAGTTTCAATAAACAGCAACGATAAAGGCGGAGTAAAAAAGAAAAAAGTAAGCGTAAAAGTCGGTGATGATTTATACAAGCTTTCCAACGAAAGAGAGGTTTATTCGGACGGATATATTGTTGAAGAAATTGATGCTGCAAATAACTGCATTTCGCTTTCAAGCGGAAGTATTTTGTACCTAGGAGACACACAAGGCGGTTTGACAGATGAAATAATGAAAATGCAAATCCGAAAGACCGTTGAAGAACATTTGAAGAAAGAAAAACGCCTAAACAAAAAAGGAATTAAAGTATTGTCTTTGTTCTTTATTGATAAAGTTGGCAACTATCGAAAATATGACGGTGCAGGAAATCCAATTCAGGGGAAATTTGCCGGGTGGTTTGAAGAGATTTACAAAGAATACATTTCAAAACCAGCTTTTAAAGAGTTAGATAAATTTCATGTAAGTGATGTACATAACGGTTATTTTTCACAAGACAAAAAAGGAAGATGGAAAGACACAAAGGAAACTTCCGTTTCACAAAACAGTCAAGATTCAGCCGATACTTTTAATCTGATAATGAAAGACAAAGAGAAGTTATTAGGATTGGATAATTCTTTGCGGTTTATATTTTCTCATTCTGCATTGCGTGAGGGTTGGGACAATCCAAACGTATTTCAGATTTGTACATTGAACGAAACAAAATCAGATATAAAGAAGCGACAGGAAATTGGCAGGGGTTTACGTTTGGCAGTTGACCAGACAGGAAAAAGGACTTACGACCAAAATATTAACAGATTGACTGTTATTGCAAATGAAGCCTATGACGATTTTGCCAAGACCCTGCAAAAAGAAATTGAAGATGATTGCGGAGTAGAATTTAAAGGAAGAATTAAAAACAAAAGAGAACGTACAGCAATCAAGTACCGAAAAGGATTTGAGGCAGACCCGAAATTCCTGGAGATTTGGGAACAGCTCAAAAAGAAAACAACTTATCGGGTGGATTATGACACACAAGGTTTGATTGCTTCCGCTTCAAAAGCAGTAAAAGATTTGCCAGAGATAAAAGCACCTTCCATTCGTTCAACAAAAGTTTCAATAAATATGACTGATGAAGGAGTTGAAACAATGTATGCAGGAGACAAAGTTGAATCTTACGGAGGCTATTCCTGGAAAATCCCTGATGTTTTGGGTTACATTCAAAGTAAGACAGAATTAACACGTTCTACGATACAAGAGATTTTGAGTAAGTCTGGCAGAATTGGAGATATTTTAACCAATCCGCAATTGTTTTTGGACTTATCTGCACAAGCCATAAAACGGACTTTGTACGACATTATGATCGACGGAATCAAATACCAACAAATTGGCGGCTCTGAATATGAAATGACTTTGTTTGAAGCACAAGAATTAGAAGTTTATTTGAATGATTACACTTTTGAAGTTTCGGATTCTTCAAAAACAATTTTTGAAGAATTAATCCCTTTGGATTCAGGAGTTGAAAGTAAATTTGCCAAAGATTGTGAAACAAGCGACCAAATTAAATTCTATTTCAAACTGCCCAATTGGTTTAAAATACCAACACCGATAGGAAATTACAATCCTGATTGGGCTGTGGTTTTTGAAGATGACAAGAAAATTTATTTTGTAGCAGAAACAAAAGATACAGGAACAGCGCAAGTTGATTTATCAAAGCTGAGTGGTTCGGAACAATTGAAAATTAAATGCGGGAAAGCACATTTTAGCGAATTTGAAAAAATAGGATATCAAGTAGTAAATAAAGTCGGGCAACTGATTGAATAAGCCAACGCAAGAGCAAGAACATTTGCAATTGACTCGTCCTAAAATAGGTTTACCCAAAATTGCAAAAGAGCTTACTCTGCCAACGCTGACTGAAAAGGAAGTACGACCGCACAACAAAGTGTATAGATCATTGGGCAATAAGTGGTCAAAATGAGTTTTGCAGATATAAATAAAATTTACTGCACACTGAAAGTGAAGTGCTTCGAAATGCCCAACGCTTCATACACAAACACCTAAAAAGACCATTGCAAAAGACAACATTTTGTTCAAATTCGAGGCGGCAGTATTTTTAAACCCACAGCAGGCGGTTGTCTGTGAGGACTTTAAAAATACGACAACGAAGAAGGTGAATAAAAGATTGTCTTAGTCATTAAAAGAACTTCAGAACAACTGACTCCTTGTGATTTAAGTTGACCCCATTTTTAAGATTTTATAGACTAATGTCAGGTCTGCATCAGGGAATTTAGTTTGAGTCTCATTTAGATAATTGCATAATTTTTCCAGAGTGGCATCA